>JAPPGI010000046.1 GCA_028874985.1 Gemmatimonadota bacterium | reverse complement strand
GACGGATCACTAAACTGATTCCGCAATGTGTCTCTCAACCGTTGACAGGTTCCGATCGCCGAAGGCCGATTGGGCGGCTTCGGCGATGACTCCATTGGCTTGCGCCGCTGGCTTGTTCCAACTGGAAGAGCAACACCCCGTGGCCACCATCCAGATCCAGGAATAGAAAGATGTCCCACTCCCGGAGGATTCCGACTGCCTTCTACGGTCTGCTGACCGTCGCCGCGTGCGGCGGATCCGCGACCGCCCAGACGAATGGCGAGTACCCGCTTCAGATCTCCGTACGGGAGATGTGGACCACTCCCGGCGATCCGGCTTCGCATCCATCGGAGGAATGGCGCAGTGGCCCGATGGCACGGTCTGGGTCGGAGACAGGCGGCTTGCAGAGGTCTCGGAGGTCTCGGGCGATGGTTCGAGTGTGCGCGTGGTACTCCGGGAAGGCGAGGGCCCCGGTGAGGTGGAGCGCGTACACCGAATCGATGTGCTTCCAGGAGGAGGCGCCGTGGTCATGACGAGCAGCAACTACGAGATCTTCGGCCCTGACAAGCGGTTCCTCAGACGAGTACGAACTCAGTCATCAATCTGGACCTGGGGTTTCAAGCCGACCCCCGGTGGCGGATTTCTCCAGAGCGGCGGCTACGGTTTCTCGGAGGATCACGAGTTGGCAAGGTACGCCGTCCATCACTACGACCGGAATGAACGGCATCTCGCCAGTTGGCACCCCGCCGCCGACCACGACAACTGGGAGGTCGTTCGATCCGCGTCGGGCGGACCCGTTGCGCTCACCGAGGACGGGGGCGTGCTGGTGTCCGACGCGGCACCGTTTCGCATCACCAGGTACGCGGACCTGCAGGGAAACGGCCGCCATGTTGTCGTCGAGGACGAGAGTATCCTGTCGTCGGCGCTCCTAAACCGGGCGATAGTCCCACAGCCCGGGCCCGGCGATTGGGTTGCCTACACATCCCGCTGGAGCAAGTCCTTCTATGTCGGCGAGTTGTCGGACGGCAACATACTCAATGTGATTCTGGAGTACCCGGAGGATCCCGACGATCCAAGCACGAGCCTGTGGGTCATTGTAACCCCGGACGGCGAGATCGTGGCCAGGACACGCGCCCAGAAGGCCTACCGAGTGTGGAACGACACGCCGGACGGCCACTTTCTCGCATCCTATTGGGACAGGAGCGCACTCCAACCTCTGGCGGCCAAGCTGGAGGTCACGATCACGGCAAGGTGAGTGCGGAAAGGCTGGTCAGGACAAACCGCCCAGGGGTCCCGGTCCCTGGACCAGACGCTGGTGGCCACCCTGGCCGGGGTCGCTGCCTAGGAGTCGAAGATGGCGCACGACATGGGCTTTTTCCCTTTTCCATCTCCTGTGTGGGTCCTAGACTTCATGGTACGGTCGGGTTGACCGCTCGCCGAAGGCCGATTGGGCGGCTTCGGCGATGGCTCCACTCATAGGCCATGAGGCCATAAAAAGAAGAATGAAGCACCCTCTGCGCTGGCTTCCCGCATCGGCGTTGGGGCTCTGCGTCGCTGCCCCCGATCTGACCGCTCGGCAACAGGACTTCGGCGACCGCTGGGTTTCCCATCCCGAATTCGAGATCGGCGAGGGCGCGACCGGCACCGGTACGGCCGCCTTCGGCATCATCAGCACGGTACGGATTGTTGGGGACAGCCTCGTGCTGGTGGCCGAGCCCATGGATTTCAGGGCCACCATCTGGACGCCCGGCGGAAGACTCATCTCCCAGGTGGGCGGGCCCGGCGAAGGCCCCGGCGAGTTCTCGCGTACGATGTTCATCGACGTTCGCCGCGAGGAGTTCCACGTGAGGGATGCTCGGCGATTCACCTTTTTCTCGAATGCCGGAGAATTGCTGGGCACGACTCCTTTCCCGCCGCATTCGTTGAGTTTTCGCGGGTTCGGGCTGGGGCCGCGGGCACTGCTGGAGGACGGTTCGGTCTTCGCGATTCCCCGAGTACCGCCCGCCGCGATGGGAGGAGTCGCAGGAGACGACCCGATCGAAATGCTGCCGGTGTTCCGACTGTCCGAGGAGCGCGGGCAGTGGCGGATGGACACGGTTGCCATGCTGGACATCCGCAACCGCGAATTCTCGATAATCCCCGAGGGCCGCTCCGCGGCTGGCGGGGGAATTTACACTTCACAGCCCTTTGGAGACTTCGATCTCACGTATTTCGACTCCGTCCTGGGCACCGTGGTCGTACTTCGGCGTAATCTGGGCGGTGGGCTGGTGGAACTGGTGGAGATCAACGCTGACGGAGACACTGTATTGCAGCGGATTGTCCCGACATCGCCGGCAACTCTCACGCGGGATCAGATCGCGTCCTTCATCGATGGTTACACGCAGCAGCTGTCACGACCGTCAGTATCGTCTTCTCCCCACCGCGCCATACGCGCCGCGTTCGAGGATGCTCTCTATGTCCCCGACCCCCTCCCCGGCGCGCGCGAGGTCCTCGGAACCGCCTCGGGCGAAATATGGTTCCACGGCTTCGAAAGCGAAGACTCGTTCAGCGTGTGGTATGCCGTGCCCAGGGACAATGCCACATCCGCGTTTCGCCAAGTCCTGCTGCCTCCCGGTTTCAGCGCGAGGGACGCCACGGAGACCCATGTGTGGGGAGTCCGCAGGGGCGAGCTCGGGGTCGAATACGTCGTGGGTCGGCGGCTCGTGCCTCTCGCGACGGCAGGGGAGTCGTCGGAAGGCGGGGCGGCTGCCGCCCAGTCCTGGACCACTGAACCGGGATTCCGGATCTACGCGCCGGGAGATGCCGACAGCGGATTCGGCCGGGGGTCCCGTCTGCTGGTGAGCCCGGACGGAACGAGAATCGTCGTTTGGGACGCCGAGCCAGTCGACTACACGACAACGATCTGGAGGATTCTGGTCTACTCACCGAACGGGAACCTCGTGTTGAACATGGGACCGGACGACTTCTCCGGCGATCCTGGCTCGCTGGGGATTGTGCCGGCAATTCCCCTGAGTCCCGAGCTCGCCGAGAGCACAATCGCCGAAAAGGTGGAGGGCCTGCGGGCCCAGGCCGAGAGCTACGGTCTGACCGCGGCTCAACTCCGAAGCATCGTCAAGGAAGCCATTCGTCTCCCGAGCCACCTGCCGGTCGTCTCCGACGTGGCGGCGACCGCTTCGGGCGAAGTCTGGCTCAGGACGCCCGAGGGCGACGACCACGGGGCCGTCTGGTACGTGATTCGCAGGGACGACGCCGATTCCGAGCCGCGGCGAGTCCTCCTGCCCACGTCCTTCGCGTTCGACGACGCCTTTGGTGACCATGTGTGGGGCTTCTCCCGAGACCCGCAGGAGCCGCGGAGTATTCTCGGGTTGCGCCTGGTTCCGCCGTCCTCTGACCCGCGAGATCGCTAGAGCCGAAATCTGACGGCTATCAGTCCTCGCGAGCCCGATCGGGATCGGCTATCTTACCTGCGCCTCCCCACCTCAACAAGGACTTTCCGCCACGGCGAATCGCGAGGACGCAGGATTCCGATGATCAACGCCAACCGCATGAAACACCCTCTGCGCTGGCTTCCCGTAGCGGCCTCGGGGCTCTGCGTCGCCGCCCCCGATCTGGCCGCTCGGCAACAGGACATCGGCGACACGTGGATCTCCCATCCCGAATTCGAGATCGGCGAGGGTCCGACCGGAACCGGCCCGGCCGCCTTCGGCATCATCAACACCGTACAGTTGATCGGGGACAGCCTCTTGCTGGTGACCGAGCCCTTGGATTTCAGGGTCACGATCTGGACACCCGGCGGAAGGCTGGTCGCCCAGGTGGGCGGGCCCGGCGAGGGCCCCGGGGAGTTCTCGTGGACGATGTCCGTCGGCGTCCACCGCGAGGAGTTCTATGTAATCGACGCCGTGCGATTCACCTCTTTCTCGCATGCGGGAGAATTGCTGGGCACGACTCCCTTCCCGCCGCCTTCATTGAGTTTTCGCGGGTTCGGTCTGAGTCCGGAGGCATTGCTAGAGGACGGTTCGGTCCTCGCGACCCCCAGCATACCGCCCGCCGCGCTCAGGGGGTTGGAGGGAGACGACCCGATCGAAATGGCACCGGTCTTCCGACTGGCGGCGGAAGGTGGGCGGTGGCGCATGGACACGATCGCCATGCGGGACATCCGCAACCGCAACCTTTCGGTCATGGGAATACACGGAGGGCAGATCTACGGAGACTACGATCTGACGTTCTTCGAACCCGTCCTGGGCACCGTGGTCGTACTCCGGCGGAATCTGGGGGGTGGGCTGGTGGAACTGGTGGAGATCAACGCTGACGGAGACACGGTATTGCAGCGGCGTGTCGCGACATCCCCGGTAACGATGGAGCAGGATCAGCTCGAGTCCTTCATCGATGACCTCGCGCAGCAGTATTCAAAATGGGTTCCCCCAGGATCGTCTCCTCCCTATCGCGCCCTGCGCGCCGCGATCGAGGAGGCCGTGTATATCCCGAACCCCCTCCCCGGCGCGCGCATGGTCCGCGGAACCGCTTCGGGCGAGATATGGTTCAGGGCCATCAAAGGGGTGGATTCGCATGGCCTGTGGTACGCCGTATCCAGGGACAGCACGGCGTCTTGGTTGCGCAAGGTGTTGTTACCTCCCGGTTTCACGTTGACGGACGCCACCGAGACCCATGTGTGGGGAGTCCGCAGGGATGAACTCGGGGTTCAATACGTCGTGGGTCGGCGGCTCGTGCCTCTCGCGGCGGCGAAGGAGTCGCCAGAACGCCGGTAGAGGTGGAAATGAGCGGAAAACCGAAGCACCCGCAGCCGCTGACGGCGCGTTCAACCCCCGCTCCTGCAATGCACGTTGCCGGAGCGGCAGCTCGCCGCATCCGGAGGTTGCGCGATGGTTTCTTCCACGGACTGCTGCTGCTCCCGGCATTCGCCGCCGTTGCGGAGGCTGTGAGTGAAACCGGGACGGCTGCCGCCCAGTCCTGGACCACTGAACCGGGATTCCAGATCGACGCGCCGGGAGATGCCGACAGCGGATTCGGCCGGGGGTCCCGTCTGCTGGTGAGCCCGGACGGAGCGCGCATCGTCGTTTGGGACGCCGAGCAAGTCGACTACACGACAATGGTCTGGAGGATTCTGGCCTACTCACCGAACGGGAACCTCGTGTTGAAGATGGGACCGGATGACTTCCCCGACGACCTGGGCCCGGTCTGGGGTGTGCGGGCAGCAGGAGTCGCCGGCTTCCTGGTGAGACACCGGAGTCGCGCGGCATGGTATTCCCACGGCGGCGGGAGCCCCGGCGAGACATTGGTATTGCCCAGAGGACTCGAATCCCCCCTCCCCTTGGCCGGCGGCGGGTTCCTTGGACTGGCCGGCCGTCCGATCGACCACTCCGGGTGGCAAGCCGTGATTCGTTTGGCGGACGGGGACGGAGGGCTGGCACCCGACACGATCGCCTTGCTCGACAAGCGTAACCTCTGGGTCTCCATCACCCTTGGTGATCGGAGTGTTCCGCGTCAGCCCTTTGAGACCTCGTATTCCGCCCAGCCCTTCGCGGACGACGATATTTGGTGGACGGACCCGGAGGCCGGCAGCATCGGCGTCGTGCGCAGGAGCGGGCCACCGGGTGTCGCCGAGGTCTTCGAGATTCTGGCGTCGGGGGACACGGCGTGGCACCGGCGCCTGTCGTTGCCGGCAATTCCCCTGAGTCCCGAGCTAGCGGAGAGCACAATCGCCGAAAAGGTGGAGGACCTGCGGGCCCAGGCGGAGAGCTACGGTCTGACCGCGGCTCAACTCCGAACCACCGTCGAGGAAGCCATTCATCTCCCTAGCCACCTGCCGGTCGTCTCCAACGTGGTAGCGACCGCTTCGGGCGAAGTCTGGCTCAGGACGCGCGAGGGCGACGACCACGGGGCCGTCTGGTACGTGATTCGCAGGGACGACGCCGATTCCGAGCCGCGGCGAGTCCTCCTGCCCACGTCCTTCGCGTTCGACGACGCCTTTGGTGACCATGTGTGGGGCTTCTCCCGAGACCCGCAGGAGCCGCGGAGTATTCTCGGGTTGCGCCTGGTTCCGCCGTCCTCTGACCCGCGAGGTCGCTAGAGGCGGGAACGATTCCCTAAAGCTGAACTGGTGGAGTTCGCCCTGAACGTTGGTTTCCTCCGGCTGTGAAGGCGGTTTGACCGCTGCGCCACTCCGCAAGCTCCCGTAGCTTGCGGGACATGAGCGACCCCGAAACCCGCTTCAGACTCACCCTCCACTACGACGGCGGCGCCTTCCGCGGCTGGCAGGTCCAGCCCGGCAAACCCACCGTCCAGGGAGCGATCGAGAACGCGGTGTCCCGGTTGACCGGCGAACACCGAACCGTGGTCGGCTCCGGCCGCACCGACACCGGCGTGCACGCCACCGGCCAGATCGCCGCGGTCACCATGCCCGCGCGCTGGACCGCCCGGGAGCTGGCGCGCTCGCTCAACGCACTGCTTCCCGACACGATCTGGGTGCGGGACATCGAGGCGGTCCCCGAGAGCTTCCACCCGCGCATCGACGCGGTCGCACGCACCTACGAGTACCGGATCGGCACGGCACCGGGCGCCGCGTCCCCCTTCCACCGCCGCTGGTGCTGGCCCCTTTGCCGCCCCCTCGACCTGGACGCCGCCGCGCGCGCCGCCCACCTTCTTCCCGGCGAGCACGAGTTCCGCGCCTTCGCGAAGTCGGGACAGCCGCAACGGGGGTACGTCTGCCGCGTGTCGAGCGCCCGCTGGAGCCCCTGGAACGACCTGGGCGCGGTCTTTGCGATCACCGCCAACCGCTTTCTCCACCGGATGGTGCGATATTTGGTGGGAACCATGGTGGACATCGCCCTTGGCCGCCGGAAGGAGGAGGAGATGGCCCTGTTACTGCACGGAGACGCGAAGCTGGTAACTTCTCGGCCCGCGCCTCCGTCGGGGCTGTTCCTGACCCGGGTGGAGTACGATCATGATACGTAGCTGGCCGACGAGATACGCGAATTCGAGCTATCGTTGGACTGGGCACCCGGCGACGGGACGAGAGACCGCCGACTCTGGAAGCCAAGGATCATCGACGGAGACAATCGTGACGGACAAGCTGATTGACAGGAACCCGGACATCCTGGGCGGAACTCCCGTGTTCAGCGGCACGCGGGTCCCGGTGAGGATACTGATGGAGCATCTTGAAGCCGGCGACCGGCTTGACGAGTTCCTCGACGACTACCCGACGGTCACTAGAGAGCAGGCCGTCGAACTGCTTGCGCGCGCCACGACGGCACTTGTGGGCGATGAGAGTGTTGCTTGACGAATCGACGCCGAGGCGGCTCGCGTCTTCGTTTCCGGGTTCGTTCGAGATTCGCACCGTGCAGCAGATGGGTTGGGCCGGTTGCGGAAACGGAGAGTTGCTGCGCCGCGTGGCCTGACATCATGACATGTAAATCACAGTTTACAACATGTAATCCCGAGTTGACATTCCTGGCCCTCGCAGCCGGGATGGTCCTTTCTCTGAACGGGTGCAAGGTGACCCCCAGGGTGGACGACGCGTCGGAAGTCACCCGGGACGAGGCCGCTGCGGAAAGCGCCGGCGGCCTGCGGGCATACCGGGCGAACGCCACCGGTTTCGGCGAACAGGCTTCCGGCGGGTCGCCGCCCGCCACCTCCCCCGCCTTCCCCGGCGACGCCGACCCCTCGGCGCAGGTCACCGCCAGCCGCACCACAGCCATCGTGCGCGCGGCCCGCACCGTCGCCCCCGCCGTGGTCACCATCTCGGTGCTGCGGCGCGAACAGGTTCGGCGGCGCCCCTTCTTCTTCGACCCCTACTACCTGCCCTTCCGCGAGACCCAGGGCCTCGGCTCCGGCTTCGTCATCGACGCGGGCGGCACGGTGCTCACCAACCACCACGTGGTCGACGGCGCGACCCGCATCCTCGTCACCCTCCCCGACGCCCGCGACTTCGAGGCCCGGCTGGTCGGATCGGACCCGGCCACCGACATCGCGGTCCTCGCGCTGGAGAACGCCGCGGACCTCCCCGTCGCCCCCCTCGGCACGGCCTCGAACCTGCTGATCGGCGAGTGGACGGTCGCGATCGGCAACCCCTTCGGCGGCCTCCTCTCGAACTACGAGCCCTCGGTCACGGCCGGGGTGGTCAGCGCGCTGGGCCGCCACATCGTGCCCGGCGGCGACGACGACGGCTTCCACCTCGGCATGATCCAGACCGACGCCTCGATCAACCCGGGCAACTCGGGCGGCCCGCTCGTCAACGCCCTCGGCGAGGTGATCGGGATCAACGCCTCCATCCTGTCGCGCTCGGGCGGCAGCGAGGGACTCGGCTTCGCCATCCCCATCGACCGCGCGCTCAAGGTGGCCCGCGACCTCGCCGAACACGGGGCCGTGCGGCGCGCCTGGCTGGGGTTCGAGGTGGACGCCGTGGAGGCCGACGACTTCGGCCGCTCGCGGGGCGTGCGCATCGCGCGGGTGACGCCTGGGTCTCCGGCGGCGAAGGCCGGGATCCGGCCGGGAAGGAGGCTCCTGCGGGCCGGGACCAGCGGCATGGCCACGCCGCTCGACTACGCGGCCGCCATGCTGGATCTGCGCGCCGGCGACCGGATCGAGCTGGCGGTCGAGGGGATGGGGCCGGTGACCGTGGAGGCCGCCCAGCTGCCCTCCGTCACCGCCGAACGGGTCGAACTGCTGCGCGACCTGGAGGTCATAACGGTTACGCCCGCCATCCAGTCGGAGCGGGGGTTGGATTCGCCGGAAGGCGCGCTGGTCGTCGCGATCTCCGACCATCTGTCCGAGATGACGGGACTTGCGACCGGCGACGTGCTCCTGGGTGTCAACAACCGGCGCGTGAGCACGGCCCGCGAGGCGGCCGAGGAACTCCGGCGGACGCAGCGTGCCAACCGCCCCTTCGTCCTCGTCTTCGAGCGGGGCGGCCGCCTGGTGCGCACCGGAATGCTGACCTGGAGGGAGTAGACGCATTGGCCGCCTCCGCACCCGACCGCTACGCGCACCCGCTCTCGGCGCGGTACGTATCGCGCGAGATGGAGCGCGTCTTCGCCCCCGCCTTCCGCTTCGGGACCTGGCGGCGGCTCTGGCTCGCCCTGGCCGAGGCCCAGCGCGACCTGGGGCTGGACATCCCCGCCGAGGCGATCAGCCAGATGCGCGACCGCCTGGACGACATCGACCTCGACGCGGCCGCCACCTACGAGCGCCGCTTCCGCCACGACGTCATGGCGCACATCCACCTCTTCGGCGACGTGGCCCCGGCCGCGCGCGGTATCCTGCACCTCGGCGCCACCAGCGCATTCGTCGGCGACAACACCGACCTCATCCAGCACCGCGAGGCGATGACGCTGGTGCGCGACCGGGTCGTCGCGACCGTACGGGCCCTCGCGCGCTTCGCCGAAGAGCACCGCGCGCTCCCCACCCTGGCCTACACCCACTTCCAGCCGGCCCAGCCCACGACCGTCGGGAAGCGGGCCACGCTCTGGATCCAGGACTTCCTCCTCGACCTTGAGGAGATCGAGCACCGGCTGGCGACGCTCAGGCTGAGAGGGGTGCGCGGGACGACCGGCACCCAGGCGTCGTTCCTGCAGCTCTTCGACGGCGATCACGCCCGGGTCGACGCGCTGGAGAAGGCCGTCTGCCGCAGTCTCGGGTTCGACGACTGCTACCCGGTCACCGGCCAGACCTATCCGCGCAAGGTGGACCAGGCGCTGCTGGCCACCCTGGCCGGGGTCGCGGCCTCGGCGTCGAAGATGGCCCACGATATCCGCCTGCTCTCCCACCTCCGCGAGCTCGAGGAGCCCTTCGAAAAGGAACAGGTGGGCTCCTCGGCGATGCCCTACAAGCGCAACCCCATGCGCTCGGAGCGGATCTGCGCGCTGGCCCGCCACGTGATCGCACTGGCCGCGGACCCCGCGCACACGGCGGCGACGCAATGGCTGGAACGGACGCTCGACGACTCGGCCAACAAGCGGCTCGCGGTGCCGGACGCGTACATGGCGACGGACGCGATCCTCGTGCTGGCGGCGAACGTGGCGGAGGGGCTCGGGGTGAACGAGGGGGTCGTGGCGGCCAACCTGGCCGTGCACCTGCCGTTCATGGTGATGGAGGCCGTGATGATGGGGGCGGCGGGGGCGGGAGGGGACCGGCAGGAGGTGCACGAGAGGATCCGGGGGCATGCGCTGGAGGCCGCGCGGCGCATGGCCGAGGGGGAGGACGGCGCGCTGTTCGAACGGGTCGCGGGGGACGAGGGGTTGGGGGTGAGCGCCGAGGAGCTGGAGGCGATGGCGAGGCCGGAGGGGCTGGTGGGGCGGGCGGCGGAGCAGGTGGACCGGTTCGTGGCCGAGCAGGTGGCGCCGGTGCTGGGGCGGTATGGGGAGGGGGTGGGGGGTGGGGGGGTGCGGGTTTGAGGTGAGGGGTTTCGGCTTTGATTCGGAAAAAGGCGGATTTCGGGCCTCTTCGGGCGTTTTTCGGGTGTTTTTGTGGGTTTTTCCCACATGAATTGGTGGGTTTTTCCCCCTTTACGGGTCAAGGGCTGGCTTGTAGACTCTTGGTGTCGTCGCAGTAAGACCCGAATCGGCCCCACGTTTCCCTACCCTAGAGGAGTCAAGCATGCCAGCCTCAAGAGCTCACGTGTTCCTAAGACTACCAATGGTCGCGCGGCTGGCAGCCCTGCCTGCGATCGTTGGTGTAGCCGGATGTGACCGGCTATCGGGACCGGTCGTGGACGAGTCGGTTGTCATCGTGCATGGCCCAGGCGGATACCACGAGATGGTCGGATTGAAACCACTGCCGTTCCGGACCGACATCCTCCAGGCTGGGGGTACCCCTGGGGGGAGCTATGGCTGTTACGGAATAGAAGACTGCTGGAGGGCATGTCCCCCACCTCAAATGGACGGTGGAACGACAGGGTGCAGCTGTAGGCGGATGTACGAAGGAAACGAGGAAGACTCCAACGACGACTATTTTGTGTGCACGGTAACGCACTACGGGCCGGGGGAACACCCGTGGGAGGGAGGAGGAGGCGGTTGCGGAGGTGGTACTGGTGACATAGATGATGAGGGAGGACCGCTGGAGGTTGGCGGCGCAGGCTGTACGATAGTGAAGTGCGGTGACGCGAGAGACAGATTGGCCAAAGAGTATTTGTCAGGCGTCTGGGGTAACTGGCCGTGCACCAAATTCAAAAGAGACCATGCTGAACTTATCGGTGTCGGTGCAAATGGCTACCATCAATACCACGATGGATTCGGGTTGATCATCCCGGCACTACCGAATGGCATCGCCACCGTCGAGAGCCGCTTCAACATCTCACTGGAGTACACGTCTGGTTACCGCTGCCCAGTACAGAACAGGAAGATAAAGAATTCGGGCGGAAACACGAGTCATCATATCTTTGGACATGCGGTAGACTTCCGGACGACGACGGGATGGACGGACGCCCTAAAGGATAGTATCCACCAGTGGGGTTCGAATAAAGCGAATGCAACCGAATCCATCAACTACGCCAAGGCAGACGGCTATCACAATCACTTGGCTTGGAATTGGAGATTTAACTGATGATGAAGCGAATCTGTTATTGTCAGCTCATTCTTGGGGGGGTGGCGGTGATCACCTTTGTGTCGGCTCCGTCACTAGCGGGCCAACGCGGGTCGGCGCGCTCCCAAGAAGAAGTCGCAAGGGACCTGAGGAGCTACGACCGCGATGTAGTCGCCCGTGCGCTGGACCATGTGCCTCTGGCCTACGATCCATACGACGAGCTCGGGTGGAGATTTCCCCCAAGCTACGTCGTGACGCCTGGGCTGTCGGCGGCGCTCATCAGTGCACTGGACCGGGAAGCCAAGCTTCACATGGACGGCTGCACCGTCACGGGGACCGGTGGCAGACACCCGGAGTTGGCCTTGGACCTTCTGCACTATGTGATAGCGCTACGGGATTCCGCGGCCATTCCGGCTTTGGTGCAGATGATCTGTTCCGGTGGAGGGGTCCGGCAGGCATTGATGAACCTCGGCCCAGAGATCATACCTCATGTGGTAGAGTGGGCCGGGTCGCCAAAGGCCACCTGGGCTGATATAACTAGTTCGTTGCGTGCGCTGAGCGAGGCTGTAGTGCGATGGGGCGAAACCCTGTCCGTTGATGCGCGTGCGAGCATCAGAAATGTTGCGCTGCAGCATCTTGAGCATCGCGGCCCTGCGACGAAGCGCTTTGCGAATACGTGGGAAGGAGGATTCGTGATTGATCAGGCGATCACGCTGGCCTCGGTGATACGCGCCCCCGATTTGCTGGAGGTCCTTGCTGACATTGCTGAGGGAGGGCATGAGGCACTTGACGGTATGGATTCTGCAGCTGCGGCCGGCCTGAGAGACATGGCTAGGCGAGGGCTCGCTGATTCCCTATTGCGAATCGAACACAGGTAAGGCGGAACTACGCGGCAATGGTCGATGACCGGGGACTTTGGATCATCTGGAACGCTCCGGATCCGCAGGTTCCAGCTACGTAGTGGCGTACCACGAAACCGATGCGGGCGTGCCGTTCCTGCACCTACTGGAGCCCCGGCTTACCTGCGGCCCGGCGGACAGGAATCGCAAACCGTGACAGTCAACAGCGAGCACTCGGGCAAAGCCCAGCGCGACGGGTGTGCCGAAGACGAGAGACTCGGACCCTGCGGTGGGTTACGGGCGATTTTCGGGTGATTCGGTGGGGTTTTTCCCCTGTCGGGCCGCTGCCGGAGTTGCATCCGCTGGCCGGGCATCTCTCAGTCTCAGTATCCTGACACTGGTGGCGGTTTCTTCCTGCAGAGCCGGATCGGATCCCACCCATTAGCCGGTTCGAACGACTCTGGACGAGGTGTTCGCCACCGACATCGTCATCCAACTGGAGGAGGACCCTTCGGACTCCATCGCGGTGCCGGGCGCCTTCCTCGAACGCCGAAATGACGGTTTCCTGGTCTCGGACGCGTCGATTCCCAGGGTCCGATCCTACGATTGGCAAGGACGGCTGCGGGCCGCGTTCGGGCGATACGGTGATGGTCCGTTTGAGTTTCGGAGAGTACTTGGCATAGTCGAGACACCCTCAGGCAAGATCGCGGTGATCGGGTCCGGCCAGGCCGGACTGACCTACCTCACGGCCGACCTGTTGCCGGACACCCTGGTGAAGCTTCCCGGCATTCCGTGGGGTATCGAGCCGCTCGGGCCGGACCTGCTGGTTCACATGCGCTTGACTGCCGACCGGGCCACGGATGTCTCCCGGTTCTACCGGCGTCCCCTGTTACTGCATCGCATTTCGGAACAGGGGGTGACGTGGAGCGCATTCAGGTACCCCTTCGTGCCGATCGAAAGGCCGTATTGGACGCCCATGACGGGTTTCCCGTTCGATGTGGCGGGCGACTCGATCTACGTTTCGTCCTCCCTCCGCTACCCTGTCGCCATCTTCAACGGCGCGGGAGACTCGATTGGCCGGATCGGCTTCCCGGCGGCGAGTTTTCGTCCCGTTCCCGTGTTCGAGCCGGGCGCCCTGTCTCCCGGTGTCTACGGGCTCAGGATGGCCAGGATGCTTGAGGACCTCAACACGATTGAACGCGTAGTCGTGGTGGGCTCCCGCCTCGTCGTCGTCCACGGCCGATCCGACCATACGAGACCCATGCCACCGCTGTACACCGTCCATTCCTCGCTCGACATCTACGATCGGCACACCGGGACCAAGCTGTACGAGGATATCCCACTGCCAGCGAGTTCGCGCGTGATGACGGGCGGACGGCGTCATCTCTACCTGCTCCTCAACAAGGACTTCCCGCCGTGGCAAATCGCCAAGCTGAGGTTCCGGGAGGACATGGAACCCTGATCCTCGACCGACTGGTACATCGGATGGTCGGGCTGCACGGCGTGGGGAAGACCGTCCTGTTGAATCTACAGTCCGGCCCATGGTGACACCGCCTTCACCGTGCCGTTGTTCGACCGGTATCTGAAGCGGGTGATGGGGTGACGGCCGCGGACCCGTCCCCTACCCGGGAAGCTCCTCCAGAAAATCGGCCAGCGGCAGCACCTCGACCCCGTCGAGCAGTTGGCGCCGCTCGCCTGGGAAGACCAGAGTCCGGCCTGCCTGCACATCGCCTGGACGTTGAGGATCCGGCCCGAAGAGGCGGCCATGAGGTCCAGCAGGCGTGAGAAGCCCCCAAGGTTCCGCACGAGCGCCTCGGCCTGGATTTCCTCTCGCAGGTAGGTGTCCGCGTAGCTTCGGAGATCGGCGGCGCGCAGGGCACCGTCCCCTTCCGAGTGGATTCCCGGCAGCGTTCCGTGCGCAAGCGCCCGGTCCAGGTCGAAGTCCGCCCCCAGTTCGCACGCGAGGAGCGGGTGCATCTGGTGGACGTGGATCCTTCCCGGCAGGAGGTTGGCCTGTCCGCGCCTCAGCTTGCGGGCGCTGGATCCCGACAGGAGAAACCGGAACCGGCCCGGGTGCTCGTCCAGGAAGAGCTGCACCACATCGAGAAGGGCCGGGACTCGCTGGACCTCGTCCAGGAAAACCGTGCGCACTTCGGGTCGGGCGGCCCGGAGTTCGCGTTCAAGCCGTTCGGGATGGCCGACGAAGTCCCGAAACACCCGCGGGTTGGCAAGATTCAGCGAGAGATCGGGTTTCAGGGAGGACAGCAGGGTGGACTTGCCGACCTGCCTCGGGCCGAGCACCAGGACGCTCCGCTGGTTGGCACGGAGGATTTTGGCGAGACTTCTTCGGTACATGTGGGTAAAATAGCGGTATTTCTACCCACGACCAAGAATTCATGCAGGTTTCGGAGACCAGATCGCCGGCTGGTTCAAGTCACCGCCCCCCCGACCCCGCTCACCGCACCGCCGCAGGCAGTCTCCGCACCACCACCCGTGCGACATCGAGCTCGTCGCGCTCGATGAACGCGGCCATGCCGTTCGGCCCGAAGGCATCGGGCATCTCGACGGCGTCCGCCGGGAAGGTGCCCACGTAGCGCCCGTCGCCGGTCACGACGTCGATGGGACCGTCGCTGTCCGGCTCGCCGCCGCGTCTCCGCACCCAGATGCGGCCTTCCCAGGTGGTGAAGAGGGTGCGCAGGATCGGGATTTCGGGGAAGAACTCCGGCTCGGGGAGGTCGAAGGAGAACGACTCGCTGGAAGCGGGGGCATTCGCGCCACCTGTCGTGGACGCGATCACCATGCCTACGCGGCCGCGGCCGCCGCCACGGGCCTCCTGCTCCCTCACATGGTCCTTCTCGACCTTGGGCGTGACCGGCTCGGGCCGCAACGGACGCCGCATGATCCGCGCCACCCCTCCGGCCCCCGGCGGTGTGACCTTCAGCTCATAGGCGGAGGAGTCGGAGTGCACGATGCTCCCCGTCCGGAAGAACGCCCGCCAGGAGCGGGGGCTCGAAGACCAGAGGTTGCTTCAGTCCGCTCAGGGCGCTCGCGGCCCTGCCGCCACCGGCGATCCTGATATTCCCCGGAAGCTCGATTTCGGCCTCCGCGCGAGGAGGGAGCCACGCTTCGACGACGGTGTCGGCTTGCGCCACTTCGCCGCCCAGCCCGATCCGGGTGATCGGGCGCGATGTCGGCGGACCCGCGTCCCCTCCCCCGATCAGGGCGCGGCGGTTTCCGAAGTTCCCCGTGAACAAGGCTTCTCCGCGGGGATCGGCCAGCAGGCTCATCGAAAACCCTCCCGGGCGGTCTTCCTCACTGCCCCGCACCATGCGCAGGAAGCTGCCGTCCGATCCGAAGAGCTGGTAGGCGCCGTGCCCCACGTCGGCGACGATCGTCGTGCCGTCGCGCGTGACCGCGAATCCGGTCGGCACGTTGAACTCCCCGGGTCCTTCGCCTGCTGAGCCGAACTGGCGCAGGAAGTTGCCGGACGCGTCGAAGACCAGCACGCGCATCCCGTCCGAACCCGGCATGACCACGCGCGCACCTCCCCCGATCGACATTCCTCCGAGGCCGTCGACGATGTAGAGGTTCCCGTCCCGATCGAACGCGACGTGCGTGACGGTGCCGAGCATCTCCCAGTCCTCGCCGTCCAGCACACCGACGCTGAAGAGTTCCTCGAAACCGGCGTCGAGGCGTTGATCGCTCCCCGGGAGGTCGATGACTTCCTGGGCCGTCAGGGAGCGTGGGGCGGGCAGGGTGACGGCGAGCAGGAAGAGGCCGGTGGCGGCGATGGGGCTGATGGACATCGTTTAAGACTCCTGTTTCGGTGGAAGCCAAGGGTTGGCGCTATGGGATCGGACGCGCCGAGCGGATCGGTGGATGTCCCCCACGAGAAGCGCCGGGCGTCTCGTCGGTCGCCGCATGACCTGACAATGGCACGTACGACGAGCGACGTACGAACGTACTCGTATTGGTTGGGGATTCGCAATGCCGACGCGGGCGGGAAGCCCGTCGCCCGACTCCATCCTCGGACTTCCGGACCTCGTCAAGGTCCTTCGGGCCATCGCCGGGTCACGGCCCGCAACTCCCCCGCCAGCTCGACCGCGGGCAGCGCCCGCACGCTCTCGGCCAGCCGGTAGCGCTCCGTCCCCGCGTGGATCACATCGAGGCGGTCGAGCCTGAGCGTTTCCAGCGCCGAACGCATGGAGCGGGTCAGGCGCGGAGCCTCCGAGCGCTTCACCTCGAAACCGTAGCGCCGCGTCCCCGCGAGCACGAGAAGGTCGAGTCGGGCGCCCGTGTGCGTGGACCAGTGAAAGCACTTCGCCAACCCCACCCTCGGATCCTGGAGCTAGCCCGCCGGCCGGGTCGGCCGAACGCCGAACTGGTTGATCCAGCTGGTGACGTCGGCGCGGCGGATGTCGGCGACGTGCATGACGCGCGCGACTTCGTAGAGCGAAACAGCGCCCCGGGGAAGGATGCGGTGGAGGTCGAAGGGTTGGATGGCGGCGAAGAGCTGCCAGACCCGGGATCGCGCCTGCCGGGTGAGTTCGGCCGACCGAAGGTGGCGGCGCAGAAGCGGGCCGGAAGGGCGGTCGCGCATCCCCGCGAGGTAGGCGCCGGAGAGCGAGGCGAAGAAGGCGTGGGCCTCCTCGAGGCCGCCCGGCGGCATGATGGGTGTGCGGCCTCTGGAATGATCGAACCAGGAGAGAGGCAGGGGACGGAGTCTGGCGCGGAGTTCGGGAAAGCCGTGGAACAGGGTGAGAGGTTTGCCCGGGCCGCCGATGAGGGAGCCGTGCGGGCCTAGACCCTCGGCTTCGGGATCGCCGCCCCTGAGAAGGCAGTCCTCGAAGCGCTCGCGTTCGTAGCGGGCGTAGAGTTCTTCACGGGCGGGGATGCGCTCGGGGTCTTCGGGAGGAGGGTCGAAGTAGTATGCGCGGACCTTGGCGAAGTCGAGCATGGGATCAGCGCGACCGGAAGGGAGGGGCGTCGGGAGACGGTGGGGGCGGATTCGTGTCGCCCAGCGCGCGGCCGATGACGCGCCGGACGACGGCAACGGAGTCGGCGGCGTCCCTGGGAAAGGTGGGTTGCAGGAGGGGCTCATGGTGACCGGCGGCCCAGCCGGGGCCGAGAAGGCCGAGCTGCTTGCGGATGTCATCGAGGTTGGGTGCGGGGATCGTGGCGAGCGCGGTGTCGAGGGCTTCGGGATCGAGGTGCCGGGCAACGGCGATGTCGTAGAGGTCGCGTGGAACGAAGAGGTGATAGATGGACAGTCGATGCGTCAGCTTCTTGGCCAGGATTTCGGCGTTGGTCTCGATGGCCACGCGTGTGCCCCGTACGAAGTCGCCGGAGACGGGCCCGGGAGTCAGGGACCGGGTGGTGAGCACGATGACCTCGCCGTCCGGGACGGCGATGAGGGTGTAGCCGGGGCCGACGCCGAACTGCTCTACGGCGCCGGTGTGGCGTGCGATGTTGCCGCGCAGCCGTTCGGGGTCGCCATACAGCCTGGCGTAGGCTTCGGGATCGACGAAGAGATGCAGGTCGGTGCTGTGGCGGTGCCCCCAGCGGGCGGCAAGGGCGGTGCCGCCGCCGAGCCGCAGGTGGTGTTCTCCGCCAAGGTGGTCGCCGAGAGGCTTGCGAACGGCTTCGAGGAGCTCGGCCGGGCCGCTGGGGAGGTCGAGTTCCGCCATCAGGCGAATATGCGTCCGGCGCCGTCGGAAGCGACCTTCCCGGCGCGCCGGTGACGGTGCTCGCGCGGGTCTGTCCACGGATTCCTGATCATGACACGGGCACAATAGTCCCTTGGGCCGGGACGGTGAAGGGCATCGCCGAGCGCCCCTGCATCGCGGAACGCCCCCGGGACCGGTCGGGAAACGCCCTCGCGGGTCTCCACCGCTATATTGTAGTCACCACCGCCGACGTGGCGCCGCGCCGCCCGGAACCGCGGGCAGGGCTCCGCCACCAACACGGAGAGCACGGGAGACCACCCTGACACCACACCCCCCGCGAACCCGGCAAGGTGGCGGCGCGCTCCCCCTTCCCCTCCTCTTCCGCGGCAAGGTCCGGGACATCTACGCGGTGCCGGGCGGCACGGGAAGCGGCGACGCTTCCGTCCCCGCCGGGGACACCGGCGGCGGCCACGTCCCCCACCCCGCCACCGACCTCCTCATCCTCCTCGCCAGCGACCGCGTCAGCGCGTTCGACGTGGTCATGAACGAGCCCGTGCCGGACAAGGGCCGCGTGCTCACCCGGCTCACGGCCTGGTGGCTGGGCACCCACCTTCGCGACACCCCCCACCACCTGGTCTCGGTCCGTCCGGAGGAGATCCGGCGCGCCGTCCCCGAGCTGGCCGGCTGCCATGAGACGTGGGAGGGACGGGCGACCCTGGTGCGCCGGACGCACCCCCTCCCCGTCGAGTGCGTGGTGCGCGGGTACCTGTCCGGCTCCGCGTGGAAGGAGTACCGGGAGTCCGGGACGCTGGCGGGCGAGCCGCTGCCCGCGGGCCTGGTCGAGAGCGACGCACTGGTTCCCGCGATCTATTCGCCGGCGACGAAGGCCCGGGAGGGCCACGACGAGAACATCACCTTCGCCCGGGTGGGTGAACTCCTGGGCGCGGAGCTGGCCGGAAGGCTTCGCGAGCGCTCCCTCGACATCTACGAGCGGGGCCGCAAGGCCGCGGCCGCGGCGGACATCATCCTCGCCGACACCAAGTTCGAGTTCGGCACCTCGCCGGACGGCGAACTGCTCCTGATCGACGAGGTGCTGACCCCCGATTCGTCCCGCTTCTGGCCTCGGGAGCGCTACGCGCCGGGGAGGGGACAGCCGTCGCTTGACAAGCAGCCGGTAAGAGACTACTTGGACGGACTACCGGACTGGGACCGGCGGTACCCGCCCCCTCCCCTGCCCCCCGACGTCGTCGCGGCCACCTCGCAGCGCTACCGGGACGTTTTCCGCAGGCTCACCGGCACGGCTCTCGACGACTTCGAGCCGCCCCGGTTCGCCGCCGACGATGGGCCCGGCGCTTCGGCGCCACGCACCTGGCAACCCTCCTCCGCTGCCCCGCAGGGCGCCCCGTGACCCTCCCCTTCGCCCGCGAAGGCCTCCCCTTCATCCTGCTCTGCCTGGCCGCGGCCGGGCTGGCCGCCGTGTGGGCCCGCAGCGGAGGATGGGGCATGCGCTCGGCCGCCCCCGCCCTTCTTCTGGCGCTCACCCTCTTCGTCGCATACTTCTTCCGCGACCCCGAACGACACCCCCCGCAGGATCCGCGCCTCGTAGTCGCCCCCGCCGACGGCAGGGTCATCAGCGTGGGGCCGGCCGACGGCGAGGACTTCATGGACGGAACCGCCACCCGCGTGACCATCTTCCTGAGCATCTTCGACGTGCATGTGCAGCGCGCCCCCCTGGGAGGCCGCGTGGCCCGCTACTCCCGCCGGCCGGGGCGATTCGTCGCGGCGTGGAGGGAGGAGGCCGGCACCGGGAACGAGCGAGCGTCGCTCGGCATCGACACCGGATCGGGGCCGGTGCTGGTGCGCCAGATCGCCGGTCTGGTAGCGCGCCGCATCGCCACGTATCCGCGCGAGGGGGACACCGTCGCCAGGGGCGACCGCATCGGCCTCATCCGCTTCGGTTCGCGCGTGGACCTGTTCGTGCCCGCGCAGTGGCCGGTGGCGGTGCAGCCCGGAGACCGCGTGCGCGGCGGCGAGACGCCTGTGGCGCGGATGCCCGCGGCGGTCCCGGGACCGGCCGCCGCCGGAGTCCCCCGGTGAGACGCCCGCTGCGCCGAACCGCGTCCCGCGGACGCCTGCGCCGCGGCGTCATCATCCTGCCGTCGGCCTTCACCATTGGGAACCTCTTCTTCGGGCTCTACGCCGTCGTGGCGGCGCTTCGGGGAGACTTCGCCTGGGCGGGCTGGTTCATCGTGTTCTCCGCCACGCTGGACCTGCTGGACGGGAGGGTCGCGCGCTTCACCCGCACCGGGTCCGCCTTCGGCGCGGAACTTGACTCGCTCACCGACGCCATCTCGTTCGGGGTCGCGCCGGCGCTCATCATGATACTCCTGTATTTCACGGGCGCGGATTGGAGCTGGGTGATCGGGTTCGTCTACGTCACGGCCGTCGTGGTTCGCCTCGCGCGCTTCAACGTCGAACAGGGCGGCGAGGCCAGGCGCCACTTCCACGGCCTGCCGACCACCGCCGCGGGAATGATCCTGGCGACCCACTACCCGTTCTCGCAGACGGTCTTCTTCCAGCAGTACCTGGGGGACCTGAACTGGACCCGCATCATGGTCATCGCGATGGTGCTGATCTCGATCCTGATGCTGAGCCATGTGCCCTACGCGAAGTTTCCGCGCATCGACCTGAGGAGCCGGAGGGGAGTGGTCAGGACATCGCTGGTGGCGGTGACCGTCACGGCCCTGCTCCTGTTTCCCGCGTACGGCTTCTTCCCCTTCCTGGTCGGCTACACGCTGTGGGGACTCCTCAGGTCGGTCTTCCTGGGCCTGTTGGAGCGACTGCCGGAGCGCGACCCCCTGCTCGACACCCGCGAGCCATCCGACGGCGACGTGGAGCCCCGCGAGCTGGACTACCACGAACTCACCCGCGAACCCACCTTGGACGACTGGAAGGAGAACACTTCTTGAGCCGATTCACAGTCGAGGTCCTGGTCACCCCCCGGCCGGGCCTCCTGGACCCGCAGGGCAAGGCGATCCATCACGCCCTCGCCTCGCTGGGATACGACACCGTCGAAGATGTCCGCGTCGGCAAGGCGATCTACCTTGAAGTCGCGGCCGGCTCGGCGGAGGAGGCGACGGAGCGCATCGAGGAGGCCTGCCGCAAACTGCTGGCCAACCCCGTGACCGAGGATTTCCGCGTGACCGCGGGGGTGCGGCGATGAAGGTTGCCGTCATCACCTTTCCGGGGTCCAACTGCGACCAGGACTGCCACCGGTCGGTGGAGCTGGCCGGCGGCTCGCCGCGCTTCGTGTGGCACCGGGAGCGGTCGCTGGGCGACGCGGAAGCGGTCATCGTCCCCGGCGGATTCGCCCACGGCGACTACCTCCGGCCCGGCGCGATCGCCCGCTTCAGCCCGATCATGGACGCGGTCATCGGCTTCGCCCGCGAGGGGGGACTCGTCGCGGGAATCTGCAACGGCTTTCAGGTGCTCTGTGAGGCCGGGCTCCTGCCCGGAGCGCTGCTGCGCAACCGGTCGCTGCGCTTCCAGTCCCACGACTGCCGGCTGCGCGTGGAGCGGGCGGACACGCCGTACACGCGCCGGTACGGCGAGGGCCAGGTCATCCGCATGCCGCTCTCGCACGCCGACGGCAACTACTACGCCGACTCCGCCACGCTGGCCGAACTCGAGGCGGCCGGGCGCGTCGTTTTCCGCTATTGCGACCCCCTGGGCGACGTGACGCGGGAAGCCAATCCCAACGGCTCGCTGAACCACATCGCGGGCATCGTCAACGCCCGGGGCAACGTGCTCGGCATGATGCCGCACCCCGACCGCGCCATCGAGGAGGTGCTGGGCTCCGTGGACGGGCTGGCGCTCTTCGAGTCGCTGGTGGGGACCGCGGTCGCCGCAACCGCCACCGCGCGATCGGAGGTGGCCTGATGACGGATGACCGCCGCAGCCCCGGCAACGGCACCACCCAACCGGCCGCCTCCGCCAACGGCGAATTCCCCCTCCCCCGCCCCGGCGACCCCCCCATCACACCCGAGCTGGTCGCCGAACACGGCCTCTCCCCCGGCGAGTACGACCGGATCCTGCGCATCATGGGCCGCGAGCCCACCTTCACCGAACTGGGCGTCTTCTCGGCCATGTGGTCCGAACACTGCGGCTACAAGAACTCGAAGCGCCTGCTCCGCCTTCTCCCCACCCAGGCCCCCTGGGTCATCCAGGGACCCGGCGAAAACGCCGGCGTGATCGACGTGGGCGGCGGCTGGGCGCTGGCCTTCAAGATCGAGTCGCACAACCACCC
This sequence comes from Gemmatimonadota bacterium, assembly GCA_028874985.1. Taxonomy (GTDB): domain Bacteria; phylum Gemmatimonadota; class Gemmatimonadetes; order Longimicrobiales; family Gaopeijiaceae; genus Bin94. Next base: position 8,738 of record JAPPGI010000046.1, on the reverse strand, counting down.
CTCGGCGGTCGAGCCCTACCAGGGAGCCGCGACCGGGATCGGCGGCATCCTGCGCGACGTCTTCACAATGGGCGCGCGCCCCGTCGCCACCCTCAACTCGCTCCACTTCGGCGATCTCGACCGCCCCCGGGTCCGCTACCTCTTCTCGGGCGTGGTCAAGGGGATCGGGGACTACGGCAACTGCGTCGGCATCCCTTCGACCGGCGGCGAGGTGTACTTCGACAAGGGCTACGAGGACAACCCGATCGTCAACGCCATGTGCCTGGGTCTCATGCGCCGCGAGGAGCTGATCCGGGGCACCGCCGAGGGCGTCGGCAACACGCTCATGGCGGTGGGAGCGCGCACGGGACGCGACGGGATCCACGGCGCGACCTTCGCGTCGGAGGAGCTCTCCGAGGGGGACGACGAGGCCAGCCGGCCGCAGGTCCAGGTGGGCGACCCCTTCACCGAGAAGCTGCTCCTCGAGGCGTCGCTGGAGCTGATCGCGAGCGGGCACATCGTGGGGATCCAGGACATGGGCGCCGCGGGGCTGACCTCGAGCGGGGCGGAGATGGCGGGGCGGTCGGGGACGGGGGTCGTGATGGACGTGGCGCGCGTGCCGGTGCGCGAGCAGGGGATGACGCCGTACGAGATCCTGCTTTCGGAGTCTCAGGAGCGGATGCTGGTGGTGGCGGAGGCGGGGCGCGAGGACGCCGTGCGGGAGATCCTGGAGAAGTGGGAACTCGAGGCCGAGACGATCGGACAGGTCACGGCGACCGGGACCTTCCGGGTCCTGGAGGACGGCGTGGCCGTGGCCGACATCCCCGCCCTTCCCCTCACCCGGGGCTGTCCCACCTACGAGCGCCCGGGGGAGGAGTCGCCGGAGATACGCGAGCTGCGCAGGACGGACATCTCACCCCATGTGCGGCCCCCAAACGGCCTGGAAAGCGCCTTCCTCGCCGTCGTCGGCTCCCCGAACGTGGCCTCCAAGCAGTGGGTCTACGAGCAGTACGACACCACGGTGCGCGCCAACTCGATCGAGCGGCCGGGAGGAGACGCCGGCGTCTTCCGGGTGCCGGGCACGAACCGCGGCGTCGCCGCCACCACCGACTGCAACGGCCGCCACACCTACCTGAACCCGCGCCAGGGCGCGATGGGCGCCGTCGCCGAGGCCGCGCGCAACGTGGCCTGCACCGGGGCCGTGCCGATGGCCGTCACCAACTGCCTCAACTTCGGCAGTCCCCTCAAGCCCCACATCCGCCACCAGTTCCGCGAGGCGGTGCTGGGGATGCGCGACGCCTGCGCCTACCTGGAGACCCCCGTCACCGGCGGCAACGTCTCCTTCTACAACGAGACCGACGGCCAGGCCGTCTACCCGACGCCGGTCATCGGCATGGTCGGCGTCATCGACGATGTCGGCGCGGTGGTGCGGCACTCCTTCCGCGACGAGGGCGACGCGATCTTCCTCCTCGGCACCAACAGGGGCGAGCTCGGCGGGTCGGAGTACCTCTACGCGGTGCACGGCATCGTCGCCGGCGAGCCCCCGGAGGTGAGCCTCCCGGCCGAACGCTCGCTCCAGCGCTGCCTGCTGGCCCTGGCCGGACTCCGGCTGCTCGGGTCCGCCCACGACGTGGCGAGCGGCGGCCTGGCGGCTACATTGGTGGAAAGCTGCCTGGGCCGCCCGCGCACCGGTCGCGCCGTGGGGGCGTCGGTTCGCCTCGAGGACGACCTCCCCGACACGGCGCTCCTCTTCGGCGAGGATCACGGGCGCGTGGTGGTCAGCTGCGGACCGGAGGAGGAGAAGCGCGTGTGCCGCATCGCATCGCAGTACGGCGTCCCGTGCGCGAGGATCGGCACGGTCACGAACGGCGAGTCGCCACTCGAGATCGAGACCCGGTCGTCCGCCCTCCGGCTGGACTTGGACGTGCTGCGCGACCGCTACTTCGGCACCATCTCCGGCATCATGAGCGAGGCGGGATGAAACGCCCCACCGACATCCGTCTCCCCCTCCTCGACGACCGCCCCCGCGAGGAGTGCGGCATCGTCGGCATCAGCAACGTCGAGAACGCCTCCGAACTCGCCTTCCTGGGACTCTACGCGCTGCAGCACCGCGGCCAGGAGGCCGCCGGCATCTGCGCGGCCAACGGCGGCCGCACCAAGCTCCACAAGGAACTCGGCCTCGTCTCCGACGTCTTCGACGCCGAGCGCATCGCCTCCCTGCCCGGCCGCACCGCTCTCGGGCACGTGCGCTACTCCACCGCGGGCAGCGGGCAGCGGGTCAACGCGCAGCCGATCGTGGTCCGGTACGCCGAGGGCGATCTCGCCATCGTCCACAACGGGAATCTGACCAATGCCAAGTACATGCGGCGCCAGCTGGTGGGCGAAGGCGCGATCTTCCAGAGCTCGTCCGACTCGGAGCTCTTCGTGCACCTGGTCGCGCGCTCCCGCCACCGCTCGGTGGAGGCGCAGCTGCGCGACGCGCTCAGCTTCGTCGAGGGCGCCTACGCCCTGGTGGTGACCGTCGGCGACACCATGTACGCGGTGCGCGACCCGCGCGGCTTCCGGCCGCTCGTGCTCGGGGAGCTGGACGGCGGCCACATCGTCGCCAGCGAGACCTGCGCCCTGGACATCATGGGGGCGCGCTTCGTGCGCGACATCGAGCCGGGCGAGCTGCTGCGCCTCAAGGGCGGCCGCGCCGACAGCCTTCACGGCCTGCACCCGGAGACCCCCGCGCCCTGCATCTTCGAGCTGGTCTACTTCGCGCGGCCCGATTCGAGCCTGTGGGGGATGAGCGTGGACCGCGCCCGCCGCTCGTTCGGCCGCCAACTGGCCCGCGAACACCCCGTCGACGGCGACTGCGTGATCGCGGTGCCCGACAGCGCCAACTCGGCGGCGCTGGGCTACAGCGAGCAGAGCGGCATCCCGTACGAACTCGGGCTGCTGCGCAACCACTACGTGGGCCGCACCTTCATCCGCCCCTCCCAGGCCGACCGCGACTTCGGCGCCCGCATCAAGTACAACCCCGTGCGCGAGGTGCTCGCGGGCCAGCGCGTGGTGGTGGTGGACGATTCGATCGTGAGGGGGACGACGTCCACCAGTCTGGTCAAGTTCATCCGGGGCGCGGGGGCGGCGGAGGTGCACTTCCGCGTGGCCAGCCCGCCGGTGCGGTTCCCGTGCTACTACGGGATCGACATGCCCTCGAAGGAGGAGCTCATGGGGTCCAGGATGACCGTGGACGAGATCGCCGCCGATCTGGGGGTGGACTCGCTCGGGTACCTCTCGCTGGACGGCCTGGTGGAGGCGGTGGCGGAGGGGGGGCCGTTTTGCTCGGCGTGCTTCTCGGGGGAGTATTCGGCGCCGCTCGTCGATCTGGAGGGTTGAGGCGGGAACGCGCCCTTGCCGGGAGTAGCGGGTCCCGGGGACAAGACGACCGGGCCTGTGTATACGGTTCCGAAAGTCACAACCACCGCATCAGCAATGGTCCCGTAAGTGCATGTGATTCCACGACATAGGTGACCATGCAGAAGGCCAATGCCACATAAGTGTGCGCACCAGCGTATACAATAGTGCATTCACGTATGTGTTGAATGTTATGCACACTCGCATTTTGGAAACTCTTACCACTTGACACACGGTTTTCGCCCGTTCAGTGTTGATGGTCGTAACCTTCAATTCAAGCAACTCGTCGAGAACACCGGCACGCGATTCACAAAGGGTGCATAAATGCCTGATCACCGTCATTCGTTCACCGGCGCGGGCTGCCGAGCCCCGGGCGAAGGGGTGTCCGGAGCAATGCCGACCCTGGATTGGGGCGGCACTATTCCGGCACCACCAGCCTCGACGCCTCACCGGAAGAGTGAACCGTCGCTCGAGCCGGATCGTGCCCGCGGCGAGCGCGGAATGGGCGCGAAGGAGGAGTTCCGAAGGGTGGTGAAGGTGCTGCTCGCCGATGACCACAAGGTGGTGCGTGCCGGTCTGAAGGCGGTTCTGGAGTCCAACGACCGGGTGGACGTGGTGGGCGAAGCATCTTCGGGCGAGGAAGCGGTCGAACGGGTCCGGGCTCTGGAGCCGGACATCGTGATCATGGAACTGGGAGTCCCCGGGATGGATGGAATCCGGGCGATCAGGGCCATCACCGCGCTGGGACCTGCAACGCGGGTTCTGGTCTTCACCGTCCACGACGACGAGGAATATCTCGAAGCGGCCCTGGACGCCGGAGCGGCCGGCTTTCTGAGCAAGTCCGCCACGAACAGGGATATCACGGGGGCCGTGCAGGCGCTCATTCGCGGCCACTCCTATCTGCCCAGGAGGGCGACCTTTCTCCTCGCCCGGCGGAAGGCGCCGAGCGCCTCGCGCGACACCCCCGGGCCCGGAGTGCTGTCGCCGCGCGAGCTCGCCGTGGTCACGTTGTACGCGAGGGGCTTCACGGCCAGCGAGACGGGCAGGCAGGTGTTCCTCAGCCCCAAGACCGTGGAGGGCTACCTTGCCCGTGCCCGGAACAAGCTGGGCCTGACCAGGCGCCCGGAACTCGTGCGCTTCGCTCTGGAGGCGGGGCTGATGGGGCGTGAGCAGGACCAGTGACGGACTCGGTCAGAACATAGGGAATACGGGGCGGCCCTGTTGCGAACGTAGCTCCGGTCGCCCCGGTTCCCCCGCCCGCCCCCCGGCACTGCGAGGAATACGCGGGACGCTCCCCCCGCACCGAACCCTGGAACGATCGGTTCCCACGAGACTACTATCCGATACCCTAACCCCTCGTCCCGAGCAAGCGGAAACACGCACCATGACCGCTGGAACAACAGCCGCAAACGCCGTCAAGGTCGCCACCTGGAGCGAACTCGCAGACCGCAGTCCCGCCTATGCCCTCGTCGCCAACGTGGACCTCGTCGTCGTCCGCTACGACGACCAGGTGTCGGTCCTCTTCGGCCGCTGCCTGCACCGGGGCGCCCTGCTCTCCGACGGCCACATCCGCGGCGACGACCTCATCTGCGGCGTGCACAACTGGGACTACCGATACGACACCGGCGTCAGCTCCTACAACCCGGAAGAGGCGCTGCACAAGTTCGGTGCGTGGATCGACCCGGACGCGGACGCGGTCTTCGTGGACGAAGCCGAGGTGGCGGAGTGGCACGACAAGTTCCCGCAGGCCTACAGGCGCGACGAGTACCTGGGCCTCTACGCCGACGTCCACGGCACGCCCGAGGAGCCGTACAACCACTACATCCGGGAACTCGCGCGGAACGGGCTCGAGAAGGTCGGCCATCACGGGGTGGTGTCGGCGATGGGGGTGCCGCTCACGGAACTCCCGCGCTGGGCCGACATCCAGATCCTGACGGGCCAGCTCGCCACCCGCCCGCTCGCGGACGACGACCCCGTGGGCACGGAGCTCGTCATCGGTCCCCGAGCGAAGCGGCCGCTGCGCCTGAAGATCCCCGTCTTCGTGAGCGACATGAGTTTCGGGGCCCTGAGCGAAGAGGCCAAGCTGGCGCTCGCCAATGGGGCCGAGATGGCCGGCCCCGGCATCTGCTCGGGCGAGGGAGGCATGTTGCCGGAGGAACAGCAGAGCAACTCCCGCTACCTCTACGAGCTGGCGTCGGCCCGGTTCGGGTGGTCGATGGAGAAGGCGCGCCTCTCGCAGGCCTTCCACTTCAAGGGGGGACAGGGGGCGAAGACGGGCACGGGCGGACACCTGCCCGGGACCAAGGTGACGGGCAGGATCGCGCAGGTGCGAGGCCTCAAGCCGGGCGCCCCCGCGATCAGTCCGTCACGGTTCCCGGACCTTGTCACCGCAGCCGACTTCCGCGCCTTCGCCGACGAGGTGCGCGCCGAGACCGGCGGCATCCCCATCGGGTTCAAGATGTCGGCCCAGCACATCGAGGACGACGTCGACTTCGCGCTGGACGCGGGCGTCGACTACATCATCCTGGACGGGCGCGGCGGGGCCACCGGCGCGGCCCCCGAGATCTTCCGGAACAACATCTCGGTGCCGACGATCCCCGCGCTGGCCCGCGCCCGCCGCCACCTGGACGCGCGCGGGACCGGTCGTGACGTCACCCTCATCATCACGGGCGGACTCCGCACCGAATCCGACTTCGTCAAGGCGATGGCGCTGGGGGCCGACGGCGTGGCCATCGCGAACTCCGCGATCCAGGCGATCGGCTGTCTGGGCATGCGCGCCTGCCACACCAACAACTGCCCCGTCGGGATCGCCACGCAGAAGGAGGAGCTGCGGGCCCGGCTGCAGATCCACGCTTCCGCGCAGCAGCTCGCCAACTACCTGAACGCCACCGTCGAACTGATGAAGATCCTGGCGCGGGCGTGCGGCCACGACCACCTGAAACGGTTCGGCATGCGCGACCTCACGACCTGGAAGCGCGATATGGCGGAGCTGGCGGGGGTGGGGTACGGGGGGGTGGGGTGACCCCGCCCGGGCGCAACCCCAGGTCATAGGGACCCTCGGCGACCAGCGTCACCGAGCCGATGTCGAGACCGACCCCCGCTCCCCCGGTCAGGAGGAAGTCGTTCTGCCGGTACACGGCATCGGCAGACTCGCAAGAGGCCTTCGCCGATATCCTGGTGTGGCACGCGGCACGGAGCGTCTCGGGCCAAGGTAACCACTACCCGCTGCGGGCTGGTACCGTGACCATGGTCCGAAGTTCCGCGGCCGCAGTTAGCCGCGACGTGCAGCGTGGCTGGTCCGCATGTCTGACAATGACATGCCCCCTGTGGAACATATCGTTTCCAGTGGGTTACAAGACAGTCAGCGATAAGACCGTACCCGGGTCACCGGAGCAGCGTCGATCAGTCCGGAGGGGAAACAGGATGAGGAGATACGAGGTCGTAGCAGCGGTGTTCCTGACTGCCTGCGGTGGTGACGCCACCGAACCGGAGTCACTGTACCCCGCAACCGTCGTGGTGTCGCCGGCAACGGGAGAGATGGAGAAGTTCGCCGACACCCTCCATCTGACGGCCACGGTCAGGGATCAGAACGGGGACGGAATGGACTCCGTAACTGTCGAATGGTCGACGGAAGACTCACTCCTGGCCACCGTTACCGCCGAGGGTGTCGTAAACGCCCGGGGCGGCGGCGTGGTCGGGATCACGGCGACCGCGGGAGCGGTATCCGACACGGCAACCATCACCATACGCCTGGCCCAACGAGACGGACTGCTGAAGCTCTACGAAAGCCTGAACGGCGACAATTGGACCGACAACACCAATTGGGGAACCGGGACCGGGCTCGATGCCTGGTACGGCGTGGTGGCAGACGACGACGGCAACGTCATCAGGCTGAATCTCCAAAGGAATGGCCTTCACGGTGAGATACCACCCGAGATCAAGCTTGTGAAGCACTTGCGGGTATTGGACTTGTCGTTCAACGATTCGGTCACGGGTACCATACCGCCCGAGTTGGCGGAGATGGAGTACCTGAGAGGAATCCTGTTGCACCACAACTCCCTGACCGGCGCAATCCCGTCCGTGCTCGCCAACCTGACCGGAATGGTCAATTTCGACCTCCATCGCAACCGGCTGACCGGCCCCGTGCCGGAATGGCTCGGAGACCTGCCCGAGCTGACGCACATCGGCCTCTGGGGAAACGATCTCACCGGATCCGTACCGGCCTCGCTGGGCGACTTGAGCCGCATGGTGAGGCTTGAGATCCAGGACACCGACTTGAGCGGTCCGTTGCCACGAAGCCTCATGAACCTGGAGCTCAACATGTTCCATTGGCAGGATACCGATCTCTGTTCTCCGCCGGACGATGCGTTTCAAGACTGGCTCGACGGAATCCGCTTCCACCGGGGGGGTGACGCATGCGATCCGTGACGGCGGGCGCACCGGGCACCCGGGGCCACCCTCCCGTGGCATGCCCGGCGGGCAAGGAGGAGAAAATGAACAAGGCGTTATTGATGGCACTGCTTGCGGCAGCGGCCTGCGGCGATGGAACGGAACCGGAGGCGCCGTACCCCGTGACGGTCGTGGTCTCGCCGGAGACCGCGGACTTCGCGAAGTTCGGGCAAGAACTCCGCTTGACCGCCACGGTCAGGGACCAGAACGGCAAGGCCATGGACACCGTGCGTGTCCAGTGGTCCAGCGAGGACGCAGCGGTGGCCTCGGTCAACTCAACGGGTCTTGTCAGCGCCCGGGGGAGCGGCGAAACGAGGATCCTCGCCGCAGTCGGGAAGATCTCCGGTGCAGCGGCCATTACGGTGAGTATGATCCAGCGGGATGCGCTCATGAAGCTCTTCGAGAGCCTGAACGGAGACTATTGGGACAGGAAGCGCAACTGGGGAACCGGAACCGCGCTCGGTACATGGGCCGGCGTGACGACGGACGAAGACGGCAACGTCGTGGACCTGACCCTCGCGCGCAACAACCTGAACGGGGAGATCCCGGCCGAAGTCGGGCTCTTGAAGCACTTGCGGGGCCTCGACCTGGCTTTCAACGAAGACGTCAGGGGGACCATACCGCCCGAAATCGGCGAGCTGGAGAACCTCACGGTACTGCTGTTGCACCACAACGCCCTGACCGGCGGAATTCCGCGCGAGATCCTGCAACTGGGCCGACTCGATACCCTGGACCTCCACCACAATCAACTGTCCGGGACTCTGCCGGAATGGCTTGGAGACCTGCCGGCAGTCGGATACCTCAGCCTGTGGGGCAACGACTTCACGGGCTCTCTGCCGGCCTCGCTGCGCAATCTGGAGGGCGCCTCGAAAAATAGCGTTTTGAGCATGTGCGGCGACAAGCCGGTGAGG
>JAPPGI010000189.1 GCA_028874985.1 Gemmatimonadota bacterium | reverse complement strand
GGAGTGTGCCATTTTCAATGCCCGAAAGTGTGCCGTTTTCGATGCCCATTGACAAGCGATATGGATTTCGGGAGGAGAACCCGGCGGGGTTGTCCGGTAACATCGCCCCTGCGAACGGCATAGCACACGACCAATGTGTCCGACCTGCCGGGATTCTCGAAGGTTGACAGCCAGACTTCGCCGGACGCGGTGAGCATCATTCCTTTCGCTGCCGGCAGGTATTCGGGCTTGTGGAGGCCCTCCTCCCAGGCCTGCCGGAGCCTGCCTGGCGACACCCCGGGGATTGTCAGGTTCGCCACCACGAAGTCACCCCGCTCCCGTATCATCTTCGGTGTCAGTCTCTGCGGTTTGAACCGGAGCCTGCGTGACCACACCGTGTCCCCGCTCGCGTTTAGTTCGATGAGCTCGACGCCGGCCTCTCCACCGGCGCGTCGCCCGACTACCGCCGCACCCGGTGCAAACGACATGAGATCCGAGTCGCCGTACCTCTGGTTCACCCACATGATTCTATCCTCCCCCAGATCGATCGGGTGCTGCCGGTTGCGACGGTCCAGCCAGAATAGAGGCTCGGGAGCGTGCCATTCTTCGCCAACGGAACGCGTCACGTACAGCAGGGGATAGCGGTCGATTCCCCCCTCCATCCGGATGCTCGAGCCGCTCAGCGGAACGGCAAAGTAACCGCCGTCGCCCGTGGGCGCTTCGAACGTCAGTCCATGACCCCTGTACATGAGCGAGGTGGGCCCACCCGCGTCCGTTCGGGAAAGGGTGCCGTCAGCAGCGTAGTAGGTGAACCGGGATCCCCATCCCTCACGCACATAGAAGTTGCCGCTGTCGATGAACTCCACGCGCGTCGGCATCATGAACTCGCCCGGACCCTCGCCTTTGCGCCCCAGTACGAACTCCAGCGATCCAGCAGGTGTCCACACGCTGAGCTCGGTGTCCTGCAAGTCCAGCACAAACACGCGATCACGGTACGGATCCGCTTGGAGAACCCGAATCCGGGAGAATAGCACGTCCTGGTCAGGATCGCCGCTCAGCTTGTATTCGGCTTCGGTGAGCCAGGTCGCCGAGTCGCTCCGGCCCGATACCCTCTCGTCACAGGCCGGCGCGAGGATGGCCCCAGCCAGGCAGCCCGCCCGCAGCCCCCGGCAACGGGCTCCCTCACGGGTCGGCCGCGTCGGCCGGGCTTCTCCGGTGCCCGGTGTGGACGCCCCGATGTTGTCCGCGCCGCTCAACATCGGTGGCTATTCCTGCAGGACTCTCCGATGTGGCTCGGGAGCAGAAGAGAGAATGTCGGCATGTTCCGGTCCTCGTGTCGGGCCGCTGGCAAGCAGGCCCGCTTGTTCATCGTTGTAGTGTCAAGCGGAGATTACATCTTGTAATGTTGCCTTTACATATTATCGCTACGACGGCGGCACGAGCCTCCTCCCCACCACGTAGTTGACGCCGTGTTCGTCCTTCCACGCACCCCAGACGTGGGTGGCGTTCGCGTCGTGCACTTCGAGCGACTCGGGCAGCAACACGCGCCGGGGGGGCGTCACCGTGTCGCCGCGCTCGATGGAGTACCACACGCTCAAGGTGTCCACGCGTTCCTGGCTCTGGAGCCACACCTGGCCGGAGGACGCCGACAGTATGAACGAGCGTATGGACGGCAGATATTCTGGCGCGTAGAGTGCCTCTTCGGCCAGGCTACGGGCGCCGCCGGGGCTGGCCTCCACCTGCTCTATCACGACAGCGACCAGACTGTCGATCGTCGCGTCCAGCATGGCCTGCGACAGCTTGGCGGGCTCGAATCTCAGTCGGCGCCGCCACACCGTGTCGCCCAATGCGCTGACCTCGGTCAATTTCGTCTCGCCAGGCTGCAGGTCATCCCCCACCATTCGGGCGAGGACCGCGCCGCCAGCGTCTCGGTCGAGGCGGTACCAGTCCGAATCGGCATATGTTTGCCCCGCAAAGTAGTGGCCGTCGCGGTAGGGAATCGCCATTGTGGCGTTGCGGATATCGTACCTCAACAGCTCTTCCTGGAGCCAACCCTGCTTTGAGTTGCGAATCCGCAGCACCGGCTTGGCGTGGATGGGATCATCCCCCCAGAACCCCAATCGAACGCTGGCCCCAATGCTTGGGACACCCAGGAAGCTCCCATCGTCAAGGAGCACATGCACCCGGATCGGGAACCCCTGGTAGCTGACCGAGGTGGGCGGGTAGGGAACGGTTTTCGCCAGTTTTCCGTTGTACGAGTAGTACGAGATCCTCTGCCGGTCCCGGAGGTAGAACCCGGAGTCGTCCAGATCGACACGACTCGGAAAGTTGAAATCGCCGGGACCTTGGCCGGGACGCCCGAGATCCACAAGACGGCGTCCGTCCGGCGCCCAGATCGAAACCCGGGACTGGAAGGGCTCCAGGACGAACACACGCCGGTTGTCGGCGGTGACGCGCACGTAGATGCGGCCGAACAACGCGTCACCGACCATGGCTTCGCCGAATCTGTAGGCGGACTCGGAAAGCCAATCCTCCCCTGTCACAATGGCATCGGACGGCTCGGGCGGCCGGTCGCCGCAGGCGGCGGAGAGGGCCAGTGCCAGGGGAACGACCCGCTTGCGGGACACGGGCGGCCTATCCGCCACCGAGGGTTGCAGCAGACCCGGCGTCCGCGATGGCGACCCTAGCCACCTCCGACGCGTCGCACTTCCGCCCGACCACGGGAATCCGCTCCTCGTCGCACATGGAGGAATACTCTGACGCCGGGGAACGCTCACGGAACCGGAACCAGTCTCCGGCCCACGACATGGGGCACGCCCAGCGGATCCTCCCATATCCCCCACACATGCGTTTCCGTCGCATCGTGGAGCGATACGGATTCCGGGATGAGAACCCGGCGGGGCTGGCCGGTCATGTCGCCCCTGCGAATCGCATAGTAGACCGCCAGCGTGTCCGATCGCTCGAAAGTCTTCAGCCACACTTCGCCCGACGCGGTCAGCACGATACCCTTCGCGGCAGGCAGGTATTCGGGCCGGTAGAGGTGTTCCTCCCACGCCTGCCGCACCACACGGGGCGATACTCCCGGGATCGTCATGTGTGCAGCGAACTCGTCTCCCAGTTTCCGTATCGTTTCGGCGGTCAGCGTTTGTGGCTCGAACCGGAGCTGCCGCACCCACACCGTGTCCGCCTCCGCATCCAGTTCGAACAACTCGATCACTCCCGCCCCGCCCGTCCGTCGTCCGACCATCACCGAACCCGGTTCAAACCACGTCAGATCCGAATCCCCGAACACCTGGACCGCCCACATGGTCCTATCACCCCCCAACTCGATTGGATGCTCTGTGTTACGGCCGTCTACCCAGAAAACCGGCTCGGGAGCACGCCACTCTCCTTCGTCGGATCGCTCCACCCGTAGTATCGGATAGCGGTCGATTCCACGGTCCGCGAAGACACTCATGCCGATCAGTGGAACGGCGAAGTAGCCGCCGTTGCCCGTGGTCGCCTCCAGCTGCAACCCATAGTCCTGGTACATGAGGGAGGTCGGCGCACCGGCTTCGGTTCCTGCGAGAGCGCCGTCCGCCGCGTAGTACGTGAACCGGGATCCCCATCCCTCCCGCACATAGAAGCTGCCGCCGTTCACGAATTCCACCCGTGTCGGATAGGTGAACTCTCCCGGACCTTCGCCTTTCCCCCCGAGCACGAAGGCCAGAGATCCCTCAGGCGTCCACACGCTCAGTTCCGTGTCCTGCACATCAAGTACGAACACACGGTCATCATGTGGGTCCACCCGGAGAACCGGAACCTGGGAGAAGAACACGTCCCGGTCCGGATCACCGCTCAACTTGTATTCGGCCTCGGTGAGCCAGGTCGCCGAGTCGCTCCAACCCGGCTCGCTCTCGTCACAGGCCATCGCGAGGATGGCCCCTACCAGGCAGGCGGCACGCAGCCCCCGGCAACGGCCTGCCTCGCGGGTAGGCCGCGCCGGCCGGGTTTCTCCGGTGCCTGGTGTGGAAGCCCCGATGTTGTCCGCGCCGACCAACATCGGTGGCTATTCCCTGCAGGACTCTCCGATGTGGCTCGGGAGCTGAAGAGAGAATGTCGGCATGTTCCGGTCCTCATGTCGGGCCGCTGGCAAGCAGGCCCGCTTGTTCATCGTTGTAGTGTCAATCGAAGATTACATTTGTAACGTTGCCTTTACATATTATCGCTACGACGGCGGCATCAGCCTCCTCCCCACCACGTAGTTGACGCCGAGTTCGTCCTTCCACGCACCCCAGACGTGGGTGGCGGTCGCGTCGTGCACTTCGAGCGACTCGGGCAGCAACACGCGCCGGGGGGGCGTCACCGTGTCGCCGCGCTCCATGGCATACCACACGCTCAGGGTGTCCACGCGTTCCTGGCTTCGGAGCCAAACCTCCCCGGAGGACGCCGACAGCATGAACGACCTGACCGACGGCAGGTATTTCGGCGCGTAGAGTGCTTCTTCGGCCAAGTCGCGGGCCGACCGCCCCCCGAGGACGCCGGGATTGGCCTCTTCCCTTCGTTCCAGGATATCCGCCAAGCTGTCGATCGACGACTCCAGCATGGCTCGCGTGAGCCTGACAGGAGCCAACGCCACCCGGCGCCGCCACACCGTGTCTCCCGATGCGCTGACTTCAATCACCTCCGCCTCGCCTGGCTCGAGGTCCTTCCCCGCACTCCTGGCGATCAGCACGGTGCCTGCCTCGCGGTCCAGGCGGTACCAGTCCGAATCGGCATAAGTCTGCCCCGCGAAGCGATCGCTACCACCGAGGTGAATCACCTGGGTAGCGTTGCGGATGCTGTATCTCAACACTTCTTCCTGAACCCAGTCCCGCCCGGACTTGCGAACCCGCAGCACCGACATGGTGTCGATGGGATCATCGCCCAAGAGCCCAAGTCGGATGCTGGCCGCGATTACTGGTACACCCAGGAAGCTACCGTCATCAAGGAGCACATACAGCCGGATTGGAAAGCCCTGGTAGCTGACCGAAGTGGGCGGGTTGGGCACGGTTCTCAGCAGGGATCCGTCGTAGGAAAAGTACGAGATTCTCTGCTGGTCCCGAATGTAGAACCCGGACTCGTCCAGGTCGACACGGTGGGGATGGAAGAAATCGCCGGGACCTTCGCCGGAACTCCCGAGATCCACAAGACGGCGTCCGTCCGGCGCCCAGATCGAAACCCGGGACTGGAAGGGCTCCAGGACGAACACACGCCGGTTGTCGGCGGTGACGCGCACGTAGATGCGGCCGAACAACGCGTCACCGACCATGGCTTCGCCGAATCTGTAGGCGGACTCGGAAAGCCAATCCTCCCCTGTCACAATGGCATCGGACGGCTCGGGCGGCCGGTCGCCGCAGGCGGCGGAGAGGGCCAGTGCCAGGGGAACTACGCGCCCGTGAGACACTATCGGCCTATCCGCCACCGAGGGTTGCAGCAGACCCGGCGTCCGCAATGGCCACCCTCGCCACCTCGGCCGCGTCGCACTTCCGCCTGACCACGTAGTCGGCTCCTCGCCTCACATAGAAGAACAGTCCGTCGGCCGGTATCGTCTCTCCCGTCCTCATGGACTCTAGACTCTCCGCCAGCTTCGCTCCTTGTTCCTCGGCAGACAAATGGGCTTGATCGTAGCACCAGCCGTAGTCTGGGCCGAGATCACATGTGCAGAACTCCTCTCCGTTGGAACAGTCTATTCGGCCGATGGGAAGCCAAGGCAATATCGGGTCCGCTCCGTGGCATATTTCTCCTAAGTTCGGTCTGTTCGACTCAAACGGGCACGGGGCACACATCATGCAGCTCGAGATTTGGGCGCTGGCAGTCTCAGGCCACATAGCAACGGCCATCACGGCCACGAACAACACCGGGAACATCTTGCGAATCGTCATGATGGGTCTCCTCCCTGGAGTGTACCGGTTTCGTGCGGGGTATGCACCGCACCTCGCACTCAATGTACCCCCCCCCCGCCCCGGATTCTGCAAGTTTTGCTTCCCACGCCCCACCGCGAGCGCCGGGAACCGCTACTCCCTCTCCCCATCCGGCCCGTACCCGATCTCCTGATCCAGCTTGTACTTGCGGACCTTGCGGTAGAGCGTGCGCTCCCCGATTCCAAGGATCCCGGCGGCCCGGCGCCGATTCCAGTCTACGGAGTCGAGGACTGCGCGGATGACCTCCACCTCCATGTCCTCCAGGCTCATCCCGGGTCGGTAGGCCACGGTGCCGGGCGGCGGGGCCTGCGGCGTGGCAGAGTCCCGTTCGCCCTCGAGAGTCGGTTCCTCTTCCGCCCCGGCCTCCACCTCACCCACCGCCGCCACCCCTTCCCCGCTCCCCCTCTCCCCCCCCTCCCCCACCCCCCGCTCCACCACGATCTCGCCGCGGGACGGCCGCTCCACCACCTCGTCCCCCCCACGCTCACCCACTCCCCCGATCAGGGCCATGCTTTCCTCCTCGCCGGCCTGGAAGTCCTCGAACTCCCGCCTGAGGTCCTCGATGTCGACCTTCATCTCCATCATGGTGCGGAAGAGGAACTCGAGCTGGGGGCGGAGCGACTGCACGCCCTCGCCGCCCCGGTCGCCCGCGCGGCGCGCCACCGGCACCACGGCCAGCGGGCCGTCACCGGAGCGCACGTCCTCGGGGATGTCCTCGGCGCGGATCCGCCGGCCGGGGGCGAGGACCACCATGCTCTCCACGAGGTTGCGGAGTTCGCGCACGTTGCCGGGCCAGCGGTGCCGCACCAGGATCTTCATCGCTTCGCCGGAGATGCCGCGGAAGGGGCCGCGGTCGTGGCGCTCGCTCGCGTCGCGGATGAAACTGTCGACCAGGAGCGGGATGTCCTCGCGGCGGCGGCGCAGCGGGGGCAGCGCGATGGCGAGGACGTTGAGGCGGTAGTAGAGATCCTTGCGGAAACCGCCGGACATCACCAGATGTTGGAGCTCCTGATTCGTCGCGGCGAGGATCCGCACGTCGACCCGGATCAGCTTCTGCCCGCCCACCCGGTGGAACTCCTGCTGTTCCAGTACGCGCAGGAGCTTGGTCTGCGTCTGGGGGGGCATCTCGCCGATCTCGTCGAGGAAGATGGTGCCGCCGCTGGCCAGTTCGAAGAGGCCCTTGCGCGTGTCGATGGCGCCGGTGAAGGCGCCCTTCTCGTGGCCGAAGAGTTCGCTCTCGAGGAGCGTCTCGGAGAGCGCGGCCACGTTGACCGGGATGAACGCCCTGTGGCGGCGGCGCGAGAGGGCGTGGATGCCGCGTGCGACGAGTTCCTTGCCGGTGCCGGATTCGCCGGTGATGAGCACGGTGGCGTCGACCGGGGCGATCTGGACCACCCGCTCCATGACCTCCAGCATGGCGTCGGTCTCGCCGACGATCCCGGTGGCGCCGCGGAGTCGGTTGCGCTCGACCAGGCGGGTCCCGACCAGCACGATCTCTTCGGGGTCGGCGGGTGGGGAGAAGGTGGTGGTGACCGCGGGCGGAACCTGTTGCACGCTCCCCGCGCCCGGCACCGCGAACACGGGGATGCTCAGCCGGGCCGCCTCCCCGGCCTGGCGCCGGGCCGCGCGGGTCCCCGTCCCTCCGGTGAAGACCAGGAGGACCGGCTCGTCGGCTTCGCTCACCTGTTCCGACGAGGTGAACAGGTCGACCCGGTATCCCGCGTGGCGGAACCCGTCCCGCAACTTCCCCGCAAGAGGCAGGTCGTGCGTGGTGACGAGGACGGTCTCGGCGAGGGGCGGGGTGCGTGCCACGGACGGCTATCTCCGGATCGAGCCCCCGGTGTAGAAGGGGGGACGCTGAGTGACGCCCGCGATGACGCGGCCGCGGATGCGCACCCCGACTTCGGTGCCGGGACGCGCCGCGGCCACGGGCAGGTACCCGAGCGCGATGCCGCTGCCGAGCGAAGGGCTCGCCACGCCGGAGGTTACGGTCCCCACCTCCCGGCCCTCGTGCACCAGGGGATAGCCGGGGCGCGGGAATCCCCGCTGGGTGAGGCGGATCCCGGTCAGGCGGCGCGTGACGCCCCGCTCCTTCTCGGCGGCCAGCGCCGCGCGGCCGATGAAGTCGCCCGCGCCCGGCTTCACGATCCAGCCCAGGCCGGACTCCAGCGCGGTGTGTTCCTCGTCGAGGTCGTTGCCGTAGAGGGCGTACCCCATCTCGAGGCGGAGGGAGTCGCGCGCGCCGAGCCCCGCCGGGATGAGGCCGTGGGGGGCGCCCGCCTCGCTGACGGCGTCCCACACGGCGGGGGCGGCGGGGGCGGGGAGGTAGAGTTCGAAGCCGTCCTCGCCGGTGTAGCCGGTGCGGCTGATCACCGCGGGCGCGCCCGCCACCTCTCCTTCAACGAACCGGTAGTACCCCACCGCGTCGAGATCGACGGCCGTGAGGGGAGTCAGGATCTGCTGGCTGGCCGGGCCCTGCAGAGCGATCAGGGCGATGTCGTCGGAGTCGTCGGTGAGCTCCACGTCGTACCCCCCGGCGTACCCGGCGACCCAACGCCAGTCCTTCTCCCGGTTGCTCGCGTTCACGACCAGCACGAAGCGGTCCGGGAAGCGGTAGACGAGCAGATCGTCGAGCAGGGTCCCGCGCTCGTTGCAGAGCGCCGAATACTGCGCCTGCCCGACTGCCACCCGCGACACGTCGTTCACTGTCAGGTGCTGAACCAGGTCCTCCGCCTGCGGCCCCCGGACCGTGAATTCCCCCATGTGCGAGACGTCGAAGAGGCCGGCGGCGTTGCGCACGGCGGCGTGTTCGGCCCGGATTCCGGTCGGGTACTGCACCGGCATGGCGTAACCGGCGAAGGGCACCATCTTGCCGCCGAGCGCGGCATGGGTGTCGTGCAGCGGAGTTCTGGCGAGTGTGGGGTCCATTCCCGTCGATAGCCCTCGCTGGTTCAGCCGATCAGGTCGAGGAGGATGGCCTTGATGACGTGCAGGCGATTCTCCGCCTCGCGCAATACGCGCGACCGGGGACCGTCGATCACGTCCGCGGTCACCTCCTCTCCCCGGTGGGCGGGGAGGCAGTGAAGAAAGATGGCGTCGGGGCTCGCCCGCCGCATGAGAGGCTCGTCGACCCGGTAGCCGGCGAAGGCCGCCGCGCGGGCGCTCCGTTCCGCCTCCCGGCCCATCGAGGCCCACACGTCGGTGGTCACCACGTGGGCGGCCGCGGCGGCCTCGGCGGGTGAGCCGCAGACCCGGACATCGGCGGACGAGCGGGCGCGGGCCAGGATGCTCGGATCGGGGCCGTAGTGCGGGGGGCAGGCCAGCCGCAGGGAAAACCCGAACCGGCACGCCGCGTTCAGCCACGAGTTGGCCATGTTGTTGCCGTCGCCGATCCAGGCCACCCGGAGCGCCGCCAGGTCGTCCCCGAACTCCTCGGCCGCGGTGAAGAGGTCCGCCATGACCTGGCAGGGGTGGAGCAGGTCGGTGAGTCCGTTGACGACCGGGACGGAGGCCTCGCGCGCCAGTTCCGCGACCTCGTCCTGGGCGAAGGTGCGGATCAGGATGCCGTCGACGTACCGGCTCAGAACCCGGGCCGTGTCGGCCACGCTCTCGCCGCGCCCCATCTGCGACTCGCGGTCGGAGATCATGAGCGCGTGGCCCCCCAGTTGTGCCATCCCCACCTCGGTGCTCACCCGCGTGCGGGTCGAGTTCTTGCGGAAGATCATGGCGAGCGTGCGGCCCCGGAGGGGACGGCCGGAGAGTTCGCCGGACTTGAGGCGCCCGGTCAGCTCGAGCAGGTGCAGCAGGTGGCCGGTCTCGTGGGCGGCGATGTCGATGAAGTGACGCGGCGAGGGTGGCTGGGCGAAGCGTCCGGACCGGATGCATCGCCGCTTGAATGCCGGGGGGATTCTGTCCACGGGCTGCTAAAGGATGTACCGGCTGAGGTCGTCGTCGGAGGCGATCCGGTCCAGGCGCTCGCGCACGAACTCCGCCGTGACCACGACCGTCTCACCGGTCCCCTCGTCGGGCAGGTCGAAGAGAAGGTCTTCGAGCAGCGTCGTGAGCACCGTCCGCAGGCGGCGGGCACCGATGTTCTCCATGCGGTCGTTGAGGTCGGCCGCGATTTGCGCGATCTCCTCGATGCCGTCGTCGGTGAACTCGACCTCGGCGTTCTCGGTCTCGACCAGCGCGCGGTACTGCCGCACCAGGGCGTTTCTGGGCTCGCGCAGGATGCGGGCGAACTCGGGGGCGCCGAGGCTCTTCAGCTCGACGCGGATCGGGAACCGGCCCTGGAGCTCGGGGATCAGGTCCGACGGCTTGGCGACGTGGAAGGCCCCCGCGGCGATGAAGAGGATGTGGTCGGTGCGGATGAAGCCGTACTTGGTCTGCACGTTGGAGCCCTCGACGATGGGCAGCAGGTCGCGCTGCACCCCCTCGCGGCTCACGTCCGGCCCCGCCCCGCCCCGCCCGCCCGCCACCTTGTCGATCTCGTCGAGGAAGATGATGCCGGTCTCCTCGGCCCGGTCCAGGGCCTCGTTGACCACCTCGTCCATGTCCACCAGCCGGTCCAGCTCCTCCTGGAAGAGGATGCGGCGCGCCTCGGCGACGGTGACCGTGCGCCGCTTGGAACGCTTGGGAAGCATGTCCTGCAGCATCTCGGTGATGTTGAGGTCCATGCCCTCCATGCCGCCCATCGGGAACATCATCCCGCTCACCGGCATGCCCTGCTGGATGTCGACCTCCACGGTGCGGTCTTCGAGGTGGCCGTCGCGGAGCAGCTTGCGGAGCTTTCCACGCGTGCGCGCACGCCGTTCGGCAAGTGATTCGTCGCCGTTGGGGTCGGAGGCCTGTTCAGGGCGCCCGGTCGCGGCGGGCCCCGCCACGAAGACCGAGCCCGGCGACCCGACCACGCCGCCCGGCGGGGACCCGGCCTGCGCGTTGTCCGGGCCACGCGGTCCCTTCGCCGGGGGCGGGGTCGAATCGGGAAGCAGCAGCTCCAGCAGTCGCTCCTCGACCTGCCGCTCGGCCTGGCCTTCCACCTCGTCCTCCCGGGAGGACCGGACCATCGCGACCGCCGTGTCGACCAGGTCGCGGATCATGGACTCGACATCGCGTCCCACGTAGCCCACTTCGGTGAACTTCGACGCCTCCACCTTGATGAAGGGGGACCCGGCCAGACGGGACAGCCGCCGCGCGATCTCGGTCTTGCCGACCCCGGTGGGGCCGATCATGATCAGGTTGTTCGGGAGGATCTCCTCGCGCAGCTCCTCGTCCACCTGCTGGCGCCGCCAGCGGTTTCGCAACGCGATCGCCACCGCCTTCTTGGCCTCGTCCTGTCCGATGATGTACTTGTCCAGCTCGGCCACGACCTCGCGGGGTGTGAGCGGATCCAGCCACTGGGGCGCGTCGTCCGGCCGCCCCGTCTGGGCCGGCGCGCCGGTGTCGGCGGGAACGATTCCGGTGGTCATTCCAGTTCCAGAACGGTGATTTCGCGGTTGGTGTAGACGCAGATGTCGGCGGCGATCTCCAGGGCGCGCCGGGCGACGGCCGGGGCGTCCATGTCGGAGCAGTCGATAAGGGCCCTGGCCGCCGCCAGGGCGTAGGCGCCGCCGGAACCGATGGCCAGCACCGGCATGTCGGGCTCGATGACGTTGCCGTCGCCGCCCACCAGGAAGAGGTGGTCGCGGTCGGCCACCGCCAGGAGCGCCTCGAGTCGGCGCAGGTAGCGGTCGGTGCGCCACTCCCTGGCCAGCTCGACGCAGGCGCGCGGCAGGTTGGCCGGCCACCGCTCGAGCTTGCCCTCGAGCTTCGAGAAGAGGGTGAAGGCGTCGGCCACGGCGCCCGCGAATCCGGCGAGGACCTTGCCGTCCTTGAGGAGCCTGACCTTTCGCGCCGCACC
Source organism: Gemmatimonadota bacterium (assembly GCA_028874985.1). Taxonomy (GTDB): domain Bacteria; phylum Gemmatimonadota; class Gemmatimonadetes; order Longimicrobiales; family Gaopeijiaceae; genus Bin94. Next base: position 20,159 of record JAPPGI010000189.1, on the reverse strand, counting down.
CTTCACCACGGTGTCGCCCATCGTGACCTGGCCGTCGCCCGCCATGGCGACGCGGCCGTCGCGGGCGACGGTGATCACGGTCGTGGCGTGCACGGGAGTGGTGGGGCCGAGGGGCGAAGCCGGGTGCATGGGGCGGGCCGTGGGGCGTGGCGCGGTGGGATGTCGGGTGGGGCCGGGCGGGGTGCGTGTGGCGGGGCCGCGTGGGGCCGCGCGCGGGTCGGGCCATGAAAGGTAGACGCGCGAGGGGAGGGGGGGGAGGGGGGAGGGCCCATCGATGGTCCGTGGCGGCCTATTCCAGAAAGATGTGTGCCCTTCTGGAGATACCGACACCGTCGAAGTACCCGTACGCCCCTTCGCCGTCGATACCGAAGTTCGGCCAGGGACGAACCAGGGGGTCCGTCCTGCCCCTGTGTCTCATGAAGGTCGTGTATCTCCATCCCAACCCGTGGAGTCGCAGGGAAAAGCGCACGGGTCTGCCCCGGTGGCGTATCGAGACCACGTTGGACTCGCGCAGCTCGATGGACTTGACGGAAAAGCCCATGCGTTCAGCGGGGATCTCGGCCACGCTACCGTCCTCCTGGGTCTCGAAGGCATCCAGCAATTCCACCAGCAGGGTACCGACATCCAGGCCCACCTCGTGCCGCAGGACCAGGCCCAGCAACTCGGGATGCGACGGTATGGTCAGCCGCAGGGTGTCCGGCGGCGCGATCAGGTGGGGTGGAGCGGGCACCGTGATTCTGCCGCCGAACGAACCCAGGGGGGCCCTACCCCTGAGAGAGTACTGGACATTCCCCCGGATGGTCGCCGGAAGCGCCGCCCGCAGACATGTCGTGGGACCCGTCCATTCCTCGGCGGCCGTGCACGCCTCCAGTGGCAGCGTGTCCGAAAACGCCACCCTCCATCCGGGTCCCACCAGCTCCGCGGTGATCTTCGGCGCGGCCTCTCCCCGCTCGCGGTGCGGATGCATCGCCAACAGGCGGGCCTCGTCTTCACCGGCCACCAGGAGGACGCCGATGGCCACCACGTCCGGGTCGGGGTCGAAGGGACGGGTGATCTTGCACGCCGAAGACCCCAGCAGCAGCAGCGCGACCGCCAGCGTCCTCAAAACCGGAACTCCACGCCGAGGAACGGCATCATGGGGAGCTGCCTCCGATAGACTCTCCTGATTTCGCCGGTGCGCGAATTCTGTTCCATCAACCAGCCGACCACGTTGGGCAGGCTGAAGAGGTTGGCCACGGAGAAGTACGGCACGACCGATCCGCCTCCGAACCACGAGACTTCGCTCTCACGGCGCCACCCGACGTCGATCCGGGCGTAGTGGGGCAGCCTGGCGGAGTTGTAGTCGCCCGCGATGGGTACGATGTCGATGTCGTCCCCCAGGTGCGGCGCACCCGGGACAAAGGCCAGAAACGGCGTGGTCGGTTGCCCCGACCGCAGAGACACCCGGGCGGACCACGACGACGCGCCGCGCCTGTAGGACGAGCCCAATTCGAATTCGTGGTCCCGGTGAAACCGCGGCGTGTAGCGTCGCGCCCGCACGGTCCTGGACACCCTGGCCCAGCGGTAGCTTCCCACAGCCGAGATCCCCCGGTCCGATATCCAGCTCCAGGACGCCTCGATCCCCCGCGCCGCGCCGCGGGCCAGCTCCCACAGAGACGGATCCCCCAGCACGGAGGCCCTGATCGGATTGGCCCCCGGATCCGGTAGCCTCAGATTGTCCATCGTGCGCGTGTACGCATCCAGCCGGACCCGAACGCCACCCCGCGAACCCTCCCACCCGATCGAGAACTCGGTGTTCTGGGGAATCGGCCGCTCGCTGACGGGAACGAGGAGGTCGTAGGCGAGGAAGCTCGCACCGAGCGTCTCCTCGTTGCGCACCGAGGCCAGCCCCTGGTGCGAACGCGACCCGGAGATGCGTGCTTCCCACCACGACGCGGCATAGCCCACCTCCGTGAACATGGCCGGCGTGAAGGGCTGTTCCGTGAAGCGGTCGAGCCGCAGCCCCGCCCGCAGCGCGAATCCGCGTCGCCGCGGGGTCTCCGCGCTCATGTAGGCGGCCAGCCGCCAGCGACTCTCGTGCACGGAGAGAACCGACAGCAGGGTGAAGATGTCCAGATCCGGCAAGCCCTCGTCGGTGAGGAAGAACTGATGGTCGCCCTCGAACCGGGTGGCCCGTGTCCCGGCCGCCAGGGTGACGCCGTCAACGTTCCAGGTCGCCCGCAGTTCCGCGCGGGTCTCGCTCATGATGCCATCGCCGAACAGCAGAGTGTCGGGACGTCGCGGCTGCGTGCCGTCGTCCGGGATGAGGTTGTCCCGCCTGAGGTGGAAGAGATCGCTCCTGAAGCGGCTGTGTCCCAGGTTGGCGTCCAGGATTCCGCTGGCCCCGAGCCTGTCGCGGTAGTGCGCGGAAAACGCGGCGTTCCCCCAGTTCATTTCCAGCTCTCTGGTCTCCAGTTCCCCGACGTCGACCTCCGTGACCGATTCGGAGTTCAGGTAGCCGCTCACCGAAAGCCGGCGGATTCCGCCCAGATCGCTCGTGATCTTGGCGTGCAGATCCTGAAAGAAGTAGGGGACATGCCCGTCGATGATCCCCACCTGGTCAAGCACCGCCGTGAATCCGTCGAGCCACGTGCGACGGCCGTTCACCAGATACGACACGTTCTCGCCGATCGGTCCTTCCACGGACAGCCGGGCGGAAGCCAGGCCGAGTGAGCCGGCCATTCGCATGCGGTTGCGGGAACCGTCCCTGGTGACGATGTCGATGGCACCCGACAACGACCCGATGGTAAACCCGTCACCGCCGGATCCCGCCAGCAGGGTCGCGCGCTCGACCACTTCGGCGTTGATCGCCGACAGGAAGCCGCCCAGGTGAAACGCGTTGAAGATCCGCACCCCGTCGAGCAGCACGGGCGTTCCCTCGCTGGAACCGCCCCGGATGAAGGGAACCGAGATGTAGTCGGAAGGCGCCGACGCGGACGGAGAGAACTCGGCGGCGCGCAGTACGTCCGTCTCCAGGACCGTCGGAAGCGTCCGGAGCAGGACGGAGTCGATCACGAAGGCGTCCCGGGACAACGACATCGGGTCCCCGGCCCGCCTGCCGGCCGTCACGTCAAGACCTTCGAGCCCGAACGGCACGGGACCCAGCAGCACTCGTATCGCTCCCGAAGGCAGCGCTTCGTAGGTGTGGGTCCACCCCGCGTAGCCGAACGCCCCGACCTCCACACGCACCTGCCCGGTAGCAGGAACTCCCGCCACCACGAACGCCCCGAAACCGTCGGCAACCGCCGAAGCCGTGTCCCCCTCGGCACCGACCGGTGTAACCGTGACCCGGGCGAAGGCGACAGGCTCCAGATCGACGCTGTCGCGCACCACCCCGGTCAGGGCTGCCTGCTGCACCGCGGCAATCAGGAGGGTGGTGCCCGTCATCCTGGTTCCTCCTCCTTTTTCCGCGCCAAGAGATGGCCGGCTCCGGCCGTTGTCAAGTGGAGTGGGTTCAGTCGGGTTCGGTCGAGTGGGTTCGGTCGTGGGTCAGTCGGCTCCGTCCCGCCGGGGTCGCCTCGCGCGCGGGTGCGCTCCCCTGTACACCCGCCGCAGCCGCTCCTTCGAGGTGTGTGCATAGATGCGGGTGGTGCCGAGCGAAACATGGCCCAGTAGCTCCTTCACCGCCATGAGGTCGGCACCCGCGTCGAGGAGGTGCGTGGCGAAGCTGTGGCGCAGGGAGTGGACGGAAACGTCGGCGGCATCGGCGAACTCCGCCAGCACCGTACGGACCGAGCGCTGGATGTGCCGGTTCGAGAGGCGGCGGCCGTGGCGGCCGACGAGCAGCGCGGGGCAGCCGGGCTCGACCACCTCCCGGCGTCGGGGCAGGTACCGCCGGACGGCTTTGGCGGCCGCCGTGGTGAGCGGCACGATGCGCTCCTTCCTCCCCTTGCCGAGCACACGCAACTGGCCGCGGTCCAGGTCGAGCGACCGAACGTCCAGGGAAGCGACCTCGGAGAGACGAAGGCCGCTGCCGTACAGGAGTTCCAGCGCGACGAGAAGCCGGGTCTCCGGGAGGCCGTTGTCCTGCTCGGCGCGGGTCTCCGCCCAGCGAAAGAGCGCCGTGATCTCTTCCGCGCGAAGGTGGCCGGGGAGGGTGCGGTCCAGTTTCGGGCCACGCACGTGACGCGCCGGGTCGGATGTGATCTCGCCCGTGCGGTGGAGGTGGCGGAAGAGGGCCCGCACCGAGGACAGCTTGCGCGCGACGGTGCGCGGCGCGAGGCCTCGCCGCACGGCTTCTCCGAGGAAGGCGCGGATGACGCCCCGGGTGAGCTCGCCCCAGCGGAATTCGTCGCGGCCCAGGTAGATGCGCGTGAAGTCCTCCAGGTCGAGGAGGTCGCGGCGGTAGGCGGCCACGGTGTGGGGAGACAGATTGCGTGCCCCTTCGAGGTGTGCGAGGAAGCGCGCGACCTGAGGCGTCACGACGCCACCGCCCCGGTATGCGCCGGTGCGATGTCCGCATCGGCCATCCAGCGCCGGAAGCACCGGTCGGCCCGCTCCGCCAGGGCCTCCCGGCGCTGCGACTTCCTGCGCGGCGCCCCGGGCATGGGATCCACCAGCCCCCAGTTCGAGTTCATGGGCTGGAAGTCGTCCGGGTCGGCCTCACGCAGATACCGGTAGAGCGCGCCCAGCATGGTCTCGGGCGGGGGGAGCACCGGTCGACCTCCGCTCAGCACGCGGTCCAGACTGATCGCCGCCAGGATGCCCGAAGCGGCGGACTCGGTGTATCCCTCCACGCCGGTCAGCTGTCCCGCGAAGACGAGGTCGGGGCGGCGGCGCGACGACCCGTACCCCGTTAGGCATCCGGGGAAGTTCAGGTAGGTGTTCCGGTGAATGGACCCCCAGCGCAGGAACTCGGCTTTCTCCAGGCCGGGGATCATGGTGAGGACGCGGCGCTGTTCCCCCGTGCGCAGACGGGTCTGGAAGCCCACCAGGTTCCACATCTGCCCGGCGCGATCCTCGCGCCTCAGCTGGACCACCGCGTGCGGGCGCCTCCCGGTGCGCGGATCGCGGAGGCCCACGGGTTTCATGGGGCCGTAGCGCAGCGTGTCGTGTCCCCGCGCGGCCATCACCTCGATGGGAAGGCATCCTTCGAAATAGGGGATCTTCTCCCAGTCATGCCCGTCGTATACGTCGGCCTGACGGAGAGCGGTCATGAAGGCGTCGTATTCCGTCTCGGTGAGCGGGCAGTTGAGGTAGTCCGGCTCCTGCCGGTAGCGGCCGGCCGCGAAGGCGACCTCATGATTCACTGATTCGCTGTGCACAATGGGTGCAATGGCGTCGTAGAATGCGAGCCCGCCGTCTCCCAGCTCGGCGCCGATGTCGTCCGCCAGGGCGTCGGAGGTGAGGGGGCCGGTGGCGACCACGGCGGGCCCCGCGGGAATCGACCTTGCCTCTTCGCGTACGATCTCGATGCCGGGGTGGCCTTCGACACGGAGGGTCAGGGCCTTCGAGAAGAGAAGGCGGTCGACGGCCAGCGCCGCCCCCGCCGGGACCCTGCTCTCCGCGGCCGCCGCCAGCAGCGCGGACCCCAGGAGTCTCATCTCCCGCTTCAGCTGGCCGTGCGCCGTCGTCGGGCGCTCGCTCTTGAAGGAATTGGTGCAGACGAGTTCGCCCAGCCCGGCGGTCTGGTGCGCGGGCGTCTCCCTGACCGGACGCATCTCGACCAGTCTTACGATCCGGTCCCTGGCGGCCAGCGCCAGCGCGGCCTCACAGCCGGCCAGACCGCCACCGACGACCGTGACCGCGCTCACCCGGGTTCACCTCTTCCGCGCCCGGGCCCCGCGACGACCGCGAGAAGGCCGGTTCTTCTTCCGTTCGGCGGCCCGCGCCAGCAGTTCCACCGCCTCCTCGACGGTCGTGGCCATCGGGTCGTGCCCCCTGGGGATGCTCGCGTTCACCTTCCCGTCGGTCACGTAGGGCCCGTAGCGTCCCTTGAGCAGCCGGATCTCGGAACCGTCGGCGGGGTGCGTTCCGACCACCTTCAGCGCCGTGGCCCCGCGTGCGGGCCTCTTTTCGCGGGCCAGCAGGACGAGGGCTTCGTCAAGGGACACGGAGAACAGCGTGTCCGCGGACGGCAGGTTCCGGTACTCGCGCCCTCTTGCAACATAGGGCCCGTACCTGCCGAGGCCCGCCTTAACCTCTTCGCCGCTCTCCGGATCCCTGCCCAGCGTCCGCGGCAGCGAGAGAAGCCGGAGCGCGTAGTCGAGGTCGACCTCGGACGGTTCCATCCCCTTTGGAAGACCCACCCAGCGCGGTTTGTCTCCCCCCTTCCGCGCTTCGCCCAGCTGGACATAGGGGCCGAAACGGCCGGACCGGAGGAAGACGGGCAGACCCGTGTCGGGGTCGATGCCGAGAGGTTCCTCGCCGCGCGCCCTCGAGGTGAGCAGCTCGCACGCGCGTTCAACGGTGAGCTCGTCGATCAGCAGTTCGTCGGGGATGGTGGCGGTCTCGCGCCCGTCCCCTTCGCCCCGTTCGGCGAAGACCGAGTTCCTGCCGATGCGCACCCGGATGGCCTGGTCCGTCTCCGGGTCGGTGCCGAGGGGCACGGCGGGGAAGTCGATGCCGGGCAGGGCCTCCTCGATCCGACGCACCAGCCCGGGGCTGTCCTTCTCCCCGTTGAAGAAGACATCCAGGAATCGCTGGGACTCCTCTTCGCCCGTGGCGATGTCGTCCAGCGAGTCCTCCATGCGCGCCGTGAAGTCCAGGTCTATGTACCGGCCGAAATGGTCGCGCAGCAGGTGCGTGACCGCCATCCCGACGTAGGTGGGTACCAGGGCTCCGTCGCGCTTGCGCACATAGTCCCGGTCCTGGATCGTGGAGATGGTGGGCGTGTAGGTGGAAGGGCGGCCGATCCCCTCGTCTTCCAGCTTCTTGACGAGTGACGCCTCGGTGTAGCGCGCGGGCGGCCTGGTTTCCCCCCGTTCGGGCTCGACCGAGCGGAGTACGGTGGCGGGACGGTTGTCGGCGCGGGGCGGGGGCGGCGGCGCGGCCGTCTTGCTCCCGTCGCCGTGGATCTCGTCCCCCGGAGCCAGCGGCGGCAGCAGCTGATCCCTGCGCGTGTCCCCGTAGACCTTGAGGAAGCCCGGAAAGCGGAGGACTGATCCGGAACTGCGAAAGGTGTGGTCCACGTCGTCGATGCCGGCCACCAGGTCGACCGTGGTGCGGTCCACGCGGGCATCGGCCATCTGGCAGGCCACGGTCCGGTTCCAGATCAGGCGGTAGAGGGCAAGCTCGTCGGGTCTGAGGAGGCCGACGACGCTGTCGGGCGTGCGCGCGATCCTGGTTGGCCGGATGGCCTCGTGCGCCTCCTGCGCCATCCTGGACTTTGTCCGGTAGCGCCTGGGACCCTGATGGTAGTCGGCCCCGAAGGTGCGCCTGATGTAGCCCTCGGCCTCGCTCACCGCCTTCTCCGAGAGCGTCACCGAGTCGGTTCGCATGTAGGTGATGAGCCCTTCGCGGTCGCCGCCGCCGAGGTCGACCCCTTCGTAGAGCCGCTGGGCCGTGCTCATCGTCCGGCGGGGCGACATGCGTAGCCGCCGGCTCGCCGCCTGCTGCAGCGTCGAGGTGGTGAAGGGGGGCGCGGGGCGTTGTCGCGTGGACTTGCGGTCCACCGTGTCCACGCGCCAGGGAACGGCCGCGAGGGCCCCCGCCGCGATCTCCCGCGCGGTCTCCTCACCCACCGCCAGGGCGCGCGACGACGCCAGCAGTCCTCCGGTGGCGGCGTCGAAGTCCTTGCTCGTGGCGACCCGGCGTCCACCCACCCGGATGAGGACCGCCGCGAACTCCAGATCCCCCGCCGCCAGCACAGCGCGGGCGCGCCAGTACTCCGAGACCCGGAAGCGCAGCCGCTCCTCCTCGCGGTCCACGATCAGCCGCAGAGCGACGCTCTGCACCCGGCCCGCACTGAGCTTCGTCCGCACCTTCTTCCAGAGCACGGGAGACAGACTGTACCCATAGAGCCGATCGAGAACGCGCCGGGCCTCCTGTGCCCGCACCAGCCGCCTGTTCACCCGCCTCGGGTTGGCCAGCGCGTCGCGGATGGCGGAACGGGTGATCTCATGGAAGGCGATCCGGCGCACGGGCACGGTCGGCTTCAGCACCTCCACCAGGTGCCAACTGATCGACTCACCCTCGCGGTCCTCGTCGGTCGCGAGCAGGACTTCGTCGGCCCCGCGCAGCAGCTTCCTGAGTTCGCGCACATGCCTCAGGCTTTCCTCGGGGACGATGTAGACCGGCCTGAACCCGTTCTCGGTATCGACCGCCAGGCGGCCCCACGACTTGTCCCTCACGGACGGCGGCGTTTCGCTCGCCGACCGCGGCAGATCACGTATGTGCCCGTACGACGCCGCAACCCGGTATTCCGGGCCCAGAAACCGCTCGATCGTCTTGGCCTTGGCGGGCGATTCCACGATCACCAGCTTCACTCACATGCCTCCCTGTTCATATTGCGCGACCAGCGGATGCTCCAGGATGGCGCGGGCGACCTCCGCGGGCGACCGGCCCTCCGTTTCGATTGTAATGTCACTCCGGCCGTAGTGTGCAGTCCGGCCTCGCAGCAGCCCTTCCGCCGCCGCACGCGGATCGGAACCCCGGAGCAGCGGCCTCCGGGTGGACGAACCCTCGATTCGGGCCAATGCGGTCTCTGCCGTGACCCGCAGCCACACGGAAATGCCGTGGTGGCCGAGCGAGGCCATGTGCCCCGGTTGCGCGGCCCATCCGCCCCCCGCCGCAACAACCACGCGGTCCCTCCCGAGGACGTCCCGTCCCGCTCGCGACTCCACCAGGCGGAAGCGGGCGATCCCGTGCTCGCGGATGATCTCGTCCGGCGGGCTCCCCTCGCGGCGAGCGATCTCGTCGTCCAGATCGACGAATTCCCAGCCCAGTGCCCGGGCGACCATCGCCCCCACGGTGGACTTGCCGGCCCCCATGAATCCGACCAGCACCAGGCGAACCGGCGCGGCGCGCCCGCCGGGCGCGGTCCCGGGCTTCGGTCTTGCCGCCAACGTCACCCGGCCTCCGGCCCCCGGCCCCGAAAGCCACGGGCGTTGAGACGTTCCACGTAGGCGTCCAGGTTCCGCCGCAGCTCGGAGAGCGAATCGCCCCCGAACTTCTCCAGCAGGGCATCGGCGGCTACCAGCGCGACCATCGCCTCCGCGACGACGGCGGCCGCGGGTACGGCGCACACGTCGCTCCGTTCCACGGTCGCCACCCTGGTGGAGCCGTCCCGCAGGTCCACGCTGGGCAGACGGTTCCGGAGCAGCGTCGAGATGGGCTTCATGGCGCCGCGCACGACCAGCGGCGATCCGGTGGTGACGCCTCCTTCGAGGCCGCCCGCCCGGTTTCCGACCCTGCCGAATCCGCCGGCCCGCCGCCGCGTTTCGTCGCGCAGGATGGCGTCGTGCACCTTCGATCCGGGCCTGCCGGCGTTGACGAAGGCGGGGCCGATCTCAACGCCCTTGATCGCGTGGACCGACATCACCGCCTGGGCCAGGCGGCCGTCCAGCTTGCGGTCCCACGACACATAGCTGCCGAGCCCCACCGGGAGACCCCGCACGACGACCTCGAAGCAGCCGCCCAGCGTGTCCCCTTCCTCGCGGGCCTCGTCTATGGCGGCGATCATCCTGCCCTCGGCAGCGGGGTCGAGCGTGCGCACCGGCGAGGGGTCGGAGGCCGCGTTGAGGTCCGCCGGCAGTTCCTCCGGGCGCCGGGCCTCCACGTCGCCGATCCTCGTGACATGACTGCCGACCGCCGCGCCGACCTCCCCGAGCAGGGTGCGGGCCACGGCGCCACAGGCGACCCGGGCGGCGGTCTCCCGTGCGGAGGCGCGTTCCAGGACGTCGCGCGCATCCCTGTGGTCGTACTTGAGAACCCCCGCCAGATCGGCGTGGCCCGGCCGGGGCAGGTAGACCGGCCGCAGCGCCTTCGGATTACCTTCGGGGTCCGGCGGCCCATGCGCCATCGCCGTGGTCCAGTTCTTCCAGTCCCGGTTCCATATCACCATCGACACCGGCGAGCCCAGCGTCACCCCCAGGCGCAAACCCGAGATGATCTCCGCCCGGTCCGACTCGATGAGCATCCTGCGCCCCCTGCCGTACCCGCCCATGCGACGGCGCAGATCCGGGTCGATATCGGCGGCGGGGTCGAGTGGCATTCCAGCCGGAACGCCCTCCAGCACGGCTACAAGGCCGCGTCCGTGGGACTCGCCGGCGGTGTGGAAGGACAGGTGGTCGAGCGGCATGGGAGCTGTCGTGGATGGGTCGGAGGCCGGGGCCTCGGAGCGGATGGCCGATCCTGTCCATAGATAGCGAAGGGCCCGCCCGGGGGGAAGCGGAAGGCCGGCCGGGGGACCGCAGACCCACCGTCAAGGCGACCGGAGGGGCACGATGGTCGGCGTCACCATGATCACCAGGTCCCGCCGGACCGAGGTCTCCGTGCGGGACCGAAACAACCTTCCGACCAGCGGCAGATGCATCAGCAGGGGAATCCCGGACCGCACCTCCCCCTTCTCGGTGACCGTCAGACCCCCGATCACAACCGTTTCGCCGTCTCCGACCATGACCCGCGACTCGGCCCTCTGCCTGCGGAAGATCACGCCCACGTCCGACGGAGCCAGGTCCGCGGACGACCGTTCGGCCGTCAGGTCGAGCAGGACTTCGCCGCTGTCGGCGATCCTGGGTGTGACCTCGAGGATCACTCCGGTCTCCTTGTAGTCGACCGTGGCGACCGGCAGGGTGCTCCTGCCGTCCTCCCCCTGCCGTCCCTGGAGTTGTGCGCCCGCGTCGATCACCCGGACCGGCGTCTCCTCACCCACGACGATCCTGGCTGTACGGTTGTCCATGACGCGAAGCGACGGGTGTGCCTCGACATCCGTCAGCTGGACGGACTCCAGGGCGTCGATGAAGGCGACCAGGGTGTGGCGTCCCATGACCAGGGAGGTGAGGAGCGCGAGTGTCGGGTTCACCACCCGGTAGGTGGCGTTGCCCAGCGCCGCGATTGAGTTTCCCGTGAGCGACACGGCGTTGGTGCCCCGGGGGACCTGTTCGTCGGGCAGGGTGATCTCACCGTCTCCGTTCAGGTCGGCGACGCCCGGACTCAGGAGATTCAGCTGATTCCCGCCGACGTCCTTCAGGTCGTAGGTGATCCCGAATCCCCTGAGCGCCGAACGGTTGATGAAGATGATCTTGGCCGTGATGTCCACCTGAGGCGCCTGCGTGTCGAGCTCCCCGATGAGTTCGTGCGCCGCATCAAGCACCCGCGGGACGTCGGTTACCACCAGCGTGTTCGTCCCGAGACCGGCGGAGACCCGCCCACGCTCACTCAACAGCGCCGCGACCAGCTCGGTCAACTCGGTGACGTCCGCGTAGTTCACCCGGAAGGGACGCGTTACCATGGGATGCACCGCTTCCCGGTCGAAGAGACTGCGGGCATCGTCCACACGAATGATCCCGTCCGCCTGTTCATGGACTACCAGGCCGTGAGCCGCCAGGATCGCCCGGAGCGCCAGATCCCAGGGCTGGCTGCGGATCTCGGCGGATACCAGGCCGTCCACCGTTGGGCCCGCCACGATGGAGCGGCCCGCGAAGTCGGCGAAGGCGAAGAGCACGTCCCTGACGGGTGTGTCGACGAAGGAGACCGTTATGGGGCGACCGACCTTCTGATCGGCGGCGACTCCCGTGGATGGTACTTCCTGGGCCGCGGCCTCCCCTCCCCAAGGGACAAGGACCACCACCGCCGTCAGCGACAATGTCCGGCGCAACCCCGGGAGGCGCTGCTTCATGATCCCCTCCCGGCCACCGGCCGCCGCAGGGCCAGCACCTGGCTGGCGATCCCGTCCGGTGCCTCCGTTTCGACCACGATGTGATCCTCGTGGATCTCCGCGATTCGCATTCGTCCCAACACACCCCCTGAGCGCAGACGCCTGGTGGTCCGGCCGCCCTGCGGGAGAGGCCCCGCACCGGTGGCGCCGCTGCCGCCGCCGACTCCACCCGAAATGCTCAGGACCGCCAGGCGGTACGCCGCATCCGGATGGTGGATGATGCCCATGAGTATCACGTCCCCGGCCCCGGGCACGGCTGCGGAGACCCCCACCGGCAGGAAGGGGTTCCTGCGCCCTCCCGCCGGATAGACGAACACCTCGCGTTCGAACACCATGGTTCGCCGGGATGCGTCGGGCGCGCCGCCGGGTGATGCGCTCGGGATGTCGCCCGGGCTCTGGCTCGCACCGGGCTCCGGCGCGGCGAACGCCAGAAGAGCGAACGGCGCAAGCGTAATCACCGTGCTGGTCCTTGGAGCCCGCGGACTCCTGGTCATGAAGTCGGAACTCCGATGTCCGAGGGTGACCTGGCGGGGACGGAGGGTCGGGGCCGCGTGGCCACGTAGGTGCGAATGCGGAAGCTGGCCGTCACGGTGCCGTCGTATGCGCCGCCATCCGGGCCGGCGCTGCCGCTGGGGGTGATCGCGAGGTCCCCGGGCGCAACGATCCGCTCCAGCGAAGCGATTGCGGTGATGAAGGATCCGACCGCATGGTAGCTGCCCCGGACGGCCAGCTCGTAGCTCAGACGGTCGTACGGGTCCCCCGGCTCGACCGGCTCGGGACGCATCATCGTCATCTCCACCCCCGCCTTGCGCTCCTCATCCGAAACGGCCTTGAGAAGCGCCGCCACTTCCCCATTCGCGGGGATGAGTTTCTCGAGACGGACAATGTGCTCCCGGTAGAGCTGCAGACGCTCTTCAAGCTCCACCTCTCCCACTGCCGCACCCGTCCCCGCACGCCGGTTGCCCTCGTCCAGCCGCGCGAGCCGGAGGTGTGTGGACTCCACCCGCTTCGCCGCTGGTGAGTAGACGTAGGTGCGGGTGAAGTACAGGCCCGAAAGCGCCAGGAAGGCGAGAAGAACAGCGCTTCTGCGCACGGGATCGGTGGGCAAAGGGTTCATTGTCTCGCCCCGGCCGGAAAGGACACGAGGTTCAGCATCGCCGGTGGAGGATCCTCCGGCTCCGCCCGCAGCACGAAATGGTGAAGGTCACCGGACCCGTCGTCGCCCGATCCCACCGCCACGTGTTCGGTGCTGACGAGCCGGACGTTGCGGATGAAGGGGGAAGCCTCCAGGCCGTCCCAAAACCGGGTGAGGGACACGTTGCCTCGAGTCATGCCCTCCACCTGGAACCGCATTCCGCCGTCGGACGGCGCAACCTGGCGGAGACCCGTGAGCCACGCTTCGCCGGGCAGGACACCCGCCACTTCGTCCATTATGCGGGGCCACAAGTAGCGCCGGGCATCGATCTGCCGGATCGCTGCAACCCTCGCCGCAATGGAATCGCGGCGGGTCTCCAGCGCGCGCATCCTCTCGATCAGCGCGGCGTTGCGCACGGAGTCGGCCAGTGCCGCGTCCAGCGCCTCCTTCACGGCGGACTCGCGCCCGCGCACCGAGAGGAACAGGTAGAGGGCAAGGCCGAGAGAGGCAAGGATCGTCAGGCCCGATCCGATCGTCCAGGGATCCGGGGAGAAACGCTCGACGGAAGTCCGCGACAGGGTCAGCCGGGGTCTCCGGTCTTGCGGCTTGCCTCCACCTCGTAGCAGATCGATTTCAAGCACGGTGCGACGGTTCCGTCAATGGTCAGGAGGCCCGCAGAGCGAGACCCACCGGCAGAAGCAGCATCGGGGCCGCCCGCGCGAGTACCCCCGGCTCCCTGACGCCGGCCCGGAGGGGAACCCGCTCGAAGGGATTGACCAGCCGCGTCTCGATCTTCACGCGCTGGGCGAGCGCCTCGGCCATTCCCGGCATGCAGGCCCCACCCCCGCTCAGGAAGATCCTCCCGATTCCGGCACCCGACCTGCGTCCGCCGAGGTACGCCGAAGCTCGTTTTATACCGGTCGCGACGCCGTCGGCCACAACACGCTGGATGCCCTCCATGGGCTGGCGCCCCTGCAGCACGCGTTCGGCTTCGCCCCCGGAAAGGCCGTATTCCCGTTGCAGCGATTCCGCAACGTTGCGTGACCCCAAAGGAAGTTCCTTGGTGAGCACCGGTATGCCGCCCTCGATGACGTTGAGGTTCGTAAAGCGGTGGCCGACGTCGACGAGGGCCACTATGCCATCGCCGGCCTCAGGGTAGTTGTGGGTGAAGGCGTTGTGCAGGGCGAACGCTTCCACGTCCATCACCGCGATCCTCACTCCCGCCTCCGCGAGCAGCGAAGTCCGGTCTTCCACACGCTCGCGCCGGGCAGCCGCCAGCAGCACTTCCATCCGGGCACCCTCGTCGCGCGGTCGCAGAATCTGGCAATCGAGATGAACACCTTCGAGGTCGAAGGGAACGTGCCTCCCGGCCTCACGCCGCATCATCCTGAGTGCCTCCACCTCCTTCATTCGCGGAATGTCCACCTTCTTGATGAACACATCATGGCCGCTCATCGCGACAACCACTTCACGCGATCCGGCGCCGGCCTCCCGCATCAACTCCCGCACCGTGTCGGCAATCGGCTTCCGCTCCACGACCTCACCGTCGACGATCGCCCCGGCGGGCGTGCGACGGACCGCCACACCGCCGACTTCGGGCCCGTCTCCCCCATGGTCGACCAGGGTGAGCTTGACAAAGCCGCTGCCGATGTCGAGACCCACGGTGGTCCGTCTCCGGGAAAACAGGGCCATCGCGCTAGCAGTCCGTGGATAATCTCGCGCGAGCACCGAGAGCGGCGAAGCGCTCCGCTGGCAAGGCGCGACGAAGGGCTGGTAGCAGCGCTACCGGCCCAAGGAGCAACGCAGAGCGAAGCACCGCGTACGGGCATTGGAAACCATGGATTACACATTGTAAAGTATAGATTACAGTATGGACAAGCGAGCTAAGCGGTCCAGCGGAGATGCAGCGCTGCTCGAATGCCGTGGGAGGTTTGTCCACGGGCTGCTAGTCGGTTCCCGGGGGAAGAGGTCCCAGCCAGGAGCGGGCGGGCGTCGGGATCGGACGCGCCAGCGAAGTCGCGGCGTTCAGGGCTTCGAAGGCCGCACACGCCGACCCGTCCACGGCGGAAGTTCCGGTCAGGGTGGTCACGCCTCCACTGCGCACCAGTCCGAGCACCGTGGAAGCGGGTTCCAGCGTTACGTCTCCGGATACGATCAGCAGGCCGGTCCACGACGAGCCGCTTGCAAGGACGAGGTCGCCATCGACCGCGAGGACCCCCGCCCCCGATCCCGTCCATCGTACGCCGCCCGCTCCGAAGACGAGCCCCGCCCAGCATCCCGGGCATCCAGGTGCCGGGACTCCACCTCCCGACAGGTCGTGGTCGGCCAGCGCGGCGAGGGTCGAGCGGCCCAGCCACCCAAGCCGCAGGCTTGCAAAATCGGCGCCGTCGCCGCCGGCACCCCAATCGGGCGGATGCGGTAGCCCGCCCACCGATGGTACGACCGCCCCACCCAACGCCGCCGCCAGGAGAGGGAAGCTGTCGCATGCCGGCACGCCGCTCCGACCGGCAAGCAGGGAATCGGCGAGCACGCGCGCGTTGGCGCCGACCACTACCGAGGCGCCCTCCACAACCGCCCGATGCGTCGCGACGCGCGATTGGGGGTCGAGCCACCAGACTGTTCGCGCATCCCGGACGCGAAGTGCGCCTCCGAGTGCCGCGACCGCGACAAGGACGTGGAATTCGCGGGCGATGCGAAGATCATGGACCCGCCATGAAGCGCTCGGGCCCAGGGTGCCGGCCAGCAATTCCACGGCGGAATCCCCGACTGAAGCCGCCGGCCAGTTCCGGGTCTCCGCCAGGACGCGTTCGATTCCACCTCGCGCGGCGGCGCGCCCGGCCATCACCCTTCCAGCCGTTGCCGCCGCGCGAAGCTGCCCCACCGCCGCCAGGACCGCCGCGGTGGCGAGCCCCGAGAGTACGATCAGGGCGAGCAGCGCCGCGACCAGGGCAAAACCCTCCCTGCGGCGGCAGGGACTCTCGCAAGCGCTCGTGCGTTTCGTCATCGGCGCGCCCGGATCTTCCACCGCGTCGATGGAAGAAAGGGGCCCGGACGCTCTCGCGTCACACGGACCTCCACGGCGTCCGCGCCCAGTGGAACAACTCCCGAGGAGTCCACGTCGATTCCGGTATCGGTCAGCGGCTGCCAACGACTGCCTGTTCGGTAACGAAAAGCACTGTTCGAGAACCTGTAGGCCCCGTTCTCGAAATAGAGGGCGGCAACGGCGCCGGGCCGGGGTGGATCGAGAAACCAGATCTCGGTGGAAAACCCGTCGAGCGCCTGGCAATCGAGCCTCCGTGCACGTGATCTGCGCACCAGCGCGGAGGGCTGCCAGCTGCCGTCGCCGGAAAAGACGAGCACCGAGTCCTTGCCACTGTCGGGAAGACGGTACCCCGCCGCGGCGACGCCCCATCCGTTGGCCGGTTGGCTGCGGCAGCCGAAGCCTGCGCCCCGGAACGCGCGCAGGTGCAGCTCGCGTTCGGCGGTGACGCGCCAGTCATCGCTGCCTTCTCCGTTGCCCACCTCCACCGAGAGCAGATGATGGATGAGGCGCGCCTCGTCCAGCATGCGCGCGCCCGTGACGACTCGGGTCGCCACCCCGCCCTGCACCACCGTCACCCACCAGACCGCCTGGACGACCACGAGCAGCAACGTTCCGGCCACGATCAGCTCGGTCAGCGTGAATCCGTAGGGTCGGCGAACGGGTCCCCTCATCGTGGGTGCCATGCTCAGGGCCGGGTCGGGGAGGCCGGGACCACGAAATCGACCCGGATCGGCGCGGTGAGCGCCACGTGGTCGAAGCGGGCCCAGGCGACGGAGCCGGGCGCGTGTGGAACGCTCCAGTTCAACGCTCCGGCCGGGTGCACGTGCCGCCCGGACTCGGGACCTCTCACCGGATCCGCGACGGCCGAATCCACGAAGCTCTGCAGGAGCGCGTGGGCTTCGTCGATCGACCTGGCTCGGACCAGGGTGCCCGCGGCCGCGGCCGTGAGTGAGGCCACCCCGGCGATACCGACCCCAAGGATGACGACGGCGACGACCAGTTCGACCAGCGAAGTCCCGGACCGGTTCGTGCACCTTCCTCTCCAGCCGTCCGACCGGCCGGCCGCGTCGTAGCGCGCCGTGCGAGGCTCATGGCGCTTCATCGCCGCGCTACCCGCCCCAACGATGAGATCACCAACCGGCGTTCCTCGCCGGCCAGGCGGAACGTCAGCGTCTGGCTGGAGACCAGACCCAGTCCCAGGGGGCCGAACCGCACCCGGCTCCGAGCGCGGCCCCGGGACAGCGTCATCGACACCCCTCCCGCGCTCAGCCGGGCCGTTCTCACCGTGTCCCCCGCCCGGGTCACCACCACCCCTCCCGGCGGGACGGAAGTCAGGACCACGGTCGCCCCTCCCGCCCCCACCGCGATCCAGCGCGCATCCGCGAAGAGGCTCGCCGCCTCCTCCTGCGCGCGTCTCAGCAGCAACGATGTCCGCAGACCGCCGGCCACGCCTAGGATGGGGGGCGCGAGCGCGGCGAGGATCGCCAGAACCGCCGCGATTTCGATGAGGGAGTGGCCCGACTGCCCGGGGTTTCGACGCTCCGACCCCTCCGTTCCAAACCCGCGGGTCAATTGGTGCACACGACTTGCCCTTCGGCAGCGGGGGTCACGGAGCCGATCGTGGGCGCCGCGGTGTTTCCATAGTAGATGGCACAACCTTCGGCGGCTCCCAGCGCATTGTGGGTCGCCGTGGCGGACCACCCGGAGGTCGACGCCGCGGCCGTCACGTTCACGGCTTCGGAGGAGACGAAACCCAGGTCGACAAAGGAGCTGGAGTAGCTGTAGTTCGTGGCGTAGTAGAGCTCCTGCTGCGCCGACAGGTTCCTCATATCCGCCTTCATCGCCGCAAAGTACGCCTTTTCCCGAACCTTCGAGAACTGGGGTACCGCAATCGCCGCGAGGATGCCGATGATGACGACAACAATCAGCAGCTCTATGAGTGTAAATCCTTTCGTATCAAACATTTGCATTCTTCCTTTCAATGGTTGTCCGATAGCGGTCCGTGGATAAAGCCCCGCGAGCACCGAGAGCGGCGAGGCGCCGGGCCGGCTCCGTCCCTCAGCCCGGTCATTTCCCGGCCGATTCCGGGTCTGCCGCCGCCCGGACGGCGTCTCTCCGCCGAAGCAGCTCGGCCAGCCAATGCCACTGCCGGGGCCTGTTCTCTCCCAGGCGAATTACCTCTCGGCGCGCTTCGATCGCTTCGCCGATCCTGCCCTGGGCGGCGAGCGAGCGAGCGAGCAGGTGCATCTGGACCGCACTCCCCGGTTCCGCGGCGAGCGCGGCCCGAGAAGCCTCTTCCGCCGACTTCCAGCGACCCTGGCGATCGAACAGGACGGCCAGCAGCGACGGTGCCGCGCCACTCTCGGGACGCTCCCGCCACGCCCGATACAACATGTGTTCGGCCGGCCGATCCAGCCCCACGGCAACCAGTCGGCGTCCGATCTCCGTGAGCAGCGTGTAACCGCCTCCCAACAGGCCGATCGCTCGCCGGTAGGCCGCGAGACCTCGCGCATGGTCGCCTCCTGCGAAGTACAGGTCGCCGGCAACCCACTGGGCGCGCCCCGACTCCGGATGGTCCCGCAGCAGCGTCATGAAGACCGTGGTGTTGTCCCTCCATGTGGGGTTTCGGGAGATCGTCCGGCAGAGCAGGAGGGACAGAACCGCAACGGTCACGAATGTCCCCGCGCGGGGTCGCTCCCACCGTAGCCGGGCCAGCATCCACCCCACGCCGCCCGCCAGACCCACCGACGGCAGGAACAGCGTTCGCTCCGCCAGCAGAACTCCGGTCTGAAAGAACAGGTTGGATGCCGGCAGCATGGTGACGACGAACCAGAGAACGCCGAATGCGAGCGCGGCAGGCTCCGGACGTCCCGGTGTCAGCGGTCCTCTCCGGGAGCTCCACCAGGCCACTGCGAGGACTGCGAGGCCAATCGCCAGCCCGCAGAGACTGCGGGCCGTCCAACCGTAGGCGACCGGGATGACACCCGGGCTGTAGTCGGCGGAGAGGTCCGCAGGAAGGAAGAGCAGCCGGAAGACCTCCGGCCATGTGCTCAGGACGGTCCAGATGCGGGGCACCTCGCCCCGCGCCAGGATCTCCGCACCCAACGGCGGATGGGGATCGGCGACGGCGCCCAGAACGGCGAGTCGCCCCGCCAGCAGGAGCAGGATGATCGCGGCCAATACCAGATGGACCGGCCACCGCTCCGCCAGGTATCCTCTGAGCCGGCCTGGGCGCAGACCGCTTCGCGCCGCGTCGATCAGGAGCACCGCCCCGGGAAGCGTGACGGCACTCTCCTTGACCAGCACGGCCGTCAGGAAGAGCCCGGCCATGGTCGCCAGTCGTCCCGCCCCCATCCTCCCGGGACAATGAGCGGCCACCAGACACCCCCCCAGGTACGGGACCGCGGACAACAGTTCCGCCATTCCCACCACGTTGGCGACGGCCTCCACGTGAACGGGGTGCACCGCGAAGAGCAGTCCTCCCGGCAGCGCCGCCGAGACGGGCAGAAACCGTCCGAGGAGAAGGACCACGAGTGCGGCGGCGAGACCGTTCAGCAGCACGTTGACCACGTGGAAGCCGGCCGGGTGCCCGTTCCACAGGGCCCACTGCAGTCCGTAGACCCACGTCGCGACCGGCCGCCAGAGCCCCAGCTCCCTTCCATTGCCGTCGGGCCAGTACGGCTCGGTGAAGGTGCCGGGGAGCGTCTCCAGGCTCTGTATGGCCTCGTTGCCGGCGACGATCAACAGGTCGTCGTAGGCAAAGTCGTTGCCGATGGTATTGGCGAAGGCCGCGGTCGCGGTGAAGGCCGCAATCCAGGCTGCGACCGGCAGGCTGACCCCGCGCGATCCCCCATGCTTCATTTCTCACGGCTCGCTCCCCACGGTCGCCGGACTGCGGAAGCCCCCGGCAATCCGTTGAATTGGGCGGAAACGGACGACGACCGCAGGTTGGGGGCGGATCGCGGGCGCAAGGATAGTGAAACGGGACAGATTCATCGGAAACGACGAATCGAGCTCTTGCGACAGCGATTTCCGGGTCGTGCCGGAACCCGAGGTCCCCCGCTCTCAGCAGTCCGTGGATAAAGCCCCGCGAGCACCGAGAGCGGCGAGGCGCCGGGCTGGCA
>JAPPGI010000085.1 GCA_028874985.1 Gemmatimonadota bacterium | reverse complement strand
AAGTAGTTAGCCGATTTCCTGCCGTGATTCGGACCTCTGCCGATCCGCCCGTCAGGCGCTCCTGGACCCGCCGGTGCACCACGCCGAAATCGACATCGCAGATAGCCGCGATGTGCTCGGTGCCGAACTCCTGGGCGTTCTCGGTGCCCTGCCCGCCGACGCCGATGATCGCGAGGTTCAGCCGGTCCGACGGGGCCTGGTATCCCGGGCCGCCGAGCACATGGCGCGGCACGATCATCGCGCCCATCGCGAGTTTGGAGGTACGGTCCACGAAGTCCCTGCGGTTCAGCTGGTCGGACACGATCGGTCTCTCCACGTTGGGGCCTGTGCGGCGCGTGGAAACGCGCCTAGCCGTCCGCGTTGCCTTCTCCCGTGATGGCGGCGACAGCCGTAGCTTCCGTGTCGTACACTGGGATCACCCCGTCGAAGCCGCTGGCGGCGATGACCTTGCGGACTGTGCGAGTAAGGTTGCAGAGCACGAACGCCCGACCGGGCCCCTTGAACCGCTTTGCGGTCATCAGGAGAACCCGGAGGCCGGCACTGCTCAGGTAGGGCACCTGCCCGAAGTCGACGGCCATCGCCTGGTCGCCGGCTTCGATGCCGGACTCGATCGCGGTCTGCCACTCCAAGTAGTTGGCGCTATAGATGCGCCCGATCGGCTTGGCGATCAGAACTCCCGCGTTGCGTGACCAGTCGACCTGTATCTCCATGATTCCTCTGCTCTTTTATTTCGGGTGTGCGTCTACGCTCGGGTGGCCCACGCCTCCAGCAGCTCCGCTTCCAGCCGAAGCATCTCCTCGGTGGATATCGGTTGCCCGCCCATCGCCCCCGGCTTGCGCGGCCCGGCGCGCAACGCGCCCCCGGGCCGGTCTTCGTCGGTGAGCCCGTTCCACCACTCTAGCGTGTCACGGACGGTGTCCGCGAGGGGGCGGCTCCTGTAGCCGGTGGCCATGGCACGGGAAATGTCGACCTGGTGCGCCCCGCCGAAGTCGCCCGTCGTGGGGCTCCAGATCGGAAAGAAGATGTTCTGTTCCCGGATGAAACCGGCTTCGACCCAGTGGAAGACGGCGTCCCCGCCGCTCACGTCGCGGCAGGTCTCCAGGAAGGTCCCCATGTCGAGCGGCTCCACCGGCCCCACGCCGTTGAATACGCCCCCGACGCCGCTCTCCAGCATGCCCACGACCCAGATCGCCAGATCGCGCGCGTCGATGAACTGAACCGGATTCCCGGGAGCTCCGGGCACCGCCATGTCGCCCCCCATCGACACCCGCACCGGCCAGTAGGTCCACCGGTCGCTGGGGTCCCCGGGGCCCACGATGAAGCCCGGGCGCACGATGTTGGCGCGCTCTCCGAAGACCTCCCGGACGGCCTCCTCGCAAAGCGCCTTGAGGGGCCCGTAGGTGGCGCCCGTCACCTGCTCCACGGCGGGGTCGTCGAGCCGGCCCACCTCGTAGTCCTCGGTGATTCCAGCGGGGGCGAGATCCTTGTAGGCCGAAATGGAGGACACGAACAGGTAGCGTCCGGATTCGGACAGGAGCTCGGCCGAATCACGCACGTGACGCGGGACGAACCCCGAGTTGTCGATCACCGCGTCCCAACTCCGGCCTTCGAGCGCCTCCAGGTCGCCGTCGCGGTCGCCGACGAGCTTTTCCAGCTCCGGGAAGAGGTGGGGGTTGGTCCGCCCGCGGTTGAACAGGGTCACCTCGTGGCCGCGGGACACGGCGCGGCGAACCATGTGGGGACCGATGAAACCGGTGCCGCCCAGGATCAGGATCGTCATCGGGGCGGGGGTGTCGCCGTCCGGGGCGCAACCCTGGCCGCCGACCAGACCGAGCCCGTATGCACCGGCCGCCGCCGCGGTTGTCCTCAGGAACTCCCGCCTGTTCTGCGGGTGCGTCATCTGGTTGCTCCATCGGTTGTCGGGTTGGGCCGGAGGAAACGCGCCGGGCTCGGTGAGCGCCTGAAACTCGGGAGTGAAACGGCAATGTATGTAACGACCGGCGTTTCGGAAACAAGTTGAGTGACCGGGGTTGCCATCCGTGGAGGGATTGCCGCAGGCTTGAAGCCTTCGGGTTGTCCGTTCCCTGGACTCCCGTCGAACCGTACCGATCTGGAGAGAGAGATGCCGATGGAGCGCCGCGTTTTCCTCAGAAGACTGACCTCGGCCGGTGGCGGAGCGGTCTTGACGCCCTCGCTGGCCGGCCTGATCAGCTGGAATGGGAGGAGTGGAACGTCGGAGCCGGATGCCGGCCGCGGGCCCGGGGGCCGGAATCGCCGGACCGCGAGTCCGTTCATCAGGCCCTACGGCGAGCTGGTCGCGAGTCCCGACTGCCCCGAAATCGAGATTCCCGAGAGCTTCCGGTGCGTACGCCTCGGTTCCGGCGGCGTGGCTTCGACCGTGCGCGACGGCCTGACCGTTCCCAACGCCTTCGACGGCATGGCCGCCTTTCCCCTGCCCAACGGCAACGTCCGGTTGATCCGCAACCACGAAATGGTCGACAAGGCGGACAGGGCGCGGCCCATCGGCGAGCCCCACTACGACCCGCGGGCCTCGGGCGGCACCACCTCGCTGGAGGTGCGGATCGCGGAGGCGGACGGGGACCTGAGCGTCGAGCTGGTGGACGAGTTCGTGTCGCTGGCGGGCACCGCGGTGAACTGCGCGGGCGGGCCGACGCCGTGGGGGAGCTGGCTCTCCTGCGAAGAGATCACCTGGGGGCCGGGGGCGGGATACGAAAAGCCCCACGGCTACATCTTCGAGGTGCCGGTGGACGCCACCGGGCCGGTCGACCCCGTTCCCCTGCGCGCCATGGGCCGTTTCGTCCACGAAGCGGTGGCCATCGACCCGGGCACCGGAATCGTCTACGAGACCGAGGACACCTGGTACGTGCCCGACAGGCTGCCCGGCGCGGGATTCTACCGCTTCCTTCCCGACGAGCCCGGTGCGCTTGCCGCCGGCGGCAGGCTCCAGATGATGGCGGTGACCGGCGAGCCCGGCTACCTGACCGCCCGCGGCCGGACCCCGGGCACGGTGCTGCCCGTCCACTGGGTGGATATCGACGACCCCGATCCGGCCAACGCCGAAGAGGACCGGCTGGCGGTCTTCAGGCAGGGGGTCGCACGGGGCGCGGCACGCTTCGCCCGTCTCGAGGGCGCCTTCCACGGCGACGGTGGCATCTACATCGTCTCGACCAACGGTGGAGACGCCGAGGCGGGGCAGGTATTCCACTACCGGCCCGGATCCGACGACGAGGGCGAGCTGACCCTGGTCTTCGAGTCGCCGTCCCACGACGTGCTGGACAGTCCGGACAACATCGTGGTGAGCCCGAGGGGGGGGCTGGTGATGTGCGAGGACGGGACCGACGACCAGTACGTGCGGGGTCTGGACCGCGAGGGACGCATCGTGAACATGGTGCGGGCGCCGCGCGCCGAGGGCGGGCCCCAGCCGGGCGAGTTCGCGGGGTCGTGCTTCAGTCCGGACGGGCGCGTAATGTTCTTCAACGTGCAGGGTGGGCGCGAGGCCGAATCGTCGCGGGCCAGCGCAACGTACGCGATGTGGGGGCCGTGGGAGGACGGGCCGCTGTAGCAGCCCGTGGAGGCTCTCGGTGCTCGCGGGGCTCTATCCACGGACTGCTAGCGGAGAGAGACGATGACAGACGACAAGCTGCCGAAAATCCCGTCCTTCGCGGAGTTGGGGATCAGCGAGGACGAGATCGAGGAGTTGGAGCGGGAGATCGAGCGGGAGTTGGCGGGGGAGGGGGAAGACGGTGCCGACGCCGGGCCGGCACGGGAGGCGGGAGGCAGGACGGAAGCGGGAGTGACCGGTGGAGGGGAACCGGCGGCGGCCGGAGGACGCGGCCCGGGCGGACGCGGGGAACCGCGGGAGAAGGATCGCAAGGCGCGCAGGGGATTTCGGTTCGGAGGGCGGAAGGGAGAAACGCGCGGCAGGGGAAAAGCCGCCCGCAGGACCGCGGTGGCGGACACCGGGCGGACGGAGCCGGGAGCCGGCCGGCCCGCCGATAAGGGTACCGCGACAGCCCCGGAATCCGGCCGGAAGGCCGAGCCTTCCGCAGCTTCTCCCCCGTGGAACGGCATGCGCGGCCCGCTGACGCTGGCGTTGCTCCTCGTCCTGGCGTGGTTCTCGAGTGTGTTCCGCACCGTCCCCGCGCCGGTCCCCGCCACCGCCCCCGACACGGTGTTCTCGTCCGGCAGGGCGATGTCGCACCTCGTCAGGATAGCCTCCGTGGCGCACCCGCCCGGCTCTCCGGCGCACGCAGGTGTGCGCGAATACCTGCTGGGGCAGCTCCGCGCCCTGGGACACGAGCCCTTCGTGCAGACGGCGACCTCGGCCACCGGAGGCGGGATTGCCGTAACGGCGGCCACCGTGCGCAACATCCTGGCCAGGATACCCGGCACGGAGCCCGGCGGCCCGGCCGTGCTCGTCACCGCCCACTACGACAGCCGCGGGATCGCGCTGGGGGCGGCCGACGACGCGTCGGGGGTGGTCGCGATCCTGGAGGCGGTCCGCGCCCTGGGCGAGGGTCCCGGGCTCCGCAACGACCTCATCGTCCTCATCACCGATGCGGAGGAACTGGGGCTGCTGGGTGCCCGCGCATTCGTCGACGAGCACCCGTGGATGGCGAATGTGGCACTCGTCGTGTCGATCGAAATGCGGGGTGGCGGCGGCCCCTCCATGATGTTCGAGACGGGTGCCGACAACGGCTGGGTGATCGCGGCCTTCGGAGAGTCCAACCCCCGACCGGTCGCGAACTCGGTGGCGTACGAGATCTACCGGCGCATGCCCAACGACACCGACTTCACGCCGTTCAAGGAGGCCGGCAGGCAGGGCCTGAACTTCGCCGGGGTGGCACGCGCGCACGTGTACCACCAGGTCTACGATTCGCCGGAGAACTTCGACGAAGGGACGCTGCAGCACCACGGAATCCAGGTGCTGGCCTTGCTGCGCCACTTCGGCAACGCCGATCTGAGCACGGTGCACGCCCCGGACGTGAGCTACATCTCGCTGCCGGTCGTGGGGCTGGTGACGTACGGCAGGTTCTGGATCTGGGTGCTGGGGGGCGCTGCCATGGTGCTTTGGGTCGTGGCGCTCGTGGTGGGGAGGCGGGGGGGGCTGCGGGCCGGCGGTGTCGCGGCGGGTCTCTTGGCGTCGGTTGCGCAGCTCGGAGCGGCGGGCCTGGCCGCGTTGTTCCTGTACCGATGGCGTGCGGGCGCGCATCCGGAATTCGGGGCGCTCCATGCGGGCGCCTTCCACAGCGAAGGCTGGTACGTCCTGGCCATCGTGAGCGTCGCGTTCGTCCTGGCGACCCTCTTGCTGACGCTTCTCAGGAGGTGGTTCTCCGTGGCCGAGCTGGCCGTGGGCGCCCTCTTCCTGCCGGTGATGTTGGCCGGTGCCACTACGGTCCTGTTCCCCATGGCGGCCGTGAACCTCCAGTGGCCGGTGCTGGCCGGGTGCATCGGTGCGCTGGCGGTGGCGGGCGTCCCCCGCGATGGCCGGCCGGGACATCTGCGCTGGGTGGTGGCCGTGCTGGCGGCGCTCCCCGTCGTGGCCGTGCTGACCCCCTTCACCGAAAGCGTGTGGCTCGCGATGGGGATCGGACTCGCGCCGGTGCTGGCCATTCTCGCGGGCCTGGTGTTCGTGCTGGTCTTGCCCCTGCTCGACGCGCTGCGCGAGCCCAACGGGTGGTGGGCGCCGGTGGCGGGGTTGGCCTCGGCGGGCGTCTTCCTCGCGGTGGGAGTCTCGACCGCCACGCCCTCGGCCGAGCGGCCCGCCCCCTCGACGCTGGTATACCTCATGGACCGGGAGACCGGCGGCGCCTGGTGGGGCACCCACCCCGCCCGGGACGATTCCCACCCGGGCATGGCGTGGGCGGTTGCGGCGGTGGGGCCGGTCGATACGGCGGAGGCGCCGGAGTCGCTCTCGCAGTTCACGGCGCAGTGGCTTCGCTACGCGGTCGCGGAGGCCGAGCCCCTGACCGTGCCCCCGCCCACCGTCGAGCTCGTGCCGAACGTCACGGACGTGAGCGGCATGCTGCGCCTTGCCGTCACCTCGGAGATCGGCGCCGAGATGTTGCTCTTCCGCCTGCGCGACATCCAGCCCGTCCCGGGTGTCGCGCAGGGCGGCTCGGAGACGAGGATCGTCCGCGTCGGAGAGGCGGGGCCCCGGCTGGCCGGTCTGAACGGCAGGCCGCTCACCGGCGGGGATCGCCCGGTGCGGCTCACGCATTGGGGTGCTCCGGAGGGGGCCGTGCTGCTGGATTTCGAAGTCGGCCCCGCCGACACCGTCCTCAGGTTTGCCGTGATCGAGCACCACCTGCGTCCGGGCGAGCTCGTGGGCGGCAACATCTTCGCCCGGCCGCCGGAGCTCGCGCCCAACACCCGCATGCTCTCGGACCGCGCGATGATCCGGACGGTGGTGAGCGTCGACCTCGTGAGCGGGGAGGTGACGTTGGTTGGGGTGGGGGGACCGCCGGTTGAGGAGGGGGCCGAGTCGGGCGTGGGGGGCGGGGAGGGTGACCCGGGGGACGTACTCCCGGAGACGGACCCTATCCCCCCGGTTCCAGCGCAACCAGCCTGACCACGCGCACGGTCGGAACGTCCATCTCGTTGCGCTCGATGTAGGCTATGAGCCCGTCGGGGCCGAAGGCGTCCGGCGTCCGGAGCCCCTCGGACGGCAGGGTGCCGATGTACTCTCCGCCGGGTCTCACGATGTCGGTCGGCCCGTCGCCCCGGCCGGTCGGACCCCGGCGTTCCACCCAGATCCGGTCCTCCCAGTCCACCTCCAGGCCCCACAGCACCGGGACCTCTTCGGCGAAGGTGCGCTCCTCCACCCCCTCCCGCTCGATCTGGAAGGACGAGCTGGTTCTGCCTATTGCATCAGCGGACTCCTCCTGAGCTTTACGGAAGCGCTCGCGCTCGGCCTCCTTGATCTCGTCGTCTACGGGAAGGGGCGCGATCGGGCGCTCGATCGTCCCGGTGACGCTTCCGTCGAGTCCGATCTTCTCCGGACGATCGCCGGTCCTGAGATCGAGCGCCGCCCGGTGCCTCGGGCCGAACGCGCGGACAGCATGAGGGCAATCGAGGCCCGCATCGATTCGCTTCCCGTCCCGCTGGACGATGTGATGAACGTCGCGCCGGAGATCTTGCAGGGCGAGATCCCGGACTCGCTGCCGGCATTCACCGGCGTCCACGTGGGTGCATCGGACCGCTTCTGGGTCGAGCGCTGGCCTGCGGAGGGCATGGGGTCATCGCGTTACTACGATGTCCTGGAATACGACGGGCGCTACGCGGGTACGGTCGTCGTGCCGGAGCCGCTGCTGGCCGATCCGCCGCCGTTCTTCGGGGAGGAGGTCATCGTCGGGGTGGTGGTTGATCCGGTGACCGGGGTGCACACGGTCGTGGTGCTCCGGTTTCGGATGCCGGGGTGAGGTGCGGTCGTGGTCCAAGATACCACATGTGGCCCTGGATCCTCCAAGGCGGCCGCTACCTGAATCTCACCGCGGTCCCGTACGCCAGCAATTCGGCGGCCCCCGCCATGACCTGGGATGTGGAGAAGCGCAGATTCACCACCGCGTCGGCGCCGAGCGCCCGCGCCTCCTGCTTCATCCGCTGCACGCTCTCGTTCCTCGTCTCGGTGAGCATCTCGGTGTACTCCCTGACCTCTCCGCCGACGATGTTTCGCAGGCTGGCCATGATGTCCCTGCCGATGTGCTTGGCGCGAATCGTGCTTCCGCGAACGACGCCCAGCGCTTCCGCGACCTGGTGGCCCGGGACGGTTTCGGTGTTGACGACGATCATTTCTGCTCCTTTGTGGAATTGGTGATTGGGTGTGCGGGTGCGGTCATTCTTCAAGAGAGGAAGATTCGGGACGATCCTCCCGAAGCGCCCGGTCCGCCTCGCGCTCGCCGATTCTCTCCGCGATAAGCGACGCCATGAGGACAACGAGGCCCAACGCGGCCACTCCGATTCCGATCTGGATGGCCGGGGGCAGCGCGATGAGCCACGGCCAGATCGCGCGAAGCGGGCGAATGGCCCAGACCAGGATGACCAGGGCGCCGGCGCCGATCAGCAGGAATCCGGTGATGCGCAGCAGGCGGGTCATTCTTCATAACTCCTTGCCCGGCGGGCGTCTTCGATCTGTTCCCGGACGACGGAAACCAGGACGAAGAGGGTGCCGGCGAGAACCAGGGTGACTCCGACTTCGAGTACCGGGTCGGCGATGCGGAGGATAGGGCGGAGGGCGAAGAAGGCGAAATAGCCTCCCACCATGAGGATGCCGGTGCGCCAGAGGATGAGGCCGATGCGGTGGGTGGGCTTCATGGGGGTGTGGGGGGTGGAGTTGGGCGAGCGACGAGGGCGTGAGGTGGTGGGGCTGGCTCGGTGGCTGGAGGGACGAATAGTAGCGTTCTGCGGGGGACCGGATCCACCCCACTTGACGTATTTCACCATAATCGTCATTTTCAGTTCATGATGAAAATAGATATCTTGGTAAACAACGTGAAAACCGCGGGTCTGGACGCGGTCGGTAACCTACTCGGCCATGTCCCGCACCTGAAGGCCAGCTCGGTTCGCCACGACCACCGGCCCCCAGGCGGCCATCCCGTTGCCGGGCGCATCCAGTTCGAACACGGCGATGACACCTACCTACTCGTCATCGAAGTCAAGAGTGACGGTGCTCCCCGATTCGTCCGGTCGGCGGTCTACCAGCTCAAGGGCTACCTGGCGCATGCCCGTCAGTCCGGCCTCGAGGATTCCGGCCTGCGTTTGATCCCCATGCTCGTGAGTCCCTACCTCTCTCCCGAGTCTCGGTCGATTTGCATCGATCACGACGTCGCCTACCTGGACCTGGTCGGAAACGCCCGCCTCGCTTTCGACGATGTCTACATCGATCGGGCTGTCGCAGACCGGCCCAAAGCCGAAAGCCGTGCTCTGAGGTCCATATTCGCTCCGAAGGCGGCCGCAATCCTCCGGGTGCTCCTGCGCGATCCCGCCAAGGCGTGGCGTGTTGCCGACTTGGCGGAAACGGCCAATGCGAGCCTCGGCCATGTGAGCAACGTTCGCAAGGCCCTGCTGGCCAGAGAATGGGTCGAGAATCGGAAAGACGGGATCATCCTCGCCCAGCCGGGCGCGCTGTTGAGGAACTGGCGCGAGGAATACCGCAAGCCGGCTGGCCGCCTCATTCCCGGGTACACGCTCTTCCACGGCGTTCAACTCTCTCAGCAGCTGTCGGGGAGGCTGAATGCGAAACCACATCTTCCACGCGCGATTCTGTCGTCACACTCAGCTGCCCAATGGTTCGCGCCCTTCGGCCGGGGCGGCACGGACAGCTTCTATGCCGACGAACCCGGCGCCCGGATGCTGCAGGAGGCGTTGGAGCTGACCCATGTCGAAAGAGGAACCAACGTCATCGTGAGCATCCCGCGCGATGAGAGTCTCTTCGACGACGCCGCTCAGCCGGCGCCGGGTGTCTATTGCGCCAGTCCGATCATCACGTACCTCGATCTCTGGCTGGGAAACGATCGAGATCGTGAGACCGCCGAGCACTTGGCCTCGAAGTGCTTTCCATGGCTGTGACAGAGCCTCAACGCACCGGGGACTACGGTGACCGGACGACGGCGGCGGTCAAATCGGTCCTGGTCGAGATCGGCCAGATCCTTGGTAGCTTCAGGGGCAAGTTTGCGGTTGTCGGCGGCGCCGTTCCCTGGCTGCTGCTGAGCGAAGCCGACATGCCCCACAGCGGGACCGTAGACGTGGACCTCGGTGTCGACCCGCTCGCCTTGGGTGACGGTGAGTATGCTCGACTCGTCGAATCTCTTCTGACACATGGCTATCACCAGCGAGGCAATGTGCGCCGCTTCCAACTCGTACGCACTGTACCTGTCAGGGATGGTGGTCCCGACATCGACATCGTCGTCGACTTCCTGATGCCGCGTGACGCCGAGATCACCAGGAACACGCCGCCGCTCATAAGCCAATTCGCGGTCCAACGCGCCGACGGTGCCGAGCTCGCGCTCAGGTTCTACCAGATGGTTGCCATCGAAGGAGATATGCCAGATGGCGGCAGGAATCTGGTTCACATCGCGGTGGCTTCGATTCCAGCCCTCCTGGCCATGAAAGGCTACGCCATCGCCAATCGTCTGAAACGCAAGGACGCCTACGACATCTACTATTCGATCCGCAACTTCCCGGGTGGGATCGAAGCTCTGGTGGAAGCAACCCGACCACTCCTCGAAGTAGAGTCGGCCCGAAGAGGCTACCGGTTGATTTCCAGGAAGTTCCGGGACAGCGAAGACTTCGGACCGACGAGCGTTCGGGAATTCGTGGAGGGTTCCCACCTGGTGGGCGGCCGCACAGCGAGTCAATGGCAGCAGGACGCCTTCGGTCAGGTTGACGCATGGCTCAGAGGACTCGGCCTGAGGCAGACATGAGCGCGATGCCGCCCCTGAACCGCCTGTCCAACGGCGCCCCCCGCTTCGTCGACTCGGCGGTCCCGCTGTCGCTGGAGCTCGCGGCGCTGGAGGCGGTGGCGTGATCGGGCGCCCGCCCGTCGCCGCGGCGAAACCCGGGACGCGAGCATGTCGGAATGGGACAGGCCACCGGCGGGATTCGTGCCGCCCCCCAAGCAGTACGGCGTCTCGCACGAGACGGTGCGGCGGGTGCCGTCAAGTCAAACCGCGGCGGCGCGTCGGCTGGGTGATCCCGCCGCTGTGCAATGCCGACTTCCGCCCGACAGGCGGCCGGAGCCCGAATCCCGAGCCAGGGTCGACTGGCGGTTCACCGCGGGCGACGCCCGTGTCAAGCGCCCCTATCCGACGTGTGATGTTTGACGTGACACTAGGCCGAATTCTTCCGTAAAGAACTACTGACCCCCGAAGATCCCCTTCGGCATATGCATGCTCACCAGCATGTGCGGCACGTCCACCGTCTCCGAAATCTTCAGATCCCCCGCCAGGGAGCAAAGCACGTACGCCTCCTCACGCGTAAGCCAGTGCTCCGCCACCAGGTAGTCGATCATGTACCGCGTCGCCTTCCGCGCCGCCTCGTCGATCGTGGTCGCGAACCCCGTCACCGCGTAGTACTCGCCCGTCTCGTACTGAGGCTCGACCATCCCCCGCGTGTTCTCGACGACCTCGAGCGTGAGCACGATCCGCATCGGCGCCTCGATGGCCGTGCCCGAGACCTCGCCGTCCCCCTGGACCGCGTGGGCGTCGCCGATCGAGAAGAGCGCGCCCTCGACCTGGACGGGCAGATACACGGTCGTCCCCGCGGTCATGTGGCGGTTGTCCATGTTGCCGCCGTTGGTGCGCGGCGGAATGGTCACCAGCATGGAATCGGTGGCGGGCGCGACCCCCATCACCCCCGCGAACGGGGCCAGCGGGAGCGTGACGCGGTCGTTGAAGCGCACCTCGGTCGCGCCGGGCTCCATGGGGAAGCCGCGAAGCCACGGCTCGGTGAACTCGTCGGCGAGGAAGCCGAACCCGGGGAGGATCGTCGCCCACCCCCAACCACTCACTTCGACTTCGTGGATCGTCACCGCGAGCACATCACCCGCACCGGCGCCCTCCACCCGGATCGGCCCCGTGAGCGGGTGGATCAAGCCGAAGTCGATGTTGCCGAGCTCCCCGGCCGCTGTGGACTCGGTGATCTGGCCGTCGGACGCCTCCTTGGTGTGTACCTCCACGACCGCTCCCGAGGGGACGGTCAGCACCGGCGGGATCGCGGCGCTCCAGCGGTTGTGCGTGTTCTCGGTCCCGAGGGTGAAATCCGGCGTTGGGATGGGCGGATCATGCTCCGACATGGGCTGAGTATCATCTGACATGGGCTGGACATCATCCGGGATGGGCTGGATCTCACAGCCTGCAAGAACCAGTGAGAGAATCAGGACCGGTCCCGCCAGCCCGGCTCCGCCCCGCTTCCGGTGTGACGCAGGGGTACCCCGCGGGCTGCGGGGGAAGCGAATCCGTGGGAAGAATCCCCACGGTTCCGGGTGCTCGCACGGGCGTGTGCGCCGCCTCTCGGGTGAACGGAGCATCGGACGACTCCTTCCGGTATCGGTTGTGAGCGACGCACCTGTCCTTCCCCCGGCTGCCCATTCGCTGCACGTTGTTGGGTGATTCGACGAAGGCAGGTTGCCGCATGTCCGGGAGTCCATGGAGAAACCCGCGCCGCGGGGGTTTGTCCACGGGCTCCCGGGCGCAGCAAGGAGACTACGCTGATCGCTCCCCCAGCCGCCAGCCAGCAGCCACCCCACCCGGCGTCCCCCTCCCCATGAGATTCGGCCTCTGCGGCTTCCCCGGCTCGGGCAAGACGACCCTCTTCAACGCCATGACCGGACTGGACGTGCCGGTCGGCTACGGGGGCGAGGTGCGGGTCGGGACCGTGCGCGTGCCTGACCCGCGCGTCGACTTCCTGTCCCGCGCCTACTCCCCGAAGAAGACCACCCACGCGACCATCAACCTGCGCGACGTTCCGGGCGAACACGGGGGCGTGCCGCAGGTCCTGTCCCCGCGCAGCCTCCAGGAAATCCGCGACCGCGACGCCCTGTGCCTCGTGCTCCGCGACTTCGTGAACCCGGCGCTGGAGGGCGACCCCGACCCGCTCGGCGACCTGCGGGCCTTTCACGAGGAGTGCGTGCTGGCGGACCTGGCCGTCGTGGAGCGGCGCCTCGACCGTGCGCGCAAGGAACGGGCCGATGTGCGCGAAATCGACGCCTTCGAGACGATGGCCGCGGCCCTGGGCGAGGGCGGGGCGCTCCGTCGGCTCTCCGAGGCCGAACTGCACAGGGGATTCCTGAAGGGATTCGGGCTGCTGAGCGACCTGCCGCTACTGGCCGCCGTGAATGTCGAAGAGGAGCGGGCCGGCGAGGATCTGGACCCTCGGCTCGCCGCTGAAGTTGCGGGGATGGGGGGCGCCGCAATGGTTCTTTCGGCCAGCGTCGAGGCCGAGATCGCGCTGCTCGACTCGGAGGACCAGCCCGAGTTCCTGGAGGACATGGGGCTGGCCGAACCGGCCCTCTCCCGTTTCATCCGCACCGCGTACGACCTCATGGACCTGGTGTCGTTCTTCACCGTCGGAACGGAGGACGTGCATGCGTGGACGATCCGGCGGGGAACGGTGGCGCGGGCCGCGGCCGGACAGGTCCACAGCGACATGGAACGCGGCTTCATCCGCGCCGAGATCATCCCGTTCGAGGTGTTCGCCGAGTACGGTTCGGAGCAGGCCGTGAAGGAGGCGGGGATGCTCAGGGTGGAGGGGAAGGAGTATGTGGTCGAGGATGGGGAGATCGTGCGCGTGCGGTTCAATGTGTAGCCCGTGGATCAATTCGGCGACTTCGTCCGCGGAGCCCGGCGGCAGCCTACGCCGGAAGGGTGGGTTTCTCCGCTGTTCGGACGCAAGGCGAACGTAACTACATTGATTGACATGAAGACTTCCGCGGTGACCATCAGAATCGACCCGGACATGGAGCGCCGGTTGGATCGGGCCGCTCGCAGGAGCGGCCGGAGTAGAAGCTCGTTCGTGCGCGAGGCGTTGAGGCGCCAGTTGGCGCTGGAGCGGCTGGCTGATCTTCGCGGCCGGATCCGGCCCTTCGCCGAAGCGCGAGGCTACCTGACCGACGACGACGTCTTCCGCGACGTGTCTTGAGGGTTTTTCTCGATACGAACGTCCTTGTAGGTGCGCTGGCGACCCGCGGACTCTGCGCCGTCGGGCGAACCCCCCGGTTCCGGTTGACTCTCTTCCCCGCCCAGGCGATTTTTCCTCGCTGTTCCCTCCCAATCCCGCGTAGCTCAGCTGGTAGAGCAGACGGCTGTTAACCGTCGGGTCGCAGGTTCGAGTCCTGCCGCGGGAGCTTCTTCGAGGGGGTCGATGGACAGACCCGCTCGCATAGTCCTCATGGCCGGGTGCGGCCGTTCCGGGGCTCGATTCGCGACCGCAACCACTCGGCGAGCGCCGTGTCGTCCAGGTTGCCGGACGCAAGGGCCATCATCTTCTCGACCACTTCCGATTCCGGCGCGGCAAGGCCGAACCCGTTGAGACCGAGGCAGATGACGGCGGCCAGGAACGAGATCCGCTTGTTCCCGTCGCGAAAGGGGTGGCCGGAGCAGATACCGAATGCGTAGTCGGCGGCAAGGCGCGGCAGGTCCGACTCGGGTTCGTACGTCCACCGGTGCCTTGCCCGGGCCAGCGCGGCCTCAAGGGCCTCCTCGTCACGCATTCCGATGAGGCCGCCGTGTTCACGGACCTGGTCGAGGTGGACGGCTTCAATGACCAGCCGGGGAACCCACCGCGGCTCCGGCGCGGTCACCTGGCGAGTTCTCTGAGAGCTCCCCGGTATCGCTTCTGGGCCTCGACCGCGATGTTCAGCCCTTCCTCCACATCCGGATCGTAGGGGCTCAGCAGGATCCCGTTCGCCGTCTCCACGGCCAACACTTCGTCACCCGCCTCTAGGTGAAGGCGTTCCGCCATGTCCTTTGGCAGGGTGGCCCCGACGGATCCCCCCATTCGACGCAGTTTCACGTTCCTAACCATGAGCCCCTCCTGGTAGCACCGTAATGCTACTCCGTTGCCGTCGTTCAGGCAAGTGATCCCCCTGGGCAGGATCCTCCTGGGCAAGTGGCGGTACCGTTGGGAGGATTTGCGAAGAATCCGCAGCCAGCCTGTTGCCAGGTGCCGGACCCGCTCGCTACGATGCCGATTCCAGTGAACCAGCCCATCAGGAGCAGCCATGATTCCCGCACCCATCGCCCGTCTATTCACCCCCCTGGCGACCCGGACGCCCACCGCGCTCGGGCTCGCGTTTCTCGCGCTCGTCGCCACCGCCCCCCCGCCCCTCGCCGCCCAGTCCGGCGCCTTCGGCCACGCGGTCGTGATCGACGGCGACCGGATCCTCATCGCCGAACCCACGACCTCCTTCCGGCCCGGCGCGGTCTACGTCTACCACAGGTCCGGCGACGCCTGGCGCGAAACCAGCGTTCTGCACGCCCCCGGCCCGGAGCGCGCGGACGGCTTCGGCACCCTGCTGGCCAGGACCGGCAACACCCTCTTCGTCGGCCAGCGCGGAGGTCCGCTGCACGTCTTCGAGCGCAGCGACGGCGGTGAGTGGGACGCCACGGCAACGATCGAGGACGAAGAGATCGCCGGACAGTCACCTCGCTGCCGCTTCGACGGCTACTGCGGGACCGACTTCGGCCTGAGTGTGGCTGCGGCCGGCGACTGGCTGATGGTGGGTGTGACGGGATCGGAGACGAGGGAGGGCCCGAGGACACTGGAGGCGGCGCCCCGGGGCGTCGTCTACGCATACCGGCGGGACGGCGACGGAAACTGGGTCCGGCGACAGAAGCTGCAAACAGCCGACGGAGGGAGCGGCGACCTCTTCGGCACGGGCATCCTGTTCACCCCGCACGGCCTCCTGATCGGCGCACCCGGGTGGAACGCCGGGGGCGAGGAGGGCCAAGCCGCCGGCCGCGTCTATCACTTCCGCTTGGCGGAGGGGGTTTGGGAGGAAGCCGGAGCCCTCGAATCGGCCACCGAGGCCAACGCGAACTTCGGGTCGGCCCTGGCGGCAGCCGGTGACAGGGTCCTGATCGGGGCGCCGGGAACGGACGACAGCCGCGGCGCCGTCTTCACGCATTCCTGGAACGCCGACCTCACCCGGTGGGTCCCCGCCGACGAACGGCTCACCTTCGCGAACGGCGAGAGCGGCGACCGTTTCGGCGCTGCCGTGGCCTTCGCCGGAAACGACGTGTGGGTCGGCGCGCCCACCACGCGCGGCTACGAAACCGGCTCGGTCTTCGTGTACGAGGCCGCCGGCGACGGTTCGCCGCCCGCCACGCCGCGCCGCATCCGGCTCCCCCGCGCGGAGACCGTCGAGAGCGACCGCTTCGGCGGCCTGATCGTGGCGGATGCCGGGGTGGTCGCGGTCGGGGCGTCCGGCATGCACCACCGGGCGGGTTCGGTCCACCTCTTCGACCGCGGCGACGACGGCTGGGGCGACGGTGCGATGCTCGTGAGCGCCCCCGACGCGATGGCGCCGATCGTCGGCGAGGAACACCGCTGCACCGAGGGCCGGGCCGCCCTCTTCGACTGTGAGGAGGTCGAGCTGCTGGCCTACATCCCGCCCTCGCTGCTCAGGGCCGAAGGGCATGCGCGCGGCGTGCGGGCCAACGACAACTGGGGCTGGACCGACGCGGAAACGGGGCGCGAGTATGCGCTGGTGGGACGCAACGACGGTACATCGTTCATCGACATCACCGACCCGACCAACCCGGTGCTGGTAGGCGACCTTCCCAAGACACCGGACACCCCGCCGTCCCAGCTGTGGCGGGACATCAAGACATACGGGGACCACGCCTTCATCGTGGCCGACGGGGCGGGGAACCACGGCATGCAGGTCTTCGACCTCACCCGTCTGCGCAGCGTCTCCCCGGACGAAATGCCGGCGCTCTTCGAACCCGATGTGCTCTACACGGAAGTCGCGAGTTCGCACAACATCGTCATCAACGAGGAGACCGGCTTCGCCTATGCGGTGGGGAGCGGGGGCGGCGGACAGCCGTGCGGGGGCGGCCTCCACATGATCGACATCCGGGATCCGAGAAACCCCGAGTTCGTCGGCTGCGGCTCCTCGGACAACATTCACGACTCGCAGTGCGTGGTGTACCAGGGGCCCGACGAGCGGTACCGGGGCCACGAACTGTGTCTGAACTCGAATGGCGACGTCTTCCAGATCACGGACGTGACCGACAGAGACAACCCGGTCGAGGTGTCGACCGGGTCCTCGACCAATCCGGCGTACATTCACCAGGGCTGGCTCACCCCCGACCACCGCTACTTCTACCAGGACGACGAAGCCGATGTCATAAGGGGCAACGTCGAGACGACCCGCACGCTCATCTGGGACCTCAGCGACGTCGAAGACCCCGTGCTCGTCAAGGAGTTCATGGGCTCGCACCCCGCCAGCGCGCACAATCTCTACGTCAAGGACGGCCTGGTCTACCAGGCCAACTACCTGCACGGCTTGCACATACTGGACATCTCCGATCCCGTGAACCCGCGTGAGGTCGCGGCCTTCGACACGGCGCCGTACAAGGAGGGGCCGGGGTTCGGCGGGGCTTGGAGCAACTACCCGTACTTCGAAAGCGGCACGGTGATCGTGACCAGCATGCAGGAAGGGCTGTTCGTGCTGAAGAAGAGGGTGCGGCCGGTGAGTTGACGCTCCGATGTCGCGGGCTGGAGCCGGTTCCAATGGTGGCGGTAGGCCGATGTCCGGTACGCTTGACCCCGCGAGGAGGCATCTTGTGATTCGGCTTCTCCCCCCAATTCGGCGAACAGCTTCCTCCGAGCCGCGAGGAAGCGAACCGCGCATCGCGAGCCGTCGGTCCAAGTCGCGCGCATCTCGGAGCGTGTATTCTCCGAGGCTTCTTACTCCGTCATGCCCGGTGATCGCCGTCGCGGTATCATTGGCCACCGCAGACAGCCTGGCGGCAATCCAGGTAACGCTCCCGGTCGACACCCTCGAGGGGGAACTTCTTTCCCGGCCCCCTGCAATCGGACTTCCCGGCTTCGTTCAACCATGGGGCGACCACCTCCTGGTGTCCGACTGGCAAGGTGATCCCAACCTTCACGCGCTGGACCGCGAGACAGGGGAATTGATCGTCTCGTTCGGGCGAATCGGTCCCGGGCCGGGCGAATTCGCGAACATGCCGGTGGGCATGCAAATGCTGCCGCACGACAGGAACGCGGTTTGGGTGTTCGACGCGAGGAGGCTCACGCGGATTGAAGAACCTGGACCGATCGCGTCCGACGTCGCGGTCGTGGACCTCACGGCAGTGCCTACGCTGTTGCACGCCGCGTGGTTGGACTCCGCCACGATCATAGGCGTCAACCTGCGGCCTCCCGCGAAGCGCTTCGTGCTCTTCGACGGCGCTGGCAACGTGACCAGGACCGTTCCGGGAGTCCTGTTGGGCCACGACGCCATTCCCATGTCGCTGCGAGTGGACGCCAGCTTGAACTTCTCGTTCTGCGTAAACCCTCGGGGGACCGGCTTCGCGGTGCTCTACAAGACCGCCGCAAGAGTAGAAATCTATGACCGCACGGCCAAGCATGTGGTTGACGCGGCAGTCCCGTTTTCCACCGGCTCCCTCTTTGATCGCGTGGACGGTGAGTTCCGATTCGTTCCGGAGCGGTTCACCTATTCTTCGTGCTGGGCGAGCGCTGATGGCTTGTATGCTCTTTATTCGGGTGGCGACTACTATTCCATGGACATGAACGAGTCCATGGGGCAGGAAATACACGTATTCGATTGGAACACCGGCGGATTGGTGCGACAACTCTACCTCGATGTGCCCATGTTGGGCTTCAGCGTCGTCGAGGATTCCGGCTGGTTGTACGCAGGCTCCTTGGCGGATGCCGGCATCTATCGGTTTCGGCTGCCGGGAGGAGGACGAGAGTGATCGCGCGGGTCGTCAATGTGCTCTCCGCCGAGGCCCGCGCCCTCGGCTTCGAGATGGCCGGCGTCGTCACCCGGGGCGAGAGCGAGCACATGGCCCACTTCCGGCGCTGGCTCGAGTCGGGCCTCCATGGCCGGATGGACTACCTGTCCCGCCCCGACGCCGTGACTCGCCGCGCCGACCTGGACCGCACCCTTCCCGGCTTCCGATCGGCGCTCGTCGTCGCCCACTCCTACGCCGACGACCACCCCACCGCCTCACCCGGCGACCCCTCCCGCGCGGTCATCGCGCGCTACGCCCGGGGACGAGACTACCACCACGTCATCGGCGAGAAGCTCGAATCCCTCGCCCGCCGCCTCGAAGACCTCGCGGGCCGTCCCCTGCGGGGCCGCGCCTACGTCGACACGGGACCCGTTCTGGAACGGGAACTCGCCGTCCGCGCCGGCCTGGGCTGGTTCGGCAGGAACACCATGCTCATCCACCCGCGCCGGGGGTCGTACTTCTTTCTGGGCGTCCTGCTCACCGAGCTGCCGCTGGAGCCGTCCACACCCTTCGAGGAAGACCACTGCGGCACCTGCCGGCGCTGCCTCGACGCCTGCCCCACCGGCGCTCTCCTCGGCTACGACGACCGCGGCGCCCCCGTCATGGACGCCACGCGCTGCATCTCCTACCTCACCATCGAGCTCAAGGGGCCCATCCCGGTACACCTCCGCCCCGCGATCGGCAACCGGGTGTACGGCTGCGACATCTGCCAGGAGGTGTGTCCGTGGAACGAACGGTTCTCCGCGCGGTCCGGCGAACCCGCCTACTCGCCCCGCCCCGAGCTGGACGACCCTTCGCTCATCGACCTCGCCACGCGCCTGCTCGAAATGTCCGGCAAGGCCTTCCTGCGCGAGTTCCGCGATTCCCCGGTGTCGCGGGCCCGGCGCAACGGCCTGCTGCGCAACGTCTGCGTGGCGCTGGGCAACTGGGGGTCCGATGAGGCGGTGCCGGTGCTCGAGCGGGCGGCCCGGGACCGTTCGGAACTGGTCCGCGAGCACGCCGAGTGGGCGCTGAGAAGGATTGCCGGGGAGGACGGCGGTGGGGAGTCGCCGCTCCCGGAGCCCACGCGAAGCCAGGGGCGGGCCGACGGATCCGGCTCCCAGCCCGCGCCGCCGGCCGATTCCGATTGACAAGTACAACTAGTACGCTATCTTTCTGTACATGACCAGAGTCAACATCGCGGACGCCAGGGCCCATCTGTCCGGCTACCTCGCCCGAGTCGAGGCGGGGGAGACGATCACGCTCTGCCGCCGCAACGTCCCGATCGCCGAGATCCGGCCGATACGCGCGACACCCGCCGAACAGCGGCCCATCGGCATCGACCGGGGGATGACGGTGCCCGAGAGCTTCTTCGAGCCGCTACCGGAGAAGCTCGCGCGCCCGTTCGGAGGTGTTCGGGGACACCGGCGCGGTACGGGTGGCATGGGCGGCGAGTAGTGAAGCTCCTCGTCGACACCTGCACATTCCTCTGGCTGGCGGCGGCGGACCCGCAACTGACCGAGGCAGCCTTGACCGCGTGCCGCGATCCGCGGAACACGGTCTATCTGAGCGCGCTCTCGGCCTGGGAGATCGCGATGAAGCACCGGATCGGCCGTCTTCCGCTGCCTCAACCCCCGCACCGGTACGTCAGCAGCCGCCGTGCGTGGCTGGGCCTCGAACCTCTGGCGTTCGACGAGCCCGCAGCCGCCCACGACGCCCGTCTCCCGCCCCTTCACCACGATCCCTTCGATCGCGGCCTCGTGTCGCAGGCGATACTGAACGGCTTGACGATCGTGACGCCGGACGAAGAGATCGCCCAATACCCCGCCCCCGTTCTCTGGTAGTCGCATTTGCCCCGCGGCATGGAACCCGGGCTTACCTGCTTGGTACTATGAGCCGTGCCGGTCGGTCCGGTAGGTTGGCGGTGAACGGCGCAGTGCCCGCGGGCATCCCGCCCGGCGCGGCGCTTGACCGAAGAGAAAGACGACATGGACAGAGGAGCGAGCGAGCAATGTCGAGAATCGCAAGTACTATTACGAAGAGAATCATCCTGGTGGGGACGTTTGCCCTCGGCGGGTTCACGTTCACGGAGCGCGCGGCAGCCCAGGAAGCGTGGGACAACCTCGAAGGCGAGCTGTTCGGGTACGTCGACCTGACCGTCCCGTTGGGGGAATTTCGGAACCATGTCGCTCTCGGGGGTGGCATGGGTTTCGGTGGCGTGCTCTTCCTGGGCGAGAACAGACTGGCGGGGCTGCGCGCCGAGGGTGGCTTCGTCATCTACGGTGGCGAGTCGGAACGGGTCCAGTTCAGTGCGACCGTTCCCCTGGTGGAAGTCGAGCAGCGGACGACCAACTCGATTGTTTCCGGCGGGCTCGGACCCCAGGTCTATCTGGGGAACGGACATATCAGGCCGTACGTCTACGGCACCGTGGGTTTCGCCTACTTCGTCACCTCATCGAGCGTCTCCCCGCTATACAGCGACGAGACGATCGCGTCTTCGACCAACTTCGACGACTTCCAGCTGTCCCTCACCGGGGGTGGTGGGCTCTCCGTCGAGATCCGGGGAGGGAAGAACCCGCTGTCGCTGGATCTCTCCGCCTCGTACCAGCACAACGGGCTGACACAGTACCTGATCAGGGGCGCCGAGCACCTCGACGTGAGACGAGGTGGCGGCTATGTGGCCAGACCCATCACGAGCGACGCCAATCTGATGACCTACCGGGCGGGGGTGTCGGTCGGGCTGGAGTGATCTTCGGTGGGGGTCAGGTGACCAGCCGCAGCACCGCGTCCACCAGCCTCCGAAGCCTCACCGCACGCTCTCCGATTGCGCCGCCCATCGGCTCCTGGAGCCTCTCGGCGAGAGCACGCAGGGCGTCCGCGCGATCCGTTCCCGTGACCGCTTCCGCACCGTCCAGATCCCGCCGCGCGGCCGCGATCTCCTCCTCCGGCATTGCCCGCCGGCGCTCCAGCTGGTCCAGGTAGGCGCGCGCCAGCGCGAACGTCGCGGGCCACTCGTAGACGGGCTGGCCCTGTGAGTTGAGCTGGCCGAGCACCACCGAGTTGGCCGCGTCGATCTCGTTCTGCGTGAGGATGTCGCTGGGCGTCAGCTCGAAGATGTCGAGCCCGCGCTTGATCTCGGAGTTGACGATCACGCCGTTGTACCAGTAGACGGACCACGAGCCCGCGCTCACCATGCGCTCCGCGTTGAACGGGCCGCGGTCGTGGTAGGCGATCTCGACGGGACTCCGCGGGTCGGTCCAGTCGACCAGCGAGATGCCGCCCTGGTACCAGCCCTGGACCATGATGTCGCGGCCCGGCACCGGGATGAGCGACCCGTTGTGCGCGACGCAGTTCTCCAGCCTGGTCTGCGGCGCGGGCATCTTGTAGTAGCTCCGAAAGACCATCTCGCCGTCCTCGATGGTGAAGACGGCGTTGGCGCCCCACTCCATGGGGTCGTCCACGCGGCACTTGGGCGCGCCGCCGCCGCCCCACTCGTCGGTGAACATGATCTTGCTGCCGTCGTTGCTGAAGGTCGCGGAGTGCCAGTACGAGAAGTTCGAGTCGGCCACCGCGGCGAGGCGCACCGGGTTCGTGGGATCGGTGATGTCGAGGAGGAGGCCGTAGCCGCCGCAGGCGCCCCCCGCCAGGCCGATCGCGGGGTAGACGGTGATGTCGTGGCACTGGGAGGGTCCGGGGCGGGGTTCCCGTTCCTCGTCTGTCCGGGCCGCCATCTGCTCCGCCTGGATCCGGGCCTGCTCGTCGAAGTGGTCCTGCAGCGCGGCGCTGTCGGCGGCGGTCGGGGCGCCTTCGCCCCCGCGCGCGGCCACGATG
Organism: Gemmatimonadota bacterium; assembly: GCA_028874985.1. Taxonomy (GTDB): domain Bacteria; phylum Gemmatimonadota; class Gemmatimonadetes; order Longimicrobiales; family Gaopeijiaceae; genus Bin94. The sequence goes on along the minus strand of JAPPGI010000085.1, from coordinate 10,054 downwards.
CTGTCGAGCCTCGGCGTGACGAAACGATCCGGCATGACGCGCGGTCGGCCCCCCAACATCGCCACGAAGGCTCCCGCCTCGCGGGCCTCCGCGATCTCACGCAGGTCGGCGGGGGACAACCCGTGCCGGGGCGGGGCCACCAGGCCGTCGAAGATCCGCGGCGAAGTCACGATCGCGGCGGCCGTGGGGTCGTCGAGCGGAACGCGGATCACCTCGATGCGGAACCGGGCGGAGTTCGGATCCTCGGCGGGTGACAGACCCGAGCAGCCGGCGAGTTCCTCGGCGGGACGCACGAACGACGAGCCGGAGACGTAGATGTATACGTTGTCGTCGTCGCCCGGGTGCTTGAGCACGGTGTGGGTGTGCGAGCCCCGGCAGGTCTGCACGTTGGCGACGTACTCCGGGTTCGCGATGTCGGAGATGTCGAAGATGCGGATTCCGCGCAGCCGCTCGTGGCTGATCCTCTCGGGCACGCCCTGCTCGCCGCAGTCCAGCCGACCGCCCCGTCCCTCGCCGGAGACGAAGAGGAGGTTGTCGTAGACCGAGACATCGCTCTGCGAGGCCGGACACACGTAGGTGACGACCGTCTTCGGACTGCGCGGATCGGAGATGTCCCACACCTGGATGCCGTCGTAGTTGCCCTGGATGGCGTAGTTGCCGGTGAAGGCGAGGTCGGAGTTGGTGGTGCCGACGAACTCCTCCGGGGGCGGTGTGGTCGAGAGCATGCGGAGGTTCCAGATGGCCTCGCCCGCGTCGAACATGCCGGGCTCGAGGCCCACGCGCGGGTCGGGGGTGGGCGGGTTGACCCGGAGGCCGGGGGATTGGGCGACCTGGACCATCTCGATCCGGTCGTCGTCCGCCGTCATCGGGGGTGCGGGCTGCCGGGGGGCCGGGGTCCGGGGGGGGTCCGCCGCCGGCTGCGAGGCGCATCCGGGAAGGGTGGCCAGCAGGGCCGCGAGAGGGAGAAGCGCCGCGAGGCGCGCGAGGGGCCGGTGGCGGCCGGTGCCGTGGTCGAAGGGGGTCATGGGTGCTGTCCTGATGGCGGTGGGGTGACCCTGCGTGCCAGGGTGGTGTGGGATTTCAGCGTGAGCCTCCGAGCTCCACCAGCATGAGTTCCATGCGCTTGATCCCGGAACCCTGATCGGCCTGGATGTCGGAGGCGAGCTTGAAGACGAAGTCGTCCTGGGCGGCGCCGTCGGTGGCGAAGAGATCGAGCACCATCGTGACCGCGCCCTTGTGGTGCATGATCATGTATTCCAGAAAGAGACGGTCGAAACCGGTTCCCCTGGCGTGGCGAAGCTCTTCCAGCTGCTCGGCACTCAGCATCCCGGGCATGTGGTGGGCGTGCTCGGGGCCGTGGATCATGAGACGGCCGTCGGCGATGTGGATTTCGGGGACCTTCTCGCCACGGTCGCGCAGCCACGCCTGCATGATGTCGATCTCGTCCTTCTGCGCGTTGATGATCCGGGCGCAGAGCGTCCGGATGGTGGGGCTGGCACCGTTTTCCGGTGCGAAGCCGGACATGACCAGCGCCTGGGCGTGGTGACCGATCATGCCGGTCATGAAGTGGACGTCGGCGGGGTGGTACCCGGTGAGCGCGCTGTCCGCGCGGGCGCGGTACAGGGCCTCGAGCCGGGCCACGGTGGCCGCGTCGGGGCGGGTGGGCGGGGGGGTGGTGGGATCGGGTGCCGGGGTGGTGGGGACCCCGGTGGCCGGCGGGGCCGGCGGTTCGGGCCGCGGGGCCGGCCCGGTGCAGCCGTGCATGACGGCGGTCCCGAGGGCGGCGGCGACGATGGGGCGGCGGTACTTGATCGGATTCCTCCTATTCGGCATCGGCCAGGCGCCGTATGGCGTCGGCGAGCCGGGCGACCTTGTCGGAATCCGCCGCCTCCGCTGCGTGTTCGGCGAGGGCGGCGGCGAGGGAGCCCAGCGCGTCGTTGCGGGCCGCTCCGGTGGCGCTTTCGGCCGAGTCCAATGCGGTCCGCGCCGCCGCGACCCGGGGTGCCGACATGCCGTGCCACCGCTCGAGCTGGTCGAGGTAGGCGCGCGCGAGCGCGAAGGTTGCGGGCCACTCATAGACGGGCTGGCCCTGCGAGTTGAGCTGGTTCAACCGCACCGAGTTGGCGGCGTCGATCTCGTTCTGCGTCAGGGACTCGCTCGGCGTCAGTTCGAAGATGTCGAGTCCCCGCGCGATCTCCGAGTTGACGATCACGCCGTTGTACCAGTACACGGACCAGCTCCCGGCCATCTGCATGCGGTCGGGGTTGAAGGGGCCGCGGTCATGGTACCCGATCTCGACCGGGTTGGCGGGATCGGTCCATTCGATCAGCGAGATGCCGCCCTGGTACCAGCCCTGGATCATGATGTCGCGTCCCGGCACCGGGATCAGCGATCCGTTGTGGGCCACGCAGTTCTCCAGCGTCGTCTGCACGGCGGGCATCTTGTAGTAGCTCCGGAAGACCAGCTCCCCGTCCTCGACGGTGAAGATGGCGTTGGCCCCCCACTCCACCGGGTCGTCCGCGCGGCACTTGGGCCCGCCGCCCCCGCCCCACTCGTCGGTGAACAGGATTGCCGTGCCGTCGTTGTTGAAGGTGGCCGAGTGCCAGTAGGAGAAGTTGGAGTCGGCCACCTCGGCGATCCGCCGCGGGTTGACGGGGTCGCTGATGTCGAGGAGCATCCCGTAGCCCTCGCAGGCGCCGCCGGCGAGGCCGATCGCGGGATAGACGGTGATGTCGTGGCACTGGGTGGGGCCGGGGGCGGGGCCGTCTCCGGGGTCCCCGCCCATCCCCATGGCCGCCATCTGGGCGGCCACGATCGAATCCAGCTGCTCGCGCAGGGCCGCGCTGTCCGCGGCGGTCGGGGGACCGTCACCTCCCCGCTCAGCGATCATCTCGCCCAACATCATGCCCACGGCCTCGTCGGGCAGTACGACCACCTGACCCTGGATGTCAATCACGTACCCGCCGGCCTCCCGGGCTTCCTCGGCCCGGGCGCGGGCCTCCTCGGCGGCTGCGAGATCGGCCGGCGCGGGACCGTGGCGGTGCGGTCTGACGAGGTCCTCGAAGATGCGCGGCGAACTCACGATCGCCGCGGAGGCGGGGTCGGCGAGCGGCACGCGGATCACCTCGATGCGGAAGAGCGCCGTATTCGGGTCCTCCGCCGGCGTCAGGGAGGAGCAGCCGGGCAGCTCCTCGGCCGGCCGGACCGGAGCCGATCCCGAAACGTATATGTACACGTTCTCGTCGTCGCCCGGATGCTCGAGGACCGTGTGCGTGTGCGAGCCGCGGCAGGTCTGCACGTTGGCGACGTACTCCGGGGCGGCGATGTCGGAGATGTCGAAGATCCGGATGCCGCGAAGGCGTTCCTGGCTGACCGGCTCCGGGATGCCCTCCGTGCCGCAATCCAGCCTCGCGCCGAAGTCCTCGCCGGAGACGAAGAGCAGATTCCCGTACACCGACACATCGCTCTGCGAGGCGGGACACACGTGGGTGACCACCGCGACCGGGTTCGCCGGATCCGCGATGTCCCAGACCTGAATGCCGTTGAAGTTGCCCTGAACGGCGTAGCGCCCGGTGAAGGCCAGGTCCGAGTTCATCACCCCCACGAACTCCTCCGGAGGCGGCGTGGTCGACAGCATGCGCAGGTTCCAGATGGCTTCGCCCGCGTCGAACATGCCCGGCTCCAGCCCGACCCTGGGGTCCGGGGTGGGTGGGTCGACGCGCAGGCCGGGCGGGTGGGGGAACTGCGCGGTATCGAAGCCCGAGAGCGGGTCGGCGGGTGTCGCGCTCTGCACCTGCCCGGCCGCGGGCTGGGGAGAGGACGCCAACAGGGTGGAAAGGGCAATGGTGAGCGGCAGGATCGTGATGGGCGAGAAGGTGGGGGAACGGTGCGCGCTGGCGGCGGGGGTCATCTCTTCCAGGTCCTCTTCGGGTTCATTGCGGGGATGTTCGTCGTCTGATGCCTTGCAATCCGACCGAAGGTAAGACACCGCAACGGGCCGCTCCGTTGACGAATACGGTGCCGGGCTTGACCGCGGGAAGCGGTTTGGGGATGGTCACAGGGAGCGCATCCGAGAACTCGCCCAGCCCCCCGAACCGGGATCCGGAAAACCTCCGCGATGACCCCCTCCGCCGCGCGCATCGCCGTCACCATCGCGCTGGCGCATGCCGTCAACGACGCCTACGCCTCGATCGTGCCGCCCCTGCTGCCGCGGCTCATGGACTCCCTGGGCATCTCCATCGCGATGGCCGCGGGCCTCGGCGCGGCCTTCTCCATCGCCACGGCGCTGCCGCAGCCGTTCTTCGGCTACCTGGGGGACCGGTTCGGACGGAGGACCCTTGTCGTGGGCGGCATGCTTGCGAGTGCGGTCTTCGTCTCCGTCATCGGGTTCGCGCCTTCGTACTGGGTTCTGCTCGTGCTGTTGGTGATGGGGGGACTCGGAGGCGCGGCCTTCCATCCCCCCGGTGCGTCGTACGCCGTCCGGGTGACGGCGGGCAAGGGGGGCGGCGCGCGCTACTCGGTGTTCTCCTTCGGGGGCGCGGCCGGATACTCGGTGGGGCCTCTGGTGGCGGTGGGGTTGGTGGCGTGGGGTGGGATGGAACGGCTTTGGGTCGCGATGCTCCCGGCGATTCTGCTCGCCCCTTTCTTCTTCTTCGGCTTGCCCAGCGGCCGATCGGAAGCCCGTGACCACGCTCCGGCACCACGGCCGTCCGCCATCCTCCGCCAGCTTGCGGGCCCCCTGGGGATCGTGTTCGGGATCAGTTCGGCAATGACCTTCGTCCAGCGGGCGTTTCTCACGATGGAGCCGATCATCGTCGCCGAGATGGGGGGCTCCGAGGCGTTGGGCGCGGTGGCGCTCTCGGTCTACCTGGGAGCGCAGGCCTTCGGCACGGTGGCCGGCGGGCTCCTGAGCGACCGCATGGACAGGCCGCGCCTCCTGTTCGTGCTGTGCGCGCTGGCACTTCCGGCCCACCTGCTGGCGGTGTGGCTCGGACCCTGGAACGCTCTCGGCTTCGCCGCCATCGCGGCTGCGGGATTTCTCGGCATGTCCACGCTCCCTCCCATCGTGGTCATGGCCCAGGAGATGATCCCGCGCGCGCCCGGCGCCAGCTCCGGCATCGTGATGGGACTTGCGTGGACGGTGGGGTCGGTGGGGGTGATGGGCGCGGGTGCGGCGGCCGACGTGGCGGGGCCGCACGCCGCCGCGCTCATGTCGATGCCGGTTGCGGGTCTGGCGGCGCTGCTGGCCCTTCACCCGCGGTTGAAGTGGCTGCCGACGGAGCGGGGGCGGTAGGCACTTGCACCGGGTGGCACCGTCCACAAGGATTCGGACTTGCCAAACGGTGCGCGACCCTCGTTCGCGCGACCGGTGACGGGACCATGGGAAAGGAACAGCAATGACGAAGGGCGGCTCGAGCGGACTCGATCGACGGGAATTCCTCAGGACGGGAGCGGCGGGGCTGGCCGCGGGGGCGGTTTCGGGCTGCGGAACGCCCGTCGCCGGACAGGAGGCTCAACCGGGCGGTCGGGAGGCCCCGTCCGGGACCGCGGCCGTCCCGGGCGAACTCGGGGCGCCGCCCGCCCAGCCCCTATCCGCCCCGCCCATCGAACGGGTGCGGATCGGGTACGTGGGCGTCGGTGGGATGGGCACGGCCCACGTCCGCAATCTGGTCCGCATCGACGGCTGCGTGATCACCGCGGTCTGCGACATCCGCGAAGAGCACGCCGAGCGCGCCGCCGGCCTCATCGAGGAGGCGGGACACCCCCGCCCCGCGCTCTACACCGCCGGCGAGACCGACTTCGAGCGCCTCTGCGCCGAGGAGGACCTCGACCTCGTCTACAACGCCACCCCGTGGCGCTGGCACGTCCCCATCTGCGTCGCCGCCATGGAGAACGGCAAGCACGCGGCCACCGAGGTTCCGGCCGCGTACACGCTGGACGGCTGCTGGGAGCTGGTCGAGACCGCCGAGCGCACCAGCCGCCACTGCACCATGATGGAGAACGTCAACTACGGGCGTGCCGAGCTGCTCTGCCTGAACCTCGTGCGCCAGGGGCTGCTGGGCGAGATCCTCCACGCCGAGTGCGGCTACCTGCACGACCTGCGCGGCATCAAGTTCGCCGACGACGGCGAGGGACTGTGGCGCCGCGACCACTCCTGGACCCGCAACGGCAACCTCTACCCCACGCACGGCCTCGGTCCCGTCGCCAACTGCATGAACATCAACCGCGGCGACCGGTTCGCCCACCTGGTCTCGATGAGCAGCCCCTCGCGAGGACTGCAGGAGTGGGCCGTCGCCAACTACCCCGAGGGGCACCCCAAGCGCGCCGAGACCTTCGCGCTGGGCGACGTGAACGGCAGCCTCATCCAGACGGCGATGGGGAAGACCATCTACGTGGCCCACGACACCAACCTCCCGCGTCCCTACGACCGCATCAACAAGGTCCAGGGCACGCGCGGGATCTTCCAGGGTTACCCCGACCGGGTGTACATCGAGGGCCGCAGCGAGTCGCACCGCTGGGACGAGGCCGAGGGCTACTACGAGGAGTTCGAGCACCCGCTGTGGAGGGCGCTGCGCGAGGCGTCGATCGGCGCGGGCCACGGCGGCATGGACTTCATGGAGGACTACCGGCTCGTCAAGTGCCTGCGCGAGGGGCTGCCGCTGGACATGAACGTCTACGACGCGGCGGCGCTGAGCGCGGTCTGCGAGCTGTCGGAGATCAGCGTGGCGAACGGGAGCGCGCCGGTGGAGTTTCCGGACTTCACGCGGGGGAAGTGGAGGGAGTGGGCGCCCTGGCAGATCGTGGGGGCGTAGGGGGAAAGGAAAGCCATCCAACTGGAGACGGACAGCGGCAATCGGACCGATCGGATCAAGCTGAAGAGACTGAAGATCGAGGGCTACAAGTCGCTTCGGGAGCTTCACATCCCGTGGCCAGATCTCCGGCCCCCCTTCGGCGCCACCGCCATGACCGCCCGCAGATCCAGAGTCGCAACCGCCCGTGCCTCCAGCCGCTCGGCCATAGCCATGACGATCCCGTCGACCAGCCGCAGCGATAGATCACGATGGGCGCGACACCAGCCGCCACCGCTGGTCTGACGCCCGACCGCACGCCGGGTAGGCGGTCCAATCCCAACACTAGGCCGAGGCGCGCGAAAGAGCGAGCGACCTATATGGTATATGGTTGCCATACGAGAGCTGGCCGAATGCCTCGTGCGTCTTCGCCAGCTGGAGCGCGTCGGCGGTGTGCGCCAGCGATCCCTTCAGTGTTCGGAAGCGGTCCTCGCTCCGTCCTCGCAAGCCGGGCGGGTCCGCGAGGCCGATTCGGGGATCTGGCCCACAGTAGCGTCGAATGGGTCGCTACTCGAACAGCCCGCGTAGAGTCCGTTGCACCTCGTGAAGTGCCCCCACATTCACGGGAGCACAGTCCCAGGCGAGGCGATTGCGTCGGACCCCGCTCTTCCGGTATCGTCAGGATCCCACTTCACGAGCGAGCGAACCGGATGGAACAGGCTGGCAGGCAGTCGGAAGACCCCGGCGACGGCGACCGAACCAAGCCGAAGCTGACCCGGCTGACGCTGGAGGGCTATAAGTCCTTCCGGAACGAGGTCATCGAATTCGGCGACGTAACGGTGCTCCTCGGAGCCAATGGCGCGGGCAAGAGCAATCTCGTGTCGTTCTTCCGAATGCTCGGATTCCTCGGGACGGGCGCCTTGCAGGAGTACGTCGGACGAACGGGACGTTCCGATGCTCAGTTGTTCGGCGGGCGCAAGGTGTCCCCACAGCTCCGGGCCGAAGTCGTCTTCAAAGGAGAAGACCACGCCACCGGACGGAGAACGACCACGACCTACACGATGCGGCTCGGCGACGCGGCCCCCGACACCCTGATCTTCCTCGAGGAGCGCGCGCGCTACCATCGGTCCGGTTTCCCGACTGCCCAGGACATCCTGCTGGGCGCCGGACACCGGGAGAGTCTGCTCATGGACCGCGAAGAGGACGTCACCTGCCGAGTCGTGCTCCGCCTGCTCCGAGAGTGCCGATCCTATCACTTCCACGACACCTCCTCGGCATCCAACATCCGGCGGCACCACTACATCGGAGACGACCGCTACCTGCGCGCCGACGCGGGCAACCTGGCCGCGTGCCTCCATCGCCTTGAGCGCACGAGGCCGGATTTCTACCGACGCGTCGTCGACACCGTGCGTCTGGCGCTACCCACGTTTGCGGACTTCAGTCTGGCGCCCAGCACGGCCAACGACCGGGAGATCGTTCTTAACTGGCGCGAGAAGGATCGCGCGGATCACCTCTTCGGTCCCCACCAGCTGTCCGATGGCAGCCTGCGGTTCATGGCCCTCACGACGTTGCTGCAGCAGCCGCCGGAGGAACTGCCCAACGTGATCATCCTGGACGAACCCGAACTGGGACTGCACCCCTATGCGATCAACGTCCTGGGGGCGATGGTGCGAGCTGCGGCCACACAGGTCCAGATCGTGCTGGCGACGCAGTCACCTCGTTTGGTCGACGAATTCGAGGCTAGCGACATTGCGGTGCTCGAGGCCGAGATCGGCTCCGGGACGAAGTACCACCGTCCGAGCCAGGACGCTCTCGCCGAATGGCTGCAGGAGTATTCTCTTGGCGAGCTCTGGGAGAAGAACCACTTCGGAGGCAGACCCTGACCATGCGGGTTCTGGCGGTGGTGGAGGGGCCCACCGAAGAGCGCTTCGTGAAGGGCCTGCTGGCTGAACCACTAGGGCGCCGCGGCGTCTTCATCACCGCGAGGCGTCCCGGGCATCCCGGAAGGCAAGGCGGAGTGCCGCCTTGGCGGAACTTGCAGCGGGAGCTCGTTGGCCTTCTCAAGGAGGACGCCAATCGACACGTCACCACCATGTTCGACTACTACGGCATGCCGGTCAGCTGGCCGGGTCGGGAGGAGGCCCGGAACAGCTCACACGCCGAGAAGGCCGAATTAGTGGAGCAGGCCATGCTGCACCGGATCGGGGAAGCCTTGGGGGGCGACCCCCGCACGCTTCGGTTCATTCCCTACGTTCAGATGCACGAATTCGAGGCGCTCCTCTTCTCAAAACCCCAACTCCTAGCCGAAGTGGTCTCCGGGGAACGGCACACCCGGCGAGTGCCCCAGGAGCTCGAGCGGATCGTCGCGGCCTTCGGTTCACCCGAAGAGATCGACGACAACCCCGACACGGCTCCCTCCAAGCGCATTCTGGCACTGGCGCCCCAATATCAGAAGGTCATCGACGGCAACCTCGCGGCGAGCCGGATCGGACTCGCCGCGATGAGACGGAAGTGTCCCCACTTCGCCGGCTGGGTCGGTCGCTTGAGGGCGCTGGGTCGGCTGCCGTGAATCGAAGGAGCGACCTGATGAGGAGACCTGCGATGCCCGCACTCACCCTCGCCCTCACGGCGGCCACCCTGGCCCTCGCCCTCACCCCCGCCCCCCTCCACCCCCAGCCCCCCACCCCCGAATCCGTGCTCGGCCACCGCGTCGGCGCCGACTTCCACCTCGCCACCTTCGAGGAGTCCATCGACTACTTCCACCAACTCGCGGCGGCCACCGACCGCCTCGAGCTCCGCGAAGTCGGCCGCACCTCCTTCGGCCGTCCCGTCTACATCGGGCTCATCTCCAGCGCCGAGAACCTGCGCAACCTGGAACGCCACCGCGGGATCGCGCTCCGCCTGGCCCACACCCGCGGCCTCACCGACGCCGAAGCCCGCGCCCTCGCCGACGAGGGCCGCGCCCTGGTCCACATCGACGGCGGCCTCCACGCCACCGAGGTCGCAACCCATCAGCACACCATCCAGCTCGCCTACGACCTGGTCACCGGCGGCGACGACCCCGAGATCGCCGCCATCCTCGACAACGTCATCCTGATGCTGTGGCCGTCGATCAACCCCGACGGACAGACGATGATCGCCGAGTGGTACCGGTCCAACCTGGGAACCCCGTACGAGGTCGCCCCGGCGCCCTTCCTCTACCAGAAGTACGTCGGGCACGACAACAACCGCGACGGCTACATGATCAACCAGATCGAGTCGCGGAT
>JAPPGI010000213.1 GCA_028874985.1 Gemmatimonadota bacterium | reverse complement strand
CATCCATGGAACCAAGTTCACAGGATATTCCCCGTGCGTCAAGTGCATAATCACCCCCATTTCATCCGTATCGATCACGTACATCCGCTCACCGTCGACCCGCTGGACCCGTATGTTGGCCAGCCCGGCAGGCAACTCCGGCTGCCCGAGGTAGCGGCCCTCGCTGTCGAAGACGTCAAATCCGAACACTCCGTCCCCCAGCATGCGGCGGACCCATAGCGTGCCCTCCCTGGACCGGGAGAACCTCTCGAAGGGCGGATAGACCCGTGGCACCACGCTCATGGCTTCCGGGGGGGGGCGCTCGGCACCCGGCATGTTGTGATTGTGCCGCACACTCTCCAGGTCCGTCTGGATCGCGGCGACCCGCACGTCCTCGGATATCGGGACGGGCTCGTACTGCCGCAGAACCCTGCGCAACGTGCGGCCGGTCTCCAGGTCGATTTCGCGAAGCTCATAGCGGCCACCCATTTCAACCCCGTCGGACCACCAGATGTTGAGGTCCGGGCCGAAAGTCCACCAGCGGTGTGGGCTGAACGGTGCCGGCCGGAGCAAGGTGGTGCCACCCTCCTTGAACTCGATCATGGGTGGATCCGGCGGATCTTCCGGCAGTTCGAAGACCCGCCCGTCGGGCCCGAGGCGGCCCGTGGCACCGCGACGATAGACCCGGTAGACGTATCGGTCCGAGTCCTCCGGCCCGTCATATGCCAGGAAAAGCCCGTTTCTCCATCCGCCGCCGAACCGGGTCATGAATCGTTGTCCCCCGATCCTCGTGCCTGCGGTGTCGAAGATCTCGTAGCGTTCAAGACGATGGTCCGCGGCCCACATCTCGCCGTCCGGACCACGCCCCACGCTGCGCAGCCCCATGAATTCGGCTGGTCCCTCGCCAGGGCCGCCGATGGTCCGCACGAACCTGCCCTCCCCGTCGAAGACCCTGACCTCGTTGGCCTGCGAGTCCACGATCCATAGGCGGTCCAGAGTATCAACCGCAACGGAGGTGGCCCGTCCGAACGCATCCGGTCCACCCTCCGTGGCGCCGCCGATCCGCAGGCTCTCGACCAGGCGCCAGCGCGTCTCCGGGTTCGCGTCCCAGAGCCCGTGCGGAGGATTGGATACGAGGACGGTACCGTCGGCGAGGGTGTCGACGGCCAGTTCGGTGATGGGAGGCGGGGCTCCGGTGCAGGCGGCCACGGAGAGGGCCGTGACGATGAGCGCGGTTCGCGTGTGGAGCATCTGGTGTCTCGCTTGGTGCATGGCGGGAACGCGTCGACAGCTTACACTACGGGTGAACCAGCCGAAAGACTCCGAATTGATGCGACGCCGGGTTCGTCCTTTTCGGACGCCGAGGATTCGCCGGCGGGATCCTGTCCACGGGACACGACACTAGAACAGTCCCTCTCCCGGCAACCCCGCCGCCTGTGTGATCCACCTCCCCACCGGCTCCTCGTCAACCCCGTCCCCCTCGTGGATGTGGAAGTACCGAACCTGCTCGTGCTTCGACTTCACCGGCGGGAGAGGACGCAGCGACGCTCCATTCAGAAAGGTCACCTTGACGTATTTCGTGAAACAGTGAAACGAAAGGAACCACCCCCGCCCCTCCACACCGTAGAAGGGCGAGTTCCACCTCACCGCCTTGCGCACTCCGGGTACGCTGCGCTCCACAAGCGCGTCGAGCGAGCGCCCCACCTCGCGCTTCCACCCCGGCATGGCCGCGACGTACGCCTGCACCGGCCCGTCCCCGTCACCCTTCGGAATCTGCGGATTCCCGCCCGAGAGAAGCCTCGGCTTCGGCATCCGAAATCAGCTCGCCGGCGGTTTCACCCGGTACTTCTCGAACCACGCCAGCACATTCGCCACCTTGGCCATCAGCTGGCTCGGCCGCCGGCTCATGTCGTGCCACGCGCCCGGCAGCCGGATCACCGCCGTGTCGATGCCGCGCATCTTGAGCGCGTGGAACATCTGGTACGACTCCGACAGCGGCGTCCGCAGGTCCTCCTCACCGGTGATGAACAGAGTGGGCGTGGTCACGTTCCCGGCCAGCGATATCGGAGAGAACTTCCAGTACGGCTCCGGGTTCTCCCACGGCAGACCCTCGTAGCGGCTGTGGTAGTAGCCGTACCAGTTGTCCGCGACCAGCGTCTTGCTGATCCAGTTGACGACGGGCTTCTGCGCCGCCGCGGCCCGGAAGCGGTCGGTCCTGCCGACGATCCACGCGGTCATGATCCCGCCCGCGCTGCCCCCGGTCACGAACAGGTTGTTCTCGTCGACGTAGCCGCGCTCGATGACCGCGTCGACCCCGGAGATGAGGTCGTCGTAGTCCTCTCCGGGGTAGTTGTGGTAGAGCAGGTCGCCGAACTCCTCGCCGTAGCCGGTGCTGCCGCGCGGGTTCGCGTAGAGCACGACGTAGCCCGCCGACGCCATGAGCTGGATCTCGGCCGAGAAGCGGTCGCCGTAGTTGGAGATCGGCCCGCCGTGGATCTCCAGGATGAACGGGTAGCGGCGGTTCCGGTCGAAGTCCGGGGGCTTGACGATCCACCCGTGGATGGGACGGCCGTCGAAGGACGACTCCCACCAGATCTCCTCGACTTCGCCGAGTGTCTTGCCGGCGAGGAGGTCCTCGTTGAGGGCGGTGACCGTGCGGGCCCGCGCGCCGCCTCGCCTCCCCACCGCGACCTCGCCCGGCATGTCGGGGCGGGTCTGGTTGAGCGCGAAGGTGCCGTCGTTCGCGACCGAGAAGGAGCCGCCACCGTAGGGGCGCCCGTACGAGGTCCCGCCCAGGTCGCCGGCAAGGACGGTGACGTCGCCGTCCAGGGTGGTGAAGGCGACCTTCGAGTTCCCCCGGTCGTCGTACCTGAAGTAGATGCCGCTTCCATCCGCCGCCCATACGGGACTCGAGACGCTGCGGTCGAGGGCGCCGGTGACGACGCGGTGGCCGGTTCCGTCCAGGTTGATGACTTGAAGCCGGCTGACCTGGTAGGTGCGCGTGCGGTCCTCGTACCCGACGAAGGCGATGTGGCGCCCGTCCGGCGAAACCTCCGGGCTGTGATCGGGGCCGGGCCGGTCGGTCAGCGCGCGGATCTCACCGGTCGGCAACGACACGATGTACAGCTCCGAGTTCCGGTGGTCGTGCTCCCGGCCCTCGTTGCGGTTCGCCGAGAAGACGAGGTGGTTGCCGCCGGGCGTCCAAGCCGCCGCGCTGGAGTGCTGGAAGTCGCCCGAGGTGATCTGCCGCGGCGTCCCGCCCTCGACGGGCACGACGAAGATGTGGTCGTACCCGAAGTCGAGGTACCCGACCCCGTCCCGGCGGTTCCTGAAGCGGTCCTCCATGATCGGCGGCGGCGCCCACTCGGCGCCCGCGGGGGGCCTGGGCGGCGGGGCCAGGCGGGGCGGCGGATGCGGCACGAGCATGTTGAAGGCGAGGTGGCGTCCGTCCGGGGACCAGCCGAGCCCGCCGGGCGACTCGGTCAGCTGGGTGAGCGTCGCGGTCTCGCCGGTGTCCATCCAGCGCAGGTGGATCTGGCCGCCGGAGGTGTACGCGAGGCGCGTGCCGTCGGGGGACCAGCGGGGAGAGCTCCCGTAGGCGAGGCGGCGGTGCCCGGTGCCGTCGGCGCCCACGATCCACAGCTCCGAGCGCTTCCGGTCCTTCATGATGTCCATCGAGGTGCGCACGTAGACGACCCGGGCGCCGTCGGGCGAGATCCGCGGGTCGGCGGCGTACTCGAGCTGGAAGACGTCCATGGGCTCGAAGCGCGACTGCGGGTGGGCGGGGGTGGCGGCGGCGAGGGTGAGGAGGAGGGCGGTGGCGAACGTGCTCGTCGCGCGTGTGGTTGTGGGGACGGGGAGGGTGGGGCTCGGAGGGCTTGGGCGACTGGACCTGGGCATCTTGTTCCGGGGTGTGCGCGTCGTGCGGTCGAGAAGGTTCGGGAATGTCCCAACTTCCTCCGGCGCTCCTCAAACTGCAAGCTGTCCGCGCCCGGGCAGGCCCGCCGGCGGCCCACCGGCATCGGAACGGGCGCACTGCTGTCAGGGGTGCTGTCAGGGACCGGCAGGAGCTATCGTACGAGGACCCCGGGATCCTCCGCGGGAAGAGACTACCTGTGAGGTTGCAACAACGGGAGGCCGTCGCCCATGAACAGGACCATTGGTCCGCAGTCGATTCTCGTTGCTGCGAGCATGCCGGTGCGACCGCGCTTCCGGTGGCCGCGGGCGCGAGGTAGCCCGGTGGCGGCCGCCTCCCGGGAAACGGCAACTTGAACACCGGACGGGTGGTCTCGCGGCCCGTCTCCCGCGCGGACCTCGCCCGGATGGCGGAGAACCAGTTCGGTGACTGGATCAAGGCCGTGGTCGACCTGTCACGCGGCGTGATGGCCGTCGGCGGAGACCTGCACGCGGACGATGAGGCCCTTCTCCTGGCCGGTGGTTCCAGGCAGCGGGACCTCTGGGGAATCAATCTCCACCCGGACGAAAAGGGCCGGGACTGGATCGAGTTCGACTCCATGATCAACATTCGGCCGCGTGACGGGAACCGGTCTCGCGGGGTTGACGACGAGCGCATGCGTGCCCGGATCCGGCGGGTCGTGGCGTCCCTGATCACCGACGCGTAGGCCCGTCATGGAGCGCACGATTCACAGGCGGGCGGCCGACGGCGCGTGGGCGCGGCTCGAACTGGTCGAGCAGCTCGGGAACGTGGGCAGCGAGGTTGAGCGTGCCATCCGTGCTCACCAGGAGGGACGGACCACCCGTTTCGAAGGCGCACTCGACCGGGCACTCGAACTCTTCGACCTAACCGCCTCGGACCCCCGTTGGCACGGCCACCGCTGCCAGGAGATTCTGCGTGCCCGCGAGGAGTTCTGCCGCCTCTTCTTCGACCCCGATGCGCCAACCGGCTCGGCGGAAGGTCTGCGCAGGTACTTCTTCGGCTTCGCGTACGCGGCCCGGATGCTGCACTACCGGCGGCGGGCGTCGGTCGGCGGCGACGCTTGATCCGCTACCGGTACGCCTTCCTCCGGTGTGCGACACGTACGACCAGCACTACCAGTGCATCCTCCCGAATCTCGTACACGACCCGGTAGCGCCCGACCCTGATCCGCCGCAAGCCCCTCAGTTTCCCTTTCAGGACACCGCCCGCCAGGGGTTCCTCTCCAAGGCGGTCGATGGCATGTACGATCCGGATACGGTCGCGTTTGGCGATCCGCGCCAGCTCCGTGACCGCGCTCCGCTTAATCCGAATCGAGTAGCTCACGCCGAATCTCGTGCCAGTCGAGAACGGGGTCGCAGGGATCGCGAAGCCGCTCCAGGGTGACCGCGAGATTGTCGAAGTCCTCCACGTACCGCTCCAGCGCCTGGCGCACCACGGCCGCCCGGCTGCGGTTCAGTTGCGTTGCCGCCGCGTCGATTGCCTGGATGAGTTCACGGGGGACTCGGGCGGTGATCTGGTTCATCATCAAGGACCTCAGCCTGACATCGCATTGGTTACATTCACTTGCATCCGATCCACTCCAATGTCATTCAGACAAGTCCCGGAGTCAACGGTTCGATGCACGTAGGCCGACTGAAGGCCACGACGCCGCCCCGACCGCGGCCGCCGGACCGGGAGGCCACATCCGTCCCCCGCAACCGGCGGGGCTCAGCACCTCTCGACTCCGACCTCCGGGCCCGCCCCGCTCCCCAGCCGCAGCTCCGCCGGCGGCTCCACCTCGCGCCGCACGTACCCCAGCCCGACCGTCTGACCGAACCGCGGCGACTGCGCAACGGAAGTCACCCGGCCCCTCGCCCTGGTGCCGCCGGCCTCGAAGAGCTTGTCGCCCGGCACCGGCGCGGCGTCTCCGAAACGCAGCGCCCGCAGGTGCCAGTTGACCCGTCCGCGGTGCCGGATCCTCACGATCACCTCCTGCCCGGTGTAGCAGCCCTTGTCGTGGTCGAAGGCCCGGTCCAACAGGCCCGCCTCCACCGGAATCGTCGTCTCGTCCATGTCGGTCCCGAACGCAGGCAGGCCCCCCTCGATGCGCACCGTTTCCCAGACCCCCTGCCCAACCGGCGCCGCCCCTGCCTCTTCCAACCGGCGCCAGCAGTCGGCCATCCGCCCCAACGGAGCCCAGACGTTCCACGAAGGCACCTGCTCCACCCCGCGAGCCAACAACACGCCGTCGCCTGCCGGCCCGCCCCCGAGCAGCGCGTATCCCGCCGCCGGAGCCTGCCCGAACGCGCCCTCGACCACCGAGTCCGCCCCCGGACCCAGCACCGTGAGCAGCCCCGTTCGATCGCACAGATCGTCGACCCGGGCGAAACGCGGGGGGAGGAAGCGTTTGAAGTGCTCCAGCACGGCCTCGTGCCCGCCCGTGGCGACATCCAGCCCCAGCCCCTCCCCCTCGCCAGCCCCCAACCAGAGGGTCACCAGATCGGTCACCATCCGGCCCTTAGGCGTGAGGATCGCGCCGTAGACCGCCTCACCCGCGAGCGCGGCGCCCACCTCCGCCGGCGGCTCCGGAATCCGGTTCGTGAGGATCCCGTGCAGCATCTGCCGGGGCGCACGGCCGTGAACGCGCAGAAGCCGCCGGTCCGCACGGTGAACGACCCCGCACGAGTCCGTCGCCGCGTGGTACTCGGCCCGCGGGTCGCCGAAGTGGCGCGGCGTCCGGTTTCCCTCCCGCCCCGCGAAGATCGCGCCCCTCGCGCGGAGAAGCTCGAACAGGTCGCCCATCGGCCGGATCGCTCAGGAAGATCCCGGTAGCGGACGGCCCCCGGCCTTGAGGTCGCGGACCAGCGCCTCGACGCGCTCGACATCGCCCGCGTTGGGCGCGAAGGCCAAGTAGGTCTCGAGCTGGGCCACCGCCTCGTCGTCCCGCCCCAGGCGGGCCAGGAGGAAGCCCCGGTCGCGGATCTGCCGGCGCGCGGTGGGAGACACGACCAGTATCCGCTCGACCGCGGCCAGCGCCCGCGCGTCGTCACCGCAGCGGTGGCAGATGCCCTTCAGGTTGAGGAGCAGGCGCACGATCATGTCCCGTTTGGTGGCCGTCCTGAGGAGCCGGTCGTCGAGCGGGACCGGTGTCCGCTGCTGCCGGGCCAGGATCTGCCCCACCTCCTTGCGGGTGCGCATCATCCCCCCGTGGAAGGGATCGATCAGAAACTGTTTCGCTTCGCCCCGGTAGCGCACCAGGAAGTGGCCGGGAAAGTTCACCCCCTCCACGGGCAGCCCCAGCCGCCACCCCACCTCGAGCAGCACGATCCCGAGCGTCAGGGGAATGCCCAGCCCGCGGTCGAGCACGTCGTTCAGAAAGGAGTTGCGCGGGTCGTGGTACCGCTCCCGGTTTCCGCGCAGCTTGCGCACCACGAAGAGATGCCGGATCGCCTCGGCCAGCACCACCGGCGGGACGCTCTCGGAGCCGAGGCGGTCCCGGGTCTCCTCAGCGTGCAGGTCCAGGCGCAGGAGGTATCGGTCGACCGGCAACTGCACGTACTCCTCCCGCGCCACCAGGAGAGCGGCCCGGGCGAGGTTCATCTCCTCGTCCGGCCGTTCCACCTCGCGGCTGAACTCCCGGCGCGTCGACCAGGCGGGCGCGCTCATCTGGCGAAGCCGGTGTTCACGGTATCGTCCCCGGTCCTTGTCGGTGCCTTCGTCATGCCGATAACGTACACCCGGAACGGTGACACGGGCATCTTTCGGGTGCGAACGCGGGGGACGACATGAGGTGCTTCACGAGGGTTCGGGGCCCGGTCGCGGCAGCGATCCTGGCGGCCAACGGGGCGTGTGGAAGTGCGCCGCAGGGCCGGACGCCCGAAGGGCCGCCGAAGGAACGAGCTTACCGGGCGCCAGCCCAGGATTCGCTTGCGGCCGTGATCCGCACCATACGGGCGGGTGAGGAGGCGGTGGGGCCGGCCGCGGCGGTGGCCGCGGCGGCCCGGATCCCGCCGGAGCAGCTTGGCGAGGAGTTGCGAGAAGCCATGACGCGGGCCCTGGCGCTGTCGATCGGAGCCGAGGCAATCCAGGTCGAAGACAGCGTACTGATGAGGCTGGGAGCCATGCTGGAAGAGGCGCTCGGCGCGGTCTGGTCGCAGGCGGACCTCACGGCCGCGATGCGTGAGATTCCGTCCGCGACGGGGTCTCCCACGGCCCGGCAGAGGGTGGCGGCACGCCTGGCCAACCGGCTCGACGCGGGTGAGGCCGGAGAGGACTTGCGGGCGGCCATGGCCGAAGCCTTCACATCGGTCTGGGGGGACCACTACCCGATGCACGGTGTCCGCGACGAGGTGGCGGCCGCGTGGGCGAATCAGCATTCCGCGGACAAGCTTGCGCAGTTCATTCGCTCCATCACCACCGGGACCGAACGTCCGGAGCAGGCGGCCGCGGTTCATGTCGTCGTTTTCGGCCGGCTTCCATTCCACGGCCGCTACTGGCGGCGCCCCACCGCCGGAACGGATTCCACGGGGGTTACGGATCCGGGGCTGCGCACGGCGCTGCTCGAAGCGCTGGCGTACGTGAACGAAGTCGAGAACCGACGCGTGCGGGAACGCAACCGGCTCGAGGTCATCGGGCACCGGGCCGGCCTGGATTCGCTGCGGGCAGTGGAGCGCGGGAGACCGGCCGGACATTTCTACCTGCATCGAACATTGGCCTGGGCCGTGCGCGACATGGGAGATCCGGCCACTTTGGACCTGCTGGTGCGTGCGCCCGTTGACGGATTGTCACTGGAGCCCTTCGGCGAGGCCGCGGTACCGACCGTCCTGGCCGCCATCGCCGACACCGCCGCCGGTCGCGACCGGATCGCCGCGCTCCTCTCGGATCTGCGTTGGATCGCAAGGAAGCACGATCTTGCGGCCGAGACCCGAGAAGCCGTCGCCGCGGCCCTGGAGGGCTTCCTGACCGGGGAGACCCTGCGCGCCAGGCGGATCACCGATCCCTGGGGCAGCGTACTCGGCACCGCGATCGATCTTGCGGTCGCGCTCGGCGACTCGGCTTCACTGCGCAGGGTGCACGCCTTCGCGGCCGACCCGGCGGAGATGGTTCGGGCCGGCGTCTCGCCCAGGGGCGCCAATACGCTCTTCTCGATCCTGCGCCCGAAGGTCGGCTGGACACCGCCTGCGATGTCAGAGGACGAGATCGCGGCCGAGCTGATGACCGTCCCGCTCCGCGCCAGGCCAACCGTTTCCCAGATCGACGCCGCGCAGCTCGCCTCCCTGATCGATCCGGACCTCGTGTCGGAGGCACTTCGGTCGGCCATGGTCAAGGCCTGGGAACACGCCCGGGTGGCCGTGAACGAACACGAGTGGTACTTCGTGCTGTCGCAGCTGGAGGAGGGTCTCCGCAGGAGCTACGACTCCGCCACCGCGCTGGCGGCAATCCGCGCGATTCCCGCGGGCGCGTACGGCCCGGAGCAGGTACACGCGGTCCAGTTCGCCCGCCGCCTCCGGGGGGACGCAGGCGAAGACCTCCGCCTCGCCATGATCGCCGCGCTGGAGCACCTCAACGGCGTCCCGGTCGATGAAGGGTCCTGGTCCACTTCGCCTGTTGTCGCGCTCCGGTCAAACCTCGTCTATGCCGTCGGCGGGCTGGAGGACCCCCGGAGCATCCCGGCGCTCGCACGCAGCGGCTGGGGTTTCACCTGCAACACCCACATGGTGGGGAGCGCCTCGGTCGAGGTTGCGCGCGAGACCCTCATCGCGATCGCCCGCGAGATCCTCGCAGTCATTGCCGAGCCCGGCGCACCGCCGCGACGGGTCAGCGCGGGGCTCTACGACCTGGCAGTTCTTCTCATGGGCAACGATCTGACCCGCGACATTCCCGACGAACTCGTGGAAGAGATCGTCGCCCGGGCGCGGGGGTATCTCGACGGCTCGGCCATGGGAGGGTTCGCTACGGCGAGACCGCATCATCGTTTCTGGATCGTGAGGAACGCGATCCTTCTTGCTGCCGTCATCGACGACCCGGGGCTGGTCGCGCTTGTAGAGGGCCTGTCAGCGGGCCCGGAGGCGCTGGCCGCGCTCGGCGTTACCGACCCGGACGACGCAAGGGAGATGCGCGACCATGCCCGGGCCGCACTGGGCGAGCGCCCCATTCTCGCTCCGGGGGACTGCTGACGGCTCCTCGTCCCCACGTCCCCCCCAGCAGGCGTGTTAGCTGTTGTCGTTCCGCAGAGTACGCAGACGCGCCTCGACGTTCGCGGTCGTCAACCAGACGACCTCACGGGGTCCCGATCCCAGGAGACGACCGGCACGCTCCGGCCGGGCGAACTGAACCGCCCCCGGGCAGTCCTCTCCGGTCGCACTCAGCAGCGAGAACACGCTGCGCCCCGACACCTGGAACCTCCTCGCCCAACGGGCCAGCACGTTCTCGTTGTCGGGGAGGAGCCCCCAAAGCCATGGTTCGATCCTGTCGCGACCGTGCCCCGAGGCTGTCAGCGGCATCGAGAGGGACGGCGGGTATGCCGTGTCGTCGGAGCGCCACGCAGCGTCGTATGTGAAGCTGAGCCGCCCTCCGGTGTCACGCGTGATCTCGCCGAGAAGCCGGCCGTTGGCCACCGCGATCAGGCGGCCCGTCATGGGGATTTGCGCCGGTGCGCATCCAGAACGTCCTGGAGATCGACGGCCTCGATCGGCTTGCCGGACCTGCGAAGCTCCGGTATCCCCTCCCCGTGTATGGTCAGAGTTTCTCGCCGAACGGCCCATCCTGACGCCGGGAGACTGCTGACGGCTCCTCGTCCCCCACTGCCCCCCGGATGCCGTGTTAGCTTGATCCATGACCACCGAACCTCACGACCAGAAACCGCGGATCAGGCTCAGCACCCTGTCCCACGGCGCCGGGTGAGCGTGTAAACTCGGCCAGGCCGAGCTGGCGCAGGTCCTGCGCCCCCTCCTCCCCTCCGCCGACCCCCGCGTGCTCGTCGACGCCAGCACCGGGGACGACGCCGCCGTGTACCGTCTCGCCGACGGCCGGGCCCTGGTGGTCACCCTCGACTTTTTCACACCCATAGTCGACGACCCGTACGACTTCGGCCGGATCGCGGCCGCCAACGCGCTCTCGGACGTCTACGCCATGGGGGGGCGGCCGCTCTTCGCGCTCAACCTGCTCTCCTTTCCGCGCGGGTTGCTGGACGAGGGCCTGGCCGAGGAGATCGTCCGGGGCGGCGCCGAGAAGGCCGCCGAGGCGGGAATCCCGGTGCTGGGCGGCCACTCCATCGACGACGCCGAGCCCAAGTACGGGATGGTCGCGGTGGGGGATGTCGACCCGGACGCGATGCTCGCCAACGACGGGGCACGACCCGGGGACCACCTGGTGCTGACCAAGCCGATCGGTACGGGGATCGTGGCCACGGCGGTCAAGGCGGGGAAGTGTCCGCCGGGGTTGCTGGCGGCGGCCGTCGAATCGATGGCGAGGCTGAACCGCGGGGCGGCGGAGGCGGCCATGGAGGTCGGCGCGCATGCCGCCACGGATGTGACCGGGTACGGGCTGACGGGGCATCTGGGGATCATGGCTCGCGCCTCCGGGGTGGCGGCGCGGATCGAGGCCGGCAGGGTGCCGATGCTGGAGGGGGTGGGGGGGCTGGTGGAGGCGGGGTTCGTGCCGGGGGGGACTCGGCGGAACCGGGCGGACGGGGCCGGGAGCGTTGCGGTCGAGGGCGAGGTGTCCGAGACGGTTCAGCTGTTGCTGGCGGACGCGCAGACCTCGGGGGGGTTGTTGATCGCGTGTCCGCCGGAGCGGACGGCCGGGCTGCTGTGGACGCTGGATCGCGCGGGAGATGCCGCCGTCGTCGTGGGGGAGGTGACGGGGGGGGCGGCGGGGCGAGTCGTCGTCGCCGGGTGACGCCGGCGGGGGTTGCCGCCTTACTGAGAAATGACTAGTCCCATGACTGGTCATTCCGGCGTGCCTCCAACCTGTTCCTCGGTCCGGCGAGCCTCCGCGCGCTCCTCCTCGATGGCCCTCAACAGCCCCGATGCGATCAGCCCCGCGGGGACGGCCACGATGCCCATTCCCAGCAGCAGCACCACGAACGTCCACAGCCTGCCCCCCAGCGTGATCGGATACGCGTCGCCGTAACCGACGGTCGTGAGGGTGACGACGGCCCACCACAGACTGTGGAACACCGAATCGAACTTCTCCGGTTGCGCCTGCGACTCGAAGTGGTTGATGCCCATCGCGGCGATGTACAGCAGGACCAGCGTGGCGAACAGAAAGACCACCGCTTCGTCGCGCGCGTACTTCAAGGCCCTGCCGATGCGCGCCGTCGCGACGATGTAGCGACGGAACTCGAATGCGCGGAACACTCGCAGCAGACGCAGTGCGCGGACCGCGCGGAGGTCCATCATTCCGACCCAGGCCAGGGTCAGGTAGAACGTCACCAGAGCCGTCAGGTCGATGATCCCGTAGAAGCTGCGGACAAACCTCCATCGGTTGTCGGCCGTGACGATCCGGAGACCGTACTCGACGGTGAAGAGCACGATGATGACGAACTCGGCCGCGCCAAGGGCCGTCCTCAAGGCCGGCGGGAGGCCGGGCACCGTCGACAGGGACATCAGGACGACCGAGGCGACGATCAGCAGGAGCACGGAGCGGTCGAACCAGCGACCGGCGACCGTGTCCGACCTCTGCACCATGTGTCGCAGATTCATGGGAGGACCTCGTCGGCGGATGGTGTGGGCAGTGAGCCAGGGCAAGGCGTGGTGTCAACCAGCCATCTCTGGTTCACAATAAGACCATATTACTTCCTGTTCTGGACATGTCGAAATCATATTAGAGGTACGCACCAAGCCTTCTCAGTGATCTCCACCTTCACAATTCCCAATCCGGCGTTGCAGGGCGGACCACGTTACAGGTACAATGACCGGGTCCGCAGGGCAACCGAAACTCGCATTGATCGATGCGAGCGTCGTAAAGGAGCAGGCTGGCGATGCCGAAGACTCGGGCGGCAACCATGGGCGGCGAACCGCTCGGAAAAGGAGCGTCGGGATGATGACCCGCAGACAATCGGTGACTACCGCCACAGAGTCGCTGGCGGATCCGTCGGTGAATCCCATCCCGATCTACCTCGTGAATCACCCCGAACTGCCCCGCGACGAGTCCACGACGCCGGAGCAGGTCGAACGGATGGAGACGATGGCGCACACCGTCCCACGGTTCTACGACGGGCTGAAATGAACGATGTCCGGTGATAACCGGCATCGTGGCCCCGACGGTACTACCTTGGGAGGTAGCGTACCGTTCGGTTCTCATGGCGTTCCGCCACACAATCGGTGACCCTTTTCAGGTCGCCTAGCCCGGGATGCCCTTCCGAACTGCCGATCGGCTGGTCCATCGATCTGCCGTTTCACTGCTCCTGCTACCAGTGGGTACAACGGAGAAGAAACCAATGAGAACAACGGGCATGGTCCTGCTGGCGTCCCTGCTGGCATGCACCGACTCGACCGCCCCGGACACGGCCCCCGACCTTGTCGGCCAGTACGTGGGTACGGGCGTCTGGCGAGCGGACGGCCTGGCCGTCATGTCGGTGCTGGATATGACCGTCGAGCAGGCGGGCGACTCCATCTACGGCACCGGCTTGATCTCCGGGGTCGTCCTGTCGGACGAGGAGACCATCTGGTACGACAACGACTATGAGTTCGGCGGGACCGTGAGTCTCGGCGAACCCATCACGCTGGAAGTGGGCTTCAACAGCGGCTGGTGTCTGGAACACCTACCACGGCCATGTGTCGCCCGGTGGCGACCTCGTGCTGAACGGGACGGCTCTCGGCACCGATGACGACTGCGAATTCACCGGCAACGACTCGGAGGGGTTCATGTACCTGGGCAGAGTGCACCCGGAGGCGGAGGGTTAGCAGT
Organism: Gemmatimonadota bacterium; assembly: GCA_028874985.1. Classification (GTDB taxonomy): domain Bacteria; phylum Gemmatimonadota; class Gemmatimonadetes; order Longimicrobiales; family Gaopeijiaceae; genus Bin94. The sequence goes on along the minus strand of JAPPGI010000213.1, from coordinate 18,737 downwards.
CCGTGCCGTTCCTCCGGTCCGCGTCTGCCCCGTGACCACACTCCGCATGTTCCCAAAGCCGGAGCCGATGCCCTCTACGAGGCTTCGGCAGGGGAGCAAGCCGCCAACGCCGCGTTCTGATCCCAGGTGGACACCATCCGGTCCACCGCCAGCGCCGCCGGATGTGCGCCACCGATGACCCACCCGTGGAAGCGGCCGGCGGCGCATCCACGCAGCGCGGGCTCCTCGCAGGTCGTGGTTGGCGCGCGGGGCTGTTGTTCCCCGTCGGTCGGAAGCAGACGCGTCATGGCGCGCCTCCGGCCTGCTCCATCTCGGCGCCGCCGATGGATTGCCGACTCGCCTCCCATGCCAGCATGCAGCGTTTCCGCGTGGCGCCCCCGGCGTAGTTGCCCGTGATCCCGCCCGCGCGGATCACGCGGTGGCACGGAATGAGGAAGGCGATCGGGTTGCCGCCAACCGCGCTCCCCGTCGCCCGAGCGGCTTGCGCGCTACAAACCTCTTCGGCCACGCGACCGTAGGTGACGACCTGCCCGGGAGGTATGCGCAGCAGGGCGCGCCAGACGGCCAGTTGGAAGTTGGTCCCGCGCACATGGACGGTCAGCGGGGGACTCTCGGCTTCGAAGGGCGCCGAGAAGATGGACCGCGCCAGTGCTGTCGCCCTCAATTCGTCGCCTTCGAGCGACGCCCGCCCCCAGGCCTGGCGGAGAGCCTCCTTCTCGGCGGAAACACCCCCGCCGGCAACAAACCCGACCCGGCAGACACCGCGCTCGGTCCAGGCGACGAACACAGGCCCGAACGGTGATTCGCCGATTCCGAAGCGAATCGTCAGCCCCGCGCCCCTGCTCCGATACTCTCCCGGCGTGACGGCCTCCACGGTTACGAAGTGATCGTGCAGCCTGCCGGGCCCGGAGAGCCCGCTACCATGGGCCGTCGCGAGCACGGACTCCGAGCCGTCGAGTAGCTTCTTCGCGTGCTGAACGGTAAGGAATTCGAGAAAGCGCTTTGGCGTGACGCCGGCCCAGCGCGAGAACAGACGATGCAGATGGCTTTGGCTCAGACCGATGTGCGCCGCCAATTCCGCGAGTTCCGGCTGGCGCTTGCGATGCCTGGTCAGATAGCGAATGGCCGCCGCGATTCGGTCGTAGTCGGTCGTGTTCATGCGGAACTCCGAGAATCATCGTGGATGGGGACTCCCGTAACGTGAACACTCCTGATGCTGAAATCGACCCGATCCTTGCCATGCGGAGCCCGGCCGTCCCGACGACGCCCGCCCGGATAGCGACGGCGGCCGCACGCACGATGTCGCGATGGCCCGCCCCGGACACCAGGGTGGCAGCGCAATGACGAATCGCGCGCGCCCGCGCCGCAGTCGCCGAAGGCGAGCCGCTCCGGGCGCGTACACACCATCAAGCTCGCTGTGGGTGGCCCAGAATCGAGCGCATCGGCGACCGGATCAGCCCCGACGGCCGGAATGCCCTGCCGCCCCCGAAGAAGATGAGCACACCGATGGCCACCAGGTAGGCCATCTCCCGCTTGACCGAATTGACGTAGTCCCAAGCGGACATCGCCGGGTCCAGTTTCCCGAGGCAGTACCAAGCGACGATCGCGAAGGCGGCGACCGCCGCAGCCCTTGTGAGATGTCCGCTGGCGATCATGACGCCCACGGCGACCAGCAGAAGGGGAACCGCGACGAAGGTCTTGATGTGGTCGTAGCCGGCGAATAGGCCACCCACGAGGAACACCACGGCGACCGACAGGCGCAGCACCAGCCCCAGCACATTCCAATTCACCTCGGTGGGCGGAGCGCCGCGGCCGAGCAGCCGCTGATCCGCCGACCAGGCGCCCGAACCGAGATTGAACAGCACGAGGCACATGCCCGACAGTCCGATGTCCCTGATCTGGACGAGCAGGGCCGGAGAGAAGTATGACGGGGCGTCGGCATCGAATCCGGGCGCCGTGACTACTGGAAGGGCGAGCACGAAGGTCCAGAGCATGAAGGCGAACGTCAGGCTGATGGCCCGAACGAAGGCGCCGGCCAGGAGGGCGATTCCCGCGGCGAACTCGAAAGCCGACAGGATCGTGAGGAAGGCCAGCGGGGTGAGCAGTGCGCCGGGATCGGCGAAGAGGTACTGGTCGAAGAACGAGTTGATGTACCCGTTGCTGGCCATGTACCGGTCGACGAACGCTTCGGACCGAAGCGGGTCGATGGCGCGCGCGAGCTTCCACCAGCCACCGGCGATGAACACGCTGCCCAGGCCCAGCCTGAGCCCGAGGGCGATCTTGTCGGTCACCTGCGAGTCCAGGCGGCTTGGAATGGATGTGCGTAGCCGTGTTTTCATGGGCGTTCTCCAGATTGAGAGATCGAGATTCGATGCGAACAACGACTATGACCCTCGGGCGCGGGCTCCGGTTGCCCCGTAGCACGCTCCGCCCAGCGTCGGACACGTTGCCCTTCGCGATTTCGGCCGGGCTTTCGGGTGTCGGCCAACCCGCCGCTAGTCCCCCCCTGCGCCCCGCAGCCACCTAGCGTCACACATCACTCGTCGGATAGAGGCGCTTGAGCTTGACGCGTGCGTCGTCCGTGGTGAACTGCCGGTCGGCTGCCAGGCGGAAGTCGGCATTGCGCCGCGGTTGATGGCACCCGCCGCACCGTCTCGTGCGAGACGCCGTACCCGCCTTGGGGGGGCGGCACGAATTCCGCCGGTGGCCTGTCCCGTTCCGACATGCTCGCGTCCCGGGTTTCGCCGCGGCGACGGGCGGGCGCCTGATCACGCCACCGCCTCCAGCGCCGGCGGGACCGCCGAGTCGACGAAGCGGGGGGCGGCAACAGGCGGTTGGGTGTTGGGGAACCCGCGATGCCGGGGAGGGCCGGACCCCCCGGTCAAACCGCACGCCCACCGCCGCGGCAAATCAAGGGACAGCCGCATGCTCGATTGGGACGCCCCTGCTCGATTGACTCCGTTCCCTTTCCGAGCGTCCTGTACAGTCGAACACCCGCGGCGCAATCCCGCCTTCGCGGCGGGGATGGGGCGGGTGCTACCAGAGGCCGGATGCCGGACAACTCAGGGCGGCACTGGAAGGCCGCCCGAGGGTTCGCGGCTGAAATCCCCAAACATCGGGAAAGAAGTTCAGTTTGCTTGACTCAATTCACCAAATAGACTAGTCTGCATCTGGTCTGTAGGTCAAGATACCTCTTCCGAAAGAGTGGCCGCCGTGTCCAGAATAGGCGCCTTCGAAGCCAAGACGCATCTGCCCCGACTCCTGCGGCGCGTGCAGGCCGGGGAGCGGTTCGTCATCACCAGGCACAACCGCCCCGTCGCCGAACTGATCCCCTTTCGGCCTCGAGACACCACCAGGGTCCAGGCCGCCATCGAGGACCTGAAGGCCTTTCAAGCCACCCACAGTCTCGGTCGATTTTCGGTCCGGGATCTGATCGAAGAGGGCCGCAAGCGCTGATGGCGTTCGTCCTCGACTGCTCGGTCACCATGGCGTGGGTGTTCCCGGACGAGGCCACGGAGGAAACCGGCCTCCTGCGCGATTCCCTGCTCGCGGGGCGGGCGTTCGTGCCGGCCATCTGGCCGATCGAGGTCGGCAACGTTCTCCGTGTCGCCACCGGCCGAGGCCGCATCCGCACGGAGGATTGGGCACGGATTCGGACCAATCTGGAAGCCCTGCCGATCGCGATCGAGCCGGTCTCCACCTCCCGCGTCTGGGGGAGCGTCCTCGAGCTTGCGCACGAACGCTGGCTGTCCGTCTACGACGCCATGTACCTGGAGTTGGCGGTGCGGATGCGGTTGCCGCTGGCTACGCTGGATCGTGCGCTGGCCAGCGCCGCGCTTGGGTTGGGGGTCAAGGTGCCGACGGTCGAGTGACCTCCCGACGATGACCCGGAAGCCCGGACTACTCTGCGTTCACTCCCGCCGCAGCTTCAGCGGCGTCACCACGCAATCGAAGCTGCCGAGCGCATCGGGGCGAAGCGCGAACACGAACACGTCGTCGCCCGGCGTACTCACCAATTGGACGAACTCATCGAAGTCACGGCTGGAAACGAGTTCCCCTGCGACCGGATCTAGCACCTCCACCGTGGTGTGTAGGAATCGATTCATGTCCATGTAGGAACTCAGCGGCATCTCGGAGCCTGATGCCCGTCCACCGCCAAGCGGCTTGAAGGAACGCGGGGCCCGCGTGGTCACGACCCAGAGCAGCCCGTCCCCATCCTGGTGAATGCCCGATACGCCCGGGTTTGCGGGTACCTGGAACGGGGCTCCCGGCTCGATGGTGGAACGCGGCGGGAACCAATCGGAGACGCGGTCGATGCGTGTCCTCTCCTCTCCATCACGCCCGTACCTGGACATGCGGTACCGCAGGACGTGGGCACTCCAGAAATCGGTGCCATCGTTCGACCGCCCCAGGACGCGCCGGACCATGCCCGGCTGCAACGGCTCTCCGTCCGCCCCGGTCGCTCCGATGCTCGTCTCCACCGTCCCGTCGGGCCGGAGAATCTGGACCGTGATGGTTCCAGCCTCCGTGCGCACCGTGGCCTGAACCGCGATAGCGTCCCCGAGGGCCACCACGTCCGTCACCTGGAAGGGGAGGCGAACCTGGTTCAGGCGGCTTGCGGCCAGCGGTGCGAGCGTGTGGACTTGAACCGGATCGACCGCGTACAGGACATCGTCTTCTCCGACCTCGACAATCAGCGGATAGTCGGATGCGAATTCACCCGGTCCCCTTCCGATCCTTCCGTACGATGCCCTGTACCCGCCGTCCGGGCCGAAAACCGCCACCAGCGCGTCACCCACAACCGGAGCCGTGATGTAATTCCCCTGTCTGTCGCGGGCGACGTTGATGCCGGGGAAACTCGTGAACGAAAAGCGATCCGCGGGGGCGGCGAGCGTCATGGACGGGCCCGCCTCGATGAAGCAATTCGGGCAGGCGATGCGGTCGTCGATCTCCACGATCGTCTGGGCGCCGCCGGTGACCGGGGCTGCTGCCGAAAGCGCAACGGCCAGCGTCAACAACACGACAACCTGGAATGACCTCATTTCCCACCCCGCTTTCCGATACGAGTCAGGTTAGACCCCCCCCGCCCCCACCCCACCACCCGACCCGCCACCGCCGACGCGGCCACCGAATAGGGCGACACCAGATAAAGCCGCCCCGGCCCGCTGCGCCCCGGGAAGTTCCGGTTCTGCGACGACACCGACACCTGCTCGGCGGTGCGCGTGATCCCCGGCCCGGCCGCGATGCACGCGCCGCATCCCGGCTCGATGAACTCGGCCCCGATCGCGCTGAACAGATCCAGATACCCCCGTTCCCGCGCGTACTCCCGCACGTCCATCGACCCACACTGGATGTAGCACTTCACCCCCGGATGCACCCCCCGCCCCTCCCCCTCCCACGCCTCGCGGAAGACCCGGGCGTACATGTCCATGTCCTCCTTCTTGCCCGCCGTGCACGACCCCGCATACGCGATCTCGATCTCCACCGGCTCCGCCAGCTCGTCGATGTAGAGCCCGTTCCCCGGATCCCCCGGCAGCGCCACCATCGGCCGCAGCCGCGAAGCGTCGATCTCGATCACCTTGACGTACCCGGCGCCCGGGTCGCTGTACACCCCTTCCACCAGCGCCCGCGCGCGCCCCTCGTCCATCCCCCTCTCCTGCACGAGGAACTCGACCGTCCGCTCGTCCGCCGCGACCAGCCCGGTGAAGGCTCCCACCTCGGCCGCCATGTTCGTCATCGTGGCGCGCTCGTCCACGCTCAGGCGCTCCACGACCGGCCCCGCGTACTCGACGATCTGCCCGATCGCGTGCCCGTCGCGCACGTACGGATGCCGCAGGATCTCCAGCATGAGGTCCTTCGCGGTGCAGTTCGCAGGCAGCGTCCCGTCCACCACCACCTTGAACGACGGCGGGATCCGCGCCCGCACGTCCTTCGTGATCCACGAGTTGAAGATCGCCGTGGTGCCCACCCCGAAGGCCAGCGCCCCGACCGCGCCCGCGTGCGGCGTGTGCGAATCGGTCCCGATGATGAGCATACCGGGCTCGGCGTAGTCCTCCAGGATCTTCGAGTGGCAGATCGCCTCGGACCCCATCACGTGGCCCTGCTGCTCCCCGTACAACCGGATCCCCTGCTTCTCCGAAAACTCCCGCTGCTTGACCTCCAGCTCGTTGGCGACCGCCAGCAGCCCCTGCTCGATCCGCTCCTGGCTCATCACCTTGTGCAGAAAGGTCAGGTGATCGCGGAAGAAGAGGATCGAGTCCGGGTCAAGGACCTTGGCGTCGGCCCCCAGCTTCTGCTCGAAGAAGATGGCGGCCATCGGGGTCACGTACTCGTGTGAAAACCGGATGTCGGTGCGGAAGAAGCCGGCCTCGCCCGGTTCGGTCGACGCGGTGCCGATGCGACCTTCGGCGGCGTCCACGACCCATTTCCGCGCGAAGATCTTCTCGCCGAGGGTCATGGGGTGGGGGGAAGAAGCGCGACGGGCGTCGTCCGGCCGCCCGTTCGGCGCGACGGCCGGCGGCATCCCCGTGCCGCCTGCGGGATTCCCTCCCTCCGCCCGCGGCGGCGGGAGCGTCACCTGGCCCGCCAGCCGCGCCATGTTGAACTCGAACAGCCCCCCGTACTCGATGATCTGCCGCGTGATGTCGTCCGTCCCCGCCGTGAACTCGCTCAGAGGGATCGGCTCCCCGGAGCGGATCCGGTCGATGAGGCCGAAGTCGGTCGTGGTGAGAATGCCCAGGTTCTGGCAGTTCTCGTTGTAGATGCGCTCGATGCTCTCGCTGACGACGACCCGTATCCCCGCCATCAACTCCGCGTACGGGCTCTGTTCGCGGCTCGACCCCTTGCCCCGCCGCTTCCCCGCCACCGAACACACGAAGCCGCCCGCCTTCACGGTGCCGCGTTCGATGGGCGCTTCGGCTCCGCCGTTTACGCTCGCCACTTCCAGCCCCAGGTACGGGAACTCGCCGAGCGTCTCGTCGTAGAAAAAGCAGATGTAGGCGGGCGTGATCTCGTCGGTGCTGATCTGGTCGCGGAGCAGGGCCTTGAGGTCGGGCGTCAACTCCGGGTCCAATCCATCGTGGAGCTGCCGCCGGATCAGTTCGGCGTCGTCCGCGAGGAAGAGGACGCGGCCGCCGAAGGAGATCTCGGACGGGCGTTTCCGGACCTGGGGGACGCCGGAGGGACTTTGTCCGCCACTTCGACCCTCAAGTGGCGGACAAGCGTCCGGCAATTGTCCCTTGTCGCTCACCCGCGCTTGCCCTCCGCAGCGCTACCGCAATGCAATCCGGAAGCGCCGGCATCCATCAGCTGAAGTCCGTTCCGCGAATCACGAACACGATGATCGCCGCCACCGCGATCGGCGCCACCCAACGGATGAAGAAGCGCCATGCGCCGTAGTGGAACCAGCGCGGCTCGCTGCCATCGGCCAGCTCGCCGCGGGTCGACTCGCGGGTCATGAACCAGCCCGCCGCCAGCGTGATGAAGAAGCCGCCGGTGGGGAGCATCCAGTTCGACACGAAGTGGTCGGCGGTGGCGAACCAGCCCACCTTGCCAGCAAAGATCTCAATGCCGGAAAAGAAGCCCTCCGTGGAGACTCCCAGAAGCCCCGGAATCGACAGTACGGCGAAGGTGGTGAACAGGAAGATCGCCGCCCCGGCGCCGGTGGTCGCCTTCTTGCGCGTGATCCCGCGCTGGTCGATCAGGTACGCGGACACCACCTCGAGGAGCGAGATCGTGGACGTCAGCGCCGCCAGCGCCACGAGCACGTAGAAGAGCGGTCCGAGCACCACGCCGAAGGGCACTTCGCTGTAGAAGAGCTCGGGCAGCGAGATGAAGAGCATCCCCACCGTCGAGCCGCCGACCTCGTCGCGCATCCCGGCCACCGAGAAGATCACCGAGAACATGACCACGGTGGCGATCAGCGCGATCAACGTGTCGAGCGCGACGATCGCTCCCGAGGCCTTGACCACCGAATGCTTGCGGGAGATGTAGGACCCGTAGGTGATCATCGCCCCCATCCCGAGCGACAGGGTGAAGAAGGAGTGCCCGAGCGCCTCCAGGACCGCCCCCCTCTCAAGTTCGGCGAAATTCGGACGGAAGATGTGGGCCAGCGCCTCGCCGGCGCCGCTCATGCTGAGCGCGCTGACCAGCATGAGCAGCAGGATGCCGAAGAGGATCGGCAGGAAGATCCTCGCGATCCGTTCGATCCCCTTGCTGACGCCGAAGTAGACGATGGCTATGGTCGCCACGCTGAAGCCCAGCGAGAGGAGCAGCTGCAGGCCGGTGTTCAGGGCCTGTCCGGTGAAAAGGTCCCCCGCCGACATGCCCGCCGGGTATCCGCCGAAGGTCCACCCCATCGTCTTGACGAAGTAGAAGAGCGACCACCCCGCGATGACGGTGTAGTAGCTGAGCAGGATGAACCCCGCCAGCACGCCCCAGAACCCCACCACCCCACCCAGCCAGCGGCCGCCCGGCCACTTGGACGCGACGGCCTCCTTGAGCGCCCCCACCGCGCTCTTCTGGCTCCGGCGCCCAATCAGCAGCTCGGCCATCATGATCGGCAGCCCGACTGCGGCGATGCAGATCAGGTAGACGAGGACGAAGGCACCACCGTTGTTCTCCCAGGTGATGAAGGGGAATTTCCAGAGGTTGCCGAGGCCGATCGCGCTGCCGGTGGCGGCGAGGACGAGGCCTGCGTTGGAGCTCCAGTGGTCGCGGCGCTGGCTCATGGGTTGGTCCAGTTCGGGTTGGGGTGGGACGGGAAGTGCGCCCCGTATTGTACGATTCCCGCCGACGGGCCACCAGAAGCGCAGTCGTGGTCGCGGTGGGTGGGCCGCGCAGCCGCAAGGTCTCTACTACCATGCAGTCGAGGGGGTTCCCGGCTGAGACCGTGCGCGCCTCGGCAGGCCTGGAACAGCCCGGCTCGCATGGTCCGGAAGCCGCCCTACAAGTCAGTCCCATCCAACCATGCCTCCGCCCCTTGCCCCTCGCGACCGTTACTCCCCGACCGTGGCTGGGTCCACATCCTGATCCTGCTGGAGTTCCAGTCCACCGTCGACCGCCGCATGGCCCTGCGCATGATGGACTACACCGCCACGATCTGGATGCGGCTCGGCATGGAGGATATCGGGCCTGGTGGCGAGTACCCCTTCGTGCTGCCCGTGGTCATCTACAACGGAGAGCGGTGCTGGACCGGGCCGACCGATATCGGCGACCTGCTCGGCCCGGTGCCCGGCGAACCGCTTGGATACCGTCCGCGGCTCCGGTATCTTCTCATCGAAATTCGGACGCAGGATCCGGCCTCGCTGCCGCCGTACAACGTGCTCGCCATGATCGCGAGGTTCGAGCAGGCTCCTACGGCGGAGCGGCTGGAGCCGCTGATCGTTGCGCTGGCGGACTGGCTCGCGGCGGTCGGGGAGCCGGAACTGGACGCCGCCTTCTGGGCGTGGATCGAACGGGTATTGACGCTGCGGCACGGTCCGAAGGGTGAGAAGCTCCAGCGAACACTGCGAAGGAGAAGAGAGGAGAAAGGAACGATGACGTTGATCGAGCGGGCCCGGAAGTGGGGCGAGGAGCGGGACCAACAGTGGCTGCAGAAGGGCATCGAGCGGGAGAGGCGAGCATCGATCCAGCGGGAGCGCCAACTGGTCCACCGGATGGTCAGGCGCAGGTTCGGTCCCCGGACCGCCGAACAGCTCCGGGCCGATGCTGGCGAGGCTCTCCGACCAGGAAGATCTCGGACTCGTCGCCGACGCAGTGATCGAGTGCGAGACCGCCGAGGAATTGCTCCGGCGAGTACGGGAGACGGCGGAGGCGCTCGCCATCGACACAGGATCTGCCGGCCCTATCTGAGCTCGGCCGCGGGGTCCGGCGACTCAGGGTCGGAGAGCGGGAACCGGTCATTGCCGCTCTTCGGCCACGGCGTCGACCCGAAAAGGCCTCGCTCCGCGTCGGTCACGATCCACGGAAAACCGAGGGCAAGCGACATCAGTGAATGCACCGTGACCACGGATATCATCGCAGCCGCACGGACGGCATCCAGGTGGTTGAAGCGTCCGGCGGGTGTCGGCACCGCGTTGCCGGGTGTCGGCCCCGCGCCGCCGTCAGTCATTCACGTTCGGCGGCTCGTAGCCCCATTCACGCACGGCGAACCCCCACTCCCGGTCCACCTTGTCGATCATGGACCGATCGAACCGGTAGCGGTTCTTGCGGTAGCCGGACAGGGTCCCCAGGTATTCCGCGACGGGCTTCCGCGCCCGTTCCCAGCGCGGCAGGCCCAACGTCCCATAGACGCGTTCCAGGACGCCCATGGCATCCGCCTCGATGTCCTCGAATCGTACTTCGATCAGGTTCCCCTTCGGGATCGAAGTCCTGTCGCGCATGTACCGGCGGGTCATGTCAACGTAGTTGGAAAACACCGAGGCCTCGACAACGTCCCAGTCCACGTCCTGGAGGCGGTACATGGGAATCAAGGTGCGGTAGAGCTTCATCGTGGAAGCGAAGACGACATACGGATTGCGCACGACGAAGACGAACTTCGCGGCGGGAAACAGTCGCAGCAGGCGGTCGGTCCGACCGAGGTTGGCCGGCGTCTTGAGCACCAGCCTGCGTCCGTCCGAAGCCAGCGTGGCCTTGCGCAGCACGTGCAGATAGCAGCCCGTCCACTCCCGCATCTCCGCCTCGGTCAGCCGCATGGCGCCCATCTTCGCCACGATTTCGCCCGCCCGGCCCGGAAACGAGAGAAGATGCACGGACGACAGCCGGGACGCGGCCGCAAGGGCCAGTTCCTCCTCCTGCGGGAGGTCGAGGGAGACCGCAACATTGTCCATTGGGCGTTTCGACGGGAGCCGTCCGGCGATCAGCCGATCCAGCCAACCGCGCGAGATCAGGAAGAAGGGGGCGGCGGAAGCATGAAGGGTCGACACGTACCCCAGACCGGGATCGTGCGCCATCAGGTTGTGAAGGTGGGTGGTGCCGGAGCGGGCAAAGCCCTGAATGAAGACCGGTGCCCGGCGGATCTCCGTCCGCGCCACCCGGCGGCCGTAGCGAAGCCTCTCGGCCAGGCGCAGCGGCGCCGTAAGGGCGCTCGTCGCCAGTATCCCCGCCAACCTGCCCCGGTACCGCGGCCGCACGCCGCCGTATTCGCGTAGGAGACTCCACCACAGCGAGAGCGGCGAGGTCGCGAACAGGTGCGGGTGAGCTTTGCCGGAGTCGGCCGGTTGCGTGGTTCCCGTCGGGTGGCGGCGGGTGGTCATCGCCGGCGGCGGGCAATGACGATCTTGAAGCCGGATTTCGGGGCCGGCAGCGGCGAATAGCCCATCTTCAGCGTGTAGTTCGGCGGATGCATCGTGATCTCGGCCCGGTGGAGCATGGTCGCCAGGGTCAGGGTCAGGCTGACCTCCGCGAAGCCGCTGCCCAGGCACCTGTGGGTCCCCATCCCGAAGGGCGCGTACACTCCCGGCACTCTGTGTTCGGCACGTTCCGGCGCGTAGCGGCCGATGTCGAACCGCTCCGGTTCGGGGAAATGTTCCGGCAGGACATGGGGTATGGTGGTGGCGAACATGACCATCGTGCCGGCCGGAATCGGAAACCCGGCGAATTCGAAGGCGTTGACGACCGTCCGCACCTGAACGGGTGCGACTCGATAGAGCCGCAGGGTCTCCATCCCCACGCGGTGAGTGACGTCCATCGCCTGGAGTTTCCGGGCCGTGGGGCCGCCGGCGGCGAAGAGGTCGTCCGCTTCCCGTTGCATCCGCGCCATCGTTGCGGGGTGCCTGAGCAGCTCGTACAGCATGCATGTGGCGACACTCGCCTCGGTGTGCAGGCCGGCGATGAACGGTCCGAGGCAGGCCGGTGCGAGATCCGTTTCGGGCAGGAACTGCGGATCGGCCCGGTGCAGGGCCAGCACATCGTCGACGAGATCCGGCTCGCGGTCTCCCTCGGCTTCGGCCGACTTCAGGATGAGCTCACACAAGGCCTCCAACCGGGTCCACGCACGGCGCATGCCCGGTGTGCGCAGCATGAACCGCGGGCGGCGCAGCGTGAGGACGGCCAGCATCGTGTCAACGTACTTGACGAGGTCGTCCAGATACTCGTCCGGCCGTACACCGGTGCAGAGAGTTCCTATCTGTTTGCTGATGACGCGCTGCAGAATCGGCAACGCCGCCACCGGCGTTCGTTGGGGCAGATCGTCCATGTCGCGCGCCACGATTCCGACCGCTTCATCCATTCGGTCGAGCGCGTACCGGCGCGAATAGCCTCTCGCCAGGACCTTGCGGAGGCGGAAATGCTCGGCGCCGTCCATCCCGAGGACCTGCCGGTGGCCACCGAGCGCCCACGCGAGGGTGCCGTAGAAGTCGACGTTGCGAAGGTGCAGCCTGCCGTGGCGCTGGAGGAACAGGTTGGCCTCGGGCCCGGCGAGGACCGTAAAGCGGTGCGACAATGCCCGGAGACGAAAGACCGGGCCAAGCTCCCTGTACTGCCGGGCGAGGTAGCGTATCGGATCTCCCGTCAGGCTGAACGCGTTGCCCACCAGCGGCAGTCCGCCCCCGTCGGCCAGGGGGATGGCGGCCAGCGCCCGCGCTCTATCCGCGGGAGAGCCCATGTCCGGGCCGCGCCGCCCGCGAACGGACTCGACGCCGGGACCGCCGGCCTTGCGTATTGCCGCAAAGACCGTTCGGGCGATCAGATCCATCTTGCAGATGAGTTCGAGTCGGTTCCCGACCTCGGCCATTTCCACGGGCGAGAGCAACCGTCCGAAGATCCCGCATGCGTTCACGAGCGCGATCAACATGACATCCCGGGGCGCCGGGATCTCCTCGGAGAAGAGAACGGTCATGACGCGCAGCTCGACTTCACGCTCGGCTTCGCCGTCCACGTGTGGATACCGGCGCGAGCGGACGACCCTGCGCGTCACCGAGAACAGTCCCTCCGTCTCCGGCTCCACGATGCCCCGCTCAACCAGACGGTCGAACGCCCTCCTCCGCACCTGGTCCGCATGCGCCGCTTCGGCCAGGCGGTCGATCCAGTGGGCCGTGTCCCGGGTCTCGGTGGTGCGAGCGATCAATCTCAGGCAGGGATCGAGCAGGTCATCGCCGACCGGGGTCGAATCGACCAGGAAGAGGCGCCCGGGATCGGTGTCGATGCGGTCCTCCAGCGCCAAGTCCATCAGCACGGCCCCGGCCAGCGCGCACCGCAGCGACCGATCCGGAACCGGGGTGAGCGCCCCGGTGTCCTTGTCGAGCAGAAGGAGAATCAGTTCTTCGGCGAATCTGAGCGCCGACCGCGACCTCCACGCCGCCTTCATGGGCGGCGGCGTGGCTGGACTCACCACCTGCTCCTCGCAGTGTCCGTGGCCGCCGGGCGTCGAATGGAGCGGCCGCGGGCGCGAGAGCGCCGGGAGTGGGCGTCAGGCCGTGACGGACACTCCGGGAAGGAGACCGGTCGAGCGCTTTCCACTCTAAGCGTCGGGGTACACTCGAAAGCCATCGTCGTGTCAACCCCCACTACGGGCTGGTCTGGGATTCGGATGCCGCGGTTGGCCGGCAGTCGGAACCGGAAAAGATAACCTCCCATCCCCGATGGACCTAACGTCGGTTGTCGCAACGGCTTGCGGTGGTCGGGGGACAGAAGGCCTTCCCGATTGTGCAGGATGCCCGGTGGCCTGCCGGTCGCTTCCCGTCAGGCGGGATGTGACCCGGCGGACATACCGATGGTCCATCCCCGGGGAGCACGTCGCCTGCAACTCCACCAACCCGCCCGCCATGGTATCTTTCCCACCATCCGGTCCGATCCCCGTGGTCGCCCACCCCCCCTCCCCCATCAGGACCACGCACCATGAACCACCCCCCCACCACCGCCACCCTCCTCGCCCTCCTCGCCACCCTCGCATGCAACGTCGACCGCAAGCAGGACGACGTCCCGGCGACCGACCCCCCCACCCCCCACGTCGCCCTCCTCACCTCCGGCCCGGTCAGCGACGCGGGCTGGCACGCCGGCGCCTACGAGGGCCTGCAGCTCATCGGCGACTCCCTCGGCTTCGAGGTCTCCCACCAGCAGACCCGCACCCCCGCCGAGTTCGACGAGGCCTTCATCTCGTACGCGGAAGACGGCTACGGCCTCATCTTCGGGCACGGCTTCGAGTACCAGGACGCGGCGAGCCGGGCGGGCGAACAGTACCCGGACGTCACCTTCGTGGTCTCCGGGGGGTCGCGGCCGTCGGCGAACGTGGTGCCGCTGCTCTTCCACCTAAACGAGGCGTCCTACCTGGCCGGGATGGCCGCGGGGGCCGTCACCGCGGCCGGGATCGTGGGCATGGTCGGGGGCGTCGAGATCCCCACGGCGAAGGGCACCTTCGTGGCCTTCGAGGCGGGCGTGAAGGCGGTGCGCGCCGACGCGGCCGTGCTGGAGACCTTCACCGGCGACTGGTACGACCCCTCCGCCGCCAAGGAGGCCGCGGCCGCCCAGCTGCGCCAGGGCGCCGACGTGCTGATCCACAACCTGGACGCCGCCAGCTTCGGCTTCTTCCAGGCTGTGCGCGAAGCCCGCGAAGGGGGAAGCGAGGCGTGGGCCTTCGGCATGAACCGCGACCAGAACGACGTGGCCCCCGACGTGATCGTGGGCAGCGCGGTGATCAACATCCCGGCCATGTTCCTCAGGACGGCGACAGCCTGGCGGGACGGGACCCTGGGCGGCGTGGCCGAGTACGCGGGACTGCGCGTCGGCGCGGTGGAGTTCGTCCCCAACCCAGCGCAGGAGGGGGTGATCCCGCCCGAGGCGCTGGCCCGCATAGACGAGGCGCGGCAGGCGATCATCGCCGGCGAGCTGGAGGTGCCGCGCATCGAATACCTGGAGCCCGAGGACGACGATCCGCCCTCCCCCTGACCGGCATGTCGGCAGCGGGCGCCCGGCCCGCCGGGAGCGGAGGCTGCAGCCCGTGACCGCCGCGGCGCGGCTTCGGGGAGTCACCAGGCGGTTCGGGGCGGTGACCGCGCTCGGCGAGGTCGACTTCGAGCTCGCACCCGGTGAGATCCACGGCCTGCTGGGCGAGAACGGGGCCGGGAAGACCACGCTGGCCCGGATCCTGGCCGGTCTCCTGGCCCCGGACGCCGGCGGCGTCGAGATCGGCGGCCGTTCCGTCGCGCTCCGAAGCGCCCGCGAGGCCCGGGCGCTGGGCGTCGCCATGGTGCACCAGCACTTCTCGCTCGTGCCGCGCTTCACCGGGCTGGAGAACATCGCCCTGTTCAACGCCGGGGCGTGGACGGGCAGGGGCACGGAGGCGCCGGACTACCGTGCCCTGGTGAGGGCGCGCGCGCGGGAGCTGAAACTGGAGGTCGAGCTGGACGCGCCGGTGGCGGGGCTGGGTGTGGGGGAGCGCCAGAGGATCGAGGTCCTGAAGGCGCTGATGAGCGAGACCGGGGTGCTGTTGCTGGACGAGCCCACCGCCGTGCTGGCGCCCCGGGAGGTCGAGGGGCTCTTCGCCGTGCTGAGGCGGGTGGCCGAAGCCGGGACGGGAATCGTGCTGGTGGCGCACAAGCTGGACGAGGTGCTGGCCGTCGCGGACAGGGTGACGGTGTTGAGGCGTGGGCGGAGGGTGTTGACGGAGGAAGCCGGGAAGGTGACGGCGGCGGGGCTGGCGGAGGCGATGGTGGGTGAGCCCGTTGGCCGGCCCGGACGGGAGCATCCGCCCGGGCGCGGTCCGCGCGGGCTGGAACCGGAACCCGTGGCAACCCTCGAGGGCGTGACCGTGCGAAGCGGCGGGACCCCCTTGCTGCGCGACGTTGACCTGGCCGTCCGCCCGGGCGAGATCCTGGGCATAGCCGGGGTCGACGGCAACGGCCAGCGCACCCTCGCGGCGGTGCTTGCCGGCATCCGAACCCCCGACAAGGGCACCGCGACCCTGCCGCGCGAAGTGGGCTGGATCCCCCAGGACCGGGGGGAGGAAGGGCTTGTGAACGATTTCACAATCATCGAAAACGTGGCCTTCGCGCTCCACGGGAAGGCGGCGTACCGCAGGGGCCCGTGGTTCGACTGGGCGGGGGTGGAGGAGACGGCCGGGTCGCTGATGCGCGAGATGGACGTGCGCGCAGAGTCGCCGGAGACCACCGCCGGGACGCTCTCGGGGGGGAACCAGCAGCGGGTCGTCGCCGGGCGGGAGTTCCTGCGCAGCGCCGAGATGCTCGTGGCCGAGTCGCCCACCCGCGGGCTCGACGTGAAGGCCACCGTGGCCGTACGCGCCCGGATCGCCGGGCTGGCAACAACCCCGTCGGCGGGCGCCCGCGAGCACCAAACCACCCGGCGGCCCCCCGCAGCCCCGAAGCGCCCCCCCGGAATCGTCCTGATCTCCGCCGACCTGGACGAGATCCTGGAGCTCTCGCACCGCATCGCCGTGATGGTGCGGGGACGGCTCATCCCGGTCCCGCGCGACAGGCACACCCGCACGGCCATCGGCGAACTGATGCTGGGCGCCCAGCAGGGCGGCGGTCCCCGGTGAACCGCACCCTCACCCCCGTCCTCACCGCCACCGCCGCCCTCGCGGCCACCCTGGCCGTCGCGGCCGCCCTCCTCGCGCTCGGCGGCCATTCGCCCGGCGCGGTCTTCGCCGCCCTCCTGCGGGGCGCCTTCGGCACCTGGGACCGCTTCTTCTCCTTCACGCTGGTGCGCGCGACCCCCCTGCTGCTCACGGGACTGGCCGTCGCCCTCGCCTTCAAGGCCCGAGTGTGGAACATCGGCGCCGAGGGACAGCTCCACGCCGGGGCGCTCGCCGGGGTGGCCGTCGCCATCCTCCTGCCCGTGCACAGCCCCCTCCTCGTCCTCCCGGCCACCCTCGCCGCGGCCGCCGCCGCGGGCGCACTCTGGGCGGCCGTCCCCGCGGCGATGAAGACCCGGATGGGCGTGGGAGAGGTCATCACCACCCTGCTCATGAACTTCGTGGCCGTCTTCCTCGCCCAGTTCCTCGTGCAGGGACCCCTGCAGGAGCCGCGCGGCGTCTTCAACCAGACCGACGAGATCCCGCTGGCGGCGCGGCTCCCGGCGCTGCTTCCCGACACGCGCCTGCACCTGGGCTTCCTGCTCGGCATCGTGATCGCGGTGGCGCTCTGGCTCTACCTGACGCGCACGCCGGGCGGCTTCCGGCTCCGGGCGGTGGGGGCGTCGCCGCGCGCGGCCGAGGTGAGCGGCAGGTTCCGGGCCGGGCCGGTCGTGTGGCTGGCGTTCCTGACGTCGGGGGCGATCGCGGGACTCGCGGGGTGGATCCAGGTCGCGGGCGTCACGCACCGCATGTACGAGGGGCTGTCGCCCGGGTGGGGATACACCGCCATCGCGGTGGCGCTGCTGGCGCGCCTCAACCCGCTCGCGGTGGTGGTCACGGCGATCGTCTTCGGGGCGCTGAGTGCGGGGGGCGGGGCCATGCAGCGCGAGGCGGGCGTGCCGGAGGTCTGGGTCCGGGGGATCGAGGCGCTGGTCATCCTGGCCGTGCTCACCGTGGACAGGAGCTGGCAGGTCCTGGCCGGCGGAGGTTCCCGTGACTGACATCGCCGCCCTCTCCTCCTTCCTCGTCGCTGCAGTCGGACTCGGGGTGCCGTTGGCGCTGGCCGCTCTCGGCGAAGCGGTGTCGGAGCGGGCGGGGGTGATCAACATCGGGCTCGAGGGCTCGGTGATCTGGGGCGCGCTCGGCGGGGCTCTGGGCTCGCTGGCGGCGGGACCCTGGGCCGGGCTGCTCGCGGGCGCCCTGTCGGGTGGGTCGGCCGCGCTGGTCTTCGGGCTGTTCTCGGTGCGGCTGGGGACCGACCAGATCATCACGGGGACGGCGGTGACGCTCGGCAGCCTGGGCTTCACGGGGGCGGTGTTCCAGAGCCGTTTCGGGGTGACCGGGGTCGCGCTCGACCTGCCCACGGTTCCGGCGTGGGAGGTGCCGCTGCTGTCGCGGATCCCGCTCGCCGGTCCCGCCTTCTTCGACCAGGCGGTGACGGCGTACCTGGTCTACCCGATGGTGCCGGTGCTGGCCTGGTTCCTGTTCCGGACCCGCTGGGGACTGGCGCTCCGCGCGGCCGGCGAGTCGCCCGAGGCGGCGCACGCGGCGGGGGTGCCGGTGGTCGGGATGCGGTTGCTCGCGGTGGCCTTCGGCGGGTTGATGGCGGGGCTGGCGGGCGCGCACCTGAGCCTCGTCCACACGGGGACGTTCGCCGAGGGCATGTCGGCCGGGAAGGGGTTCATCGCGATCGCGGTGGTGGTGCTGGGGCGGTGGAACCCGTGGGGGATCGTGGCGGCGGCGCTCTTCTTCGGCGGGGCCGAGGCGCTCCAGTTCGCGCTGCAGGCGTGGGACGCGGACCTGCCGTATCCGCTGTTCCTGGCGCTGCCCTACGTGCTCAGCCTGGCGGCTCTGGCGGGGTGGTTCGGGAGGTCGCGGGCGCCCGAGGGGCTGGCGCTGCCGTGGCCGCGGTGAGGGGACCATATCCAATGAGTAACCAAGGGAAAGATTGTGTATTAAGAACCCCTTATACAACAAAAACTCCATTTCATGGGGTCAGGCTTGATCTTCAACGGATACGTTCTGATCTACAGTCATTAAAGTTGCCCGTTGATAAAGATGTTCAAGTCTCTTTAGACAAGATAGAATCTCATTTAGCACGTTTAGTATCTCTATTTGAGACTTTTCTTGTTGCTTTATCGCCTCGTGAAAAATAGGCTCTTCACCTGTCGTGGTGGGTGGGGAGGATCCGAAGCTGAATCATAGGGCG
>JAPPGI010000143.1 GCA_028874985.1 Gemmatimonadota bacterium | reverse complement strand
GGCTCTGGAAGACCGCCGCCGGGCTCGCGGCTGAAATCGAGACCGGCGGGAATCAATCAGCGGGAAATCGGGCTGTCGAACATGCAACCACATTCACTGCAATAAGATGCGAAACTTTAACCAAATGTCAGCCCGGCGCCTCGCCGCTCTCGGTGCTCGCGGGGCTTTATCCACGGACTGCTAGGGCTGCCCCCACCCGGATCACCGGCGTTGGCTGACTTCGAAATCCTCGACGTTCGCCTCCACGGCGAGTCGATCGGCACGCTTACCAGGCTCGGCCGCGACCGAATCGTCTTCGCCTTCGATCCCGCCTACATCGACGACCCCGGACGAGCCACCCTCTCCCTTTCCTTCCTGGACCCCTTCGGCCATCTCGTCACCGACATCCCGCCCACGCGCACCCGGGCGCCCCCGTTCCTCTCGAACCTCCTGCCCGAGGGGCCGCTGCGGGAATACCTGGCGCGGTCGGCGGGGATCGAACCCCGGCGGGAATTCCCCTTGCTTGCGGCGCTCGGCCTGGATCTGCCCGGGGCCGTGACCGTCGTTTCGCTCGACACCGGTGGTCCCAGTGCACCCCCGGATCGCCCGACTTCGGCCCGCTCGTCCGCCAGAGGCGCAGGGCCGGCGGCCCCTGCCCGTCTCTCCCGTGCCCACGGCCCCGTCGATCGCGCCGGGACTGTGCATAGGGCCGCAGGCCGTCGCCGCACCCCCGACTCCGTACGCGATCCCGTCGCCGCTCTCCCTCCCCCCTTCCGCTTCTCCCTGCCCGGCGTCCAGTTGAAGCTGTCCGCGACCATCGAGACCGCGGGGAAGATGACGATTCCGGCCCGGGGCGTCGGCGGATCCTGGATCGTCAAGCTGCCCGCGGCGGCGTTTCCGGGACTGCCCGAACAGGAACACGCCATGATGCGGCTGGCCGGCCGCGTGGGGATCGACGTGCCCGAGACGAGGCTCGTGCCGGTGGACTCGATCGCGAACCTGCCGCGCGGGATGGGGATCGCGGGGGGCGAGATGGCGCTTGCAGTAAGGCGTTTCGACCGGGCGGACGACGGCACGCCCGTCCACGTCGAGGATTTCGCCCAGGTGCTCGGAGCCCACCCGGAGCAGAAGTACGTGAAGGCCGGGTACGGCGATATCGCGGAGGTCCTGGGCACGATGATTGGTGACGAAGCCACCTCCGAGTTCGTCCGCCGCCTGGTGTTCTGCACCCTGATCGGCAACGGTGACGCGCACCTGAAGAACTGGGCGCTCATCTATCCGGACCGGCGCACACCCGCTCTGGCCCCCGCATACGACCTGGTGTCGACGGTGGCGCTGCTCGATGACGACGCCATGGCGCTCGATTGGGTGGACGGCCTCGGTGGCTTCAACGACCTGACCGCAGGAGTTCTCAGGCACCTGGTGTCGGCGGCGCGGGTTCCGCAGAAGCCGGTCCTGGACGTTGCGTGGCGAACGGTCGAGCGGTTCGTCGAGGTCTGGGGCTCGTCGAAGAAGCGACTGGGGGTTCCGGAGGGCGTGGCCAAGGCCATTGACGCGCATTGGCCGCGCCTCCCGTTGGTCAGGGAGCGGGGGCCTGGCCGGTAGCGGCCCGTACCCGGCTGCGCCCTCGAGCTGGCCCGCCTCTTCAGGCCGGTGGCGTGCGTCGTCCGGGTCTCACGAATCTGATTGGAATGGAGGACGACACGGGCACCGGCTCACCGCAATCCAGAGCAGGTGAGAACCGCATGGCCCACCCGACACGCCTTGCGGCGTCGTCAAGACCTGCGCGTCCGGAACCCTTCTCGACTCGTATCTGCACCGGACGTCCTACCTTATCCGGACGTCTCCCCCTTCGTCGACGAGGAGTTCGACGACCGTGGTGCCTCCGATCCCGGCTTCCAGCAGGTCCTTCGGGTACTCCCTCATGAGCATGCGCTGGAATGCCATCCGGGTCATCGTGGAATCGGCGGTCCGGGTCCCTGGGGGGCCGGGGGGCCGGGCGGACCGTTCGCCGACACGTCGGGCACCGGCGCGGCACACCCCGGCGCCAGGCAGGCGGCCACCAGTCCCCACCGGAGGATGCCGGGCCCCCTCAGTCCCGCCTGTCCACCTCGGGCACGGCCGCCAGCATCTCGGCCGCCACCTCCTCCGGATCCCGCATCGCCGCCAGGTCCAGCTCGTAGTCCGGCACCTCACCCGGCACGAGCTTCTCCCTGAGCTCGCGGATTTCGCGCCCGGAGAGTCCCAGCCCGGCTAGGTCGCCGAGCGACAGCCGCGCACCCGGGCGCGCGACGAGACCCTCCCCGTCCACCGCCACGAGCCGCGAGAGCGCCCTGATCTCGCCGTGCGAGAGTTTGTCCCCCATGACCTGGTAGTCGACCCAGGCCTCGTAGCTGAGCGGGGCGACGCGCTTGACCATGCCCGCGATCACACGCCCGTACTCCCGGATCTCCCACTGGGCGTGGTCGTCGACGCGCAGCGTGAGGAAGTGGAGCAGGTTGTGCAGGTCGATCTTCCAGTACCACTGCGTGTACGTCGAGAGCGGCAGGTCTATCCGTGCCAGCTCGCGGGCCACGTTCTCGCCGACCAGCCAGCCGTAGTCGCCGGCGGCCCGGGCGCGTACGGCCTCCCACCGGCGCATGGCCTCGCGGTAGAACTCCGGGCTGACCGACCCGGGAGCGCGCCCCTGGTTGCTGACGGCGCTCTGGAGCGAGAACTGGTCCTGTTCGGGGCTGTAGAAGAGGAGCGGCATGAGCGAATAGCGACCGCTGTATTCGTTGACGGAGTTGTGGGTGACGATTCCGTTCGCCACGAAGTTGTGGTGCGGGCCCTCCACTTCGAGGTCGTAGGTCTCGCGTTCGCCGGCGTACTCGAAGCGGGCGATCCCGACCGGCTTGGCCCTGTAGAACCAGGTCCGGTCCCGCTTCTCCGCCGCGCCGTTCACATGCACGAAGTACTCACCCCGCCTCCACACCGCCCGGCCACCCGTCTCCCGCAGTCCGGCCGCCCCCCTGAGCGTGTCCCAACCCCCGGCGAACAGGAACCGGTGATCGGCGGTGGCCTCGATCGACCTGCCGTCTGCCATCACCATCCTGAACACCGGCTTCACACCATTCCGGTACACGTCCACGATACGGGTGTGCTGCAGCGCGAGCGTGTCTTCGTCGACCTGCCGGAGCTTCATCCGCCTGACGCGGTCGCGGCGGAAAAACGGGTTCCGTCGCCTGTCTGGCCGAGTCGGGTTCCGCGCGGGCTGAAAGCGTCGCCAGATCTCCTCGATGGGCACCTTGTACGGCTGGCGGCTTCCTCTCTTCTCCGCGCCCGCCCGGTCGAAGTACACCTCGGTGCCCTCGGCCAGGCAGGCCGTCCGGTGCCGCACCCACTGCCGCGCGACGAACATCGGCATGGCGCAGTGGAACTTGAACTCGACCATCTCCGACGGGGTGGTGTGGAGGTGGCGGCGCAGGTAGCGGATGAGCCCGCGGGTGGCCGAGACCCTGCGCGTGCCGTAGCCGTAGCTGACACGGGCGGCGCGCTCCACCGAGTCGTCGGTTCCCATGTAGTCGACCAGAGCCACGAAGCCGTGGTCGAGGACGGGAAAGTAGCCGCCCAGGATCTCCTCGGCGGCGGGGACTGTGGGTCGGCGGGTGGGGTGGGCGGGAGAGGTCATGCGACCAAGTTACCCCACCGGTCCCGGGCGGGCGAACAAACCGCGCTTCGCGGGCCGTGGCCGTCCCGGTACCGGCGTTCAGGCCGCGCGGCGCATCCTCCTACCCGTCGACCCGCGTGAGGGTGAAGCTGCCGATCGCCTGGGCCGAGAACGGCTTGAGTCCCCTGAGGTTGTGGATCGGTTCCCTGGGCGAGGTGTCGTCGTTGTCCGACGTGTAGCTCGGCCCGTCGTCGGTACCCGCGTCCAGCGGATAGAGGACCACGCTTCGCTCATCGGTCCAGTGTCCCAGGCCGTTCAGAAGCGAATACCCCGTCACCCCCACGAACCAGTCCGGACTGGGAGCGATCATCGTGACCAGCGTGACGAGGGGATCGTCCAGCCGGACCACGACGTCCCTGATTGTGACTCTGCCCGGGCTTCCGCTCCCGGATCCGCTGACGATTGCACTGGCGTTCTGCGGAATCTCCGCCCTGATCTCGCCGGACAGCAGGCTGGTGGCTCCGGTCTCGGCCATGCTCTCGATCCCCGGGCTGGCTGTCTCGCCGAGATCCCAGAAGCTCACCCGGTCACTGTGCACCGCGCCGATCAGGGGCGAGAAATGCGGGCCGGGAGGGAAGTCGTCCGGGTGCGTCCGGCGGCTCCAGGTGGCCTCGAACACGATCCGGTAGACCGCGCTGTCGGGGGCCGGATCGAGCGTACCCACCGCCGCCGCGAACTCGACGTTGGTACCGTCCTCCAGGGACGCGTTCAGCAGCTGGATGCCGGATCCGCCTCCCAGCCTCCACGTCGTCTCGGCCATGCCGTCGGTGCCGGTTTCGACCGTGTCCGGGTCTGCGGAGCCGTCACCCGCCGCCGCGAAGGCGACCTCGATGCCCTCTGCCGGCGAGCCGCCGCCGTCCACCACCCGCACGACCAGGGGCCGTGCCAGCGGATCCCCCGCCGAGCCCGTCTGAGCGTCGCCGGATACGATCGCCATCCCCGTCGGCAGCTGCTGGACGATCACTTCGGCCGTCGCGCTGACATCCTCGATCGAGGCCGTGAGCTCGCCCTCGCCGTTCCCGGCCGCCGTGACCTCCCCGTCCGTGCTCACGGTGAAGATGCCCGGATCACTGCTCGACCATGCTACCGTTCCGTCGAAGACATCGCCGTTCTGGTCGGTGATCCTGGCCGAGAACCGCACGGTGGCACCCAGGGAGACGAAGGCGGCCGACTCGGGGCTGATGGCGATCGCCGCGGGACGGGGTTCCTCGGGCTCGCTCCCGGAATCGCAGGCCGCGAGGGCGAGGAACGGCAGGAGCACCGGGAGTGCCGTCTCCGGTTGCTTCCACATACGTCATTCACTCCTTCGTGGATTGTTTCACAATGTGCCTTCGCCGCCCGCGGGCCCGGGATGCTTCCCGTCCATTCGTCGTCCGCCGGCGCAAGACCACCCTTAGCAGCTGCTAGTCCGACTTCTCGATGAGCGTGAAGATGTAGGTCCCGACCGGCTCGTCCGAGAAAGGATACTCCCCCCTGAGGCTGCGGATCGGCTCCTTCGGCGACGTGTTCTGGTTCGGACTCGTGTAGGTGTTCCCACTGTCGGTGCCCGCGTCCAGCGGGTACAGGAGGACCTCCAGTTCCTCCACCCACTCACCGTCCTCGTCCAGGAGCGACCGCCCCGTCACGCCCACGAACCAGTCCGGGCTCGGCGCGATCATGGTGACCAGGGTGACAAGCGGATGGTCCATGTTGACGACCACCGTATCGATGGTGACGCTCCCGGGGCTCCGGGTCCCCCGTCCCTGGATGACCGCCAGCGCGTGCTTCGGCATCTCGGCGCGGATCTCATCGGCGAGGGTCCGCGTCCTGCCGGTCTCGGCCATGTCCTCCATGCCGGGGCTGGCGGTGTCGCCGAGCTCCCAGAAACTCACCGAGTCGTTGTGGACACCGCCGATGAGCGGCGAGAAGTGCGCGTTGGCGGGAAACTCGTTGGGATGGGTCGAGTCGCTCCAGGTGGCCTCGAATTCGATGCGGTAGAGAGCACTGTCGGGACGCGGCGCGCGCGGACGCGCGGTCGCGGTGAACTCCACCGACAACCCTTCGGCCAGCGACGCGCTCAGCATGTGCGTTCCGGAATCGGGGCCGAGGGTCCACGATGTCCGGGACAGCCCTTCCGCATCCGTGTCGGCGCTGTCCGGATCGGTCGACCCATGACCCTCCGCGGGCACGAAGCCGACCCGAACACCCTCTATGGGCGAACCCCCGGCGTCGTCGACCCGCACGACCAGCGGGTCCGCCAGCGGGACCCCGACCGTGCCTTCCTGATCGTCTCCCGACGCGACCAGCAGGGCTACCGGCACCTGTTCGACCACCACCGACGCCGCGGTACGGAGGCTCTCGAAGGACGCGGTGAGGGTTTCCGCGCCGTTTCCGGCGGCCGTGACCACACCGTTCGCGTCGACCGTGAAGACGCTGGTGTTGCTGCTCGACCACTCTGTGGTGCCGGGGACCACCGACCCGAGCGCATCGAACATCGTCGCGGTGAACACCGCCGTATCGCCCAGCGATGCCAGCCTGGCGGAACCGGGGGAGACGCTGATCACGACCGGGACCTGCTCAACCACCACCGCGGCCGCCGCGCTCAGGTCCTGAAAAAACGCAGTGAGGGTGGCGGAACCGTTCCCGACCGCGGTGACCACACCCTGGGCCGTGACCGTGAAGATGTCGTCATCGCTGCTGGACCATAGGGCGGTGCCGTCATACGTATCGCCGTTCTGGTCGGTGATCTCCGCTGAGAAGGCGGCCGTCTCACCCAGTGAAGACAGGCTCGCCGACGGGGGTGAGATGCTGATGTCGGCGGGGGTGACCACCTCGTCATCACCGCAGGAGACGAGAAGGGGAAAGACGGCGGCAAGCGGAAGCCGGAGGTTGGTGAGAGCGCTCATTGTCATCTCGGGATGGACGGGTGACGTGAAAGTAGGCAATCTAGCGATCCGTGGCCGAATCCGCGCGAGCCCGGACTGCCGGCCGGATCGGCAGGTCTCAACGACAACACGGCTTGCCGCAAACCCCGGATTCCGCGATATGAGTACCCCCGGCACGCCATCCGTTACCACGACCCCCTGCCGATGCGATCCACAACTTCCCGGAAACGCCACTCCGAAGTGGCCCTGGCCGCGGTGATCGCGGCCGTCGGTTTCAGCCTGGCCTCCTCGCCGGAGAACCCGGCGTCACCCCCCGCGCCCCAAGACCCCACCCTCACCGGCTTCACCGCCCAGCGGGCGGCGTGGCACCTGCCCTGCGAGCAGCGTTTCCTGGAGCTGCCGCGCAGCGAGTCCTTCCGCGAGCACCTGCGCACCATCACCGAGCACCCCCACCCCGCCGGCTCGGCCGCGCAGGCACGCGTCGGCGAGTACCTCGCCCGGGCGATGGAGAGCGCCGGCCTCGACGTCGCCAACTACCCGTACGACGTCTACCTCCCCGAGCTCACCGACGATGTCGAGGTGCACATCGTCACCCCCGTCGCGATGCGGCTGTCGAACCGCGAGCCCGCGCTCGCCGAGGACCGCTTTTCGGGGCATCCGGACCTCCTCAACGGGTGGAACGCGTTTTCGGGCAGCGGGGACGTCACCGGCGAGGTGGTCTACGCCAACCAGGGGCGCCGCGAGGACTACCTGGCGCTCGACTCGATGGGCGTGTCAATAGCGGGAAAGGTCGTGATCGCGCGCTACGGAGGGAACTTCCGCGGCTACAAGGTCAAGTTCGCCGAAGAACGGGGGGCGGCGGGGGTGGTCATGTTCAACGATCCCGGCACGCCCGACCTGCCCCCCTACCCCGAGGGCCCGATGATGAGCGGGCAGACGATCCAGCGCGGCTCGGTCCTCACCCTGCCCTGGACCGGCGACCCGCTCACCCCCTTCGTCCCCGCGCTGCCCCTCGACGGCGACGTGCAGGTCGAGCGGCTGGATCCCGCGGAGGTCCCGCTCCACACCATCCCCGTCCTCCCGATCGGCTACGAGGCCGCCTCCGAGATCCTGTCGCGCATGACGGGCCCGCCGGTCCCCGCCGGCTGGGAGCCCCCGATGGAGCTCGACTACAGGCTGACCGGCGGCCCGGATCTCACGGTGCGCGTGCGGGTGAACCAGCCGAAGCGGCTCACGCGGGCGACGAACGTGGTCGGCACGGTGACGGGCAGCGAGTTCCCGGACGAGTGGTTCATCCTGGGCGCGCATTACGACCCGTGGGGCTTCGGCGCGATCGACCCGAACGGGGGGACGGCGATGCTGCTTACCCTGGCCGAGGCGCTCGGCGAACTGGCCGCCGACGGAAAGTGCAGGCCGCGCCGCTCGATCATGATCGCGCACTGGGACGCGGAGGAGTACGGCATCATCGGGTCGGTCGAATGGGTCGAGCACCTGCGCGAGGAGCTGGAGGCCAACGCGATCGCGTACATCAACGCCGACGGGGCGGTGTCCGGGGTCAACTTCGGCGGGTCGTCGTCGCCGTCGCTCAAGGGCCCGATCATCGAGGCGACGAAGGTGGTCACGTATCCGGGAACCGGCGAGCGGCTGTACGACTGGTGGCTGGCGCGGGCTGGAGACGGGGCGGAAGAACCGCGGCTGGGCAACCTGGGCGGCGGGTCCGATCATGTCGGCTTCTACACGCACGCCGGGGTGCCGTCGGCCGGGTTGTCGTCCGGGAATCCGAGCGGGGTCTACCACTCCAACTACGACAATTTCGCGTGGTTCGAGCGGTTTGGGGACACGGCGTTCGTGTACGGGCCCATGGTGGCCCGGGCCGACGGGGTGGTGGCGCTCAGGTTCGCCAACGCGGACGTGCTGCCGTACGACGTGGCGCGGTATGCGAGCGACACGCGGACACATGTGGAGACTCTCTACCGGGTGGCCGAGTCGCGCGGGCTGAGGGTGGACTTCTCGCGGCTGGCGGAGTCGACGGCGGAGCTGCACGCGGCGGCGGCGGAGCTGGTGGCGGCGCGCGACAGGTGGACCGGGTCGGGGGAGGTGGACGCGGAGCGGGCCGAGGCCGTGAACCGGGCGCTGATCGGGCTCGAGAAGGCGTGGCTGAACGACCGGGGGCTGCAGGGGCGGCCGTGGAGCCGGTCGATATACGTCTCGCCGGATCCGTTCAGCGGGTACGCGTCGTGGATGCTGCCGGGGCTCCGGTACGAGATCGAGACGGACGACCGGGCGGACCTGCCCGGGTGGGAGCGGGTGTACATCGAGGCAGTGCGGGAGCTGGCGGAGCGGATGCGGGGGGTGGCGGGGATGATGGGGGAGGGGGAGGGGTGACGCTGGTTGAGCCATTGGATGATCCGGTTTCGCACGTCACCATTCGTGCGCCCCTCACCCGGCCCCATCCTTCCTCCTCGACTTCTTGTTCCAGATCCTCAGCTCCGGCGCCGTTCCCGCCGGGGCCACCCGCTTTGCCAGCACCCAGGGTTTGTAGTATCACTATGTGATGACTCGTGATACTACTCGTGTTCGACGACCACCATCCGGTCGCTTCATCGTCCGCGTGGACCCGGAGTTGCACGCCTCGCTGCGCGACGCCGCCCGGGCCGCGGGCACCTCGCTGAACCGCCACTGCGCCCGCAAGCTCGCGGCCCCGGCACCCACCCTGGACGAAGAAGCCGTCGCCATTGTGCGGAGGGCGGGCGCGATACTGGGTGATTCCTTCCTGGGCATCGTCGCCTTCGGCTCCTGGACGCGGGGCGAGGAGTCACCCTCCTCGGACCTGGACGTTCTGGTTGTCGCCGACGACGGCTTCGCCATAACCCGCGGCCTCTACCGCAAGTGGGATGCCGAGCCCCCCCTGAGCTGGCACGGCCACCCGGTCTCTCCGCACTTCGCCCATATGCGCCCCGGCCACGACCCGGTCTCCGGTTTCTGGGCGGAGGTCGCGCTGGACGGCCTCATCGTCTTCGACCCGGAGTGGGTCGTGTCGCGGTACCTGGTCACGCTCCGGCGCCGCATCTCGGACGGGGAGATCGAGCGGCGCGTCGTGGGCGGACGCGCATACTGGGTCCGGGAGGGAGCATGAAGGGCGGCGGGCTCGCCGAGGACTACCTGCGGCGCGCGGGCGTGCGTCTGGCCGCGCTCGAGGTGCTGTTCGATGCGGAAAGCTGGGCGGACGTGGTGCGCGAGTCGCAGGAAATCGTGGAATTGACGTTGAAGGCTCTGCTCCGGTCGTGCGGAATCGACCCACCCCGGGTTCACGACGTGTCCGCCATCCTGCTGGCCGAACGGGAGCGGCTTCCCGCAGACCTGCACTGCCAGGCCGAATGGCTGGCACACGTCTCCCGGCAGATGCGCAAGGATCGGGAACTTGCCTTCTACGGTGCCGAGGATCTGCTGCCGGGGGACTTCTACTCGCGCGCGGACGCCCGGACTGCCCGCGACCGGGCTCGGCGCGTCGTCGCGCTGGTGGACCCGCATGTGTGCGAGCGAACACGAAGGGCACGATCAGGATAGCGCTCGGTCACTCGGTGTACCATTGATTGCCGAAACAGCGGGCGGGAGAGCTGTCATGGCGTGGGGCCGGCGGCTACCGGGCGTCGAGGAGTGGAATCCGCCTCCGGAGCCGCTCCGCGAGAAGGACTGTTAGATTCCTCACAGTCGAATACCCTCCTACCACCACCCACCGATCGAAGGGAAGACCATGAAGACCTCCCCGATTGCGACCCTCGGGGCCACCGCGGTTCTCTTGCTCGCCGCCGCCTGCCGGGATGCCGAGCCCCCGGCGCCCGACCCGGAGGAAGAGGCGGTCGTTGCCGTCGTGCATCAGCTCTTCGAGGCCATGCGCACCAAGGACAGCACGCTGGCCGCAGCCACCTTCCACCCCGCCGCGAGGGTCGGGCGGGCAGGCGAAAACGGGATCAGCTTCCGGTCCACGCAGGGGCTGCTCGAGATGATCGCGGGACCCGGGGACGAGGCCTACGAAGAGCCGATCTGGGACTCGGTGGTGAACATCGACGGCCGCCTGGCCCAGATGTGGACCAAGTACGCCTTCTACATCGACGACACCTTCTCGCACTGCGGAACCGACGCCTTCGAACTGTACAGGGGCAGAGACGGCTGGAAGATCACGCAGCTGGTCGACACCCGGCGCACCGAGGACTGCTGGTATCCGCCCGGGCGTGAGCCCGAAGAGGTCGGCGAGGCCGCCGGGTCGGAATCCTGACGGCTGTCGGGCCTTCTCGCGGATCTTGAACGGCGGCTTGACGCCGCCGCCGACCCCGACACGAAGCGGTGGTTCGAGAACTACCTCAAGCACGCCATCTCGTACCGGGGGGTGAAGACGCCGGCGGTGGCGCGGATCGTCGCCGACTGGCGGGACGCCCACGAGCTCCAGCTGCTGGCGGAGGATGAACAGCTGGACCTGGCCCGCACGCTGATCGGAAGGCCCTACGCCGAGGACAAGTTCGCCGGCATCCTGTACCTGCAGAAACACCTGGCGCGGAGGTTGGAGCCGGGCCTGCTCCTGGCGACGGCCGAGGGACTATTCGCGGCCGGGGCGTTCTTCGACTGGTCGACGAGCGACTGGTTCAGCGTGCGGGTGTTGGGGCCACTGATCGCGCGCGGCGGCCTTCCGGTGGCCGAACGCATCGCGGGGTGGCGGACTGCGGGGGATCTCTGGCAGCGACGGGCCGCGATCGTTCCGTTCCGGGCGGTGGTGAGGAACGAGACGTATCATGCGCTGATCGAGGAGACCGTCGCCGTTCTCGCGAAAGAGCGGGAGCGGTTCATCCAGACCGGGATCGGCTGGGTCGTGAGCGACCTGTCGAAGTCGTACCCTGGGAAGGCCGCCGCGCTGGTGGAAGGGCACTTCGACGACCTGTCGGCCGAGGTGGTGCGGCGGCACACCCGGTACCTGCCCGGGCACGAGGTCTACAGGACGCGCAAGCGGGGAGCCGGTTAGCGGAGGTTGGGCGGGGGCTGCACCAGGGGGGAGCAGCCGCAACGACGGGGTTGTGGCCTCGGACGGACGGGTCGAGGTAATCGGGAACGGGGGCGCAATCAGGGACCCGCAGCCGCCCCGCGACCGCTGATTCTCCCAAACCCGCAACCTACGCTCGCTACGGCTGGTATCATAGGGTATACGTCGAAGTCCGTGGACAGAGCCGCCCGAGCACCGATTCCGTCCACGGACCGCCGTAGCCGGGGCTGCCGCCATGCGGGCGTTGCCGCCCTCCACGCACAATCCGAGGAGGAAACATGCGATCCACTTTTGTTCGAACCGCTGCAATCGCAGCCCTGCTGGCTCTCGCAGGCGCCAGCGCAGCGATGGCACCCGCGGGTGTCGACACGCTCGCGACACCCACGGGACCCGGAGGAGCGACCTACCCGGCGGCCCTCGGACCTCCCGATGCCCTGACCGCCGCCGACCCCCTGCCCGCCCTGACGTGCCCCGGCGAAGTGCTCTGGCCCTCCGCGCCCAGGACCCGCTCCGTGAGGCCCAACCGCCGACCGCCACCTCCTCCGCCGGTTCCTAGGGGGCCCACCGGGCGTATCGAGGGGAGGGTGACGGACGGGACGTCCGGACAGTTGCTCCACGAGGCCGCGATCACCGTGGTGGGCATCAACCTGAGCACACTGACCAACCAGGCCGGCAACTATTCCCTGCTGAACGTCCCGGTCGGCGAAAACACCGTCAAGGTTGAACTCCTCGGCTACGAGGCCCAGGAACGGCAGGTGACGGTCGCGGAGGGCCGGGCGACGGTGGCCGACTTCGCGCTGGAGGTAGACGCGGTCGGGCTGGACCAGCGCGCCGCGGCGAGCGTGGCGGTAGTCGAGCGCAAGAAGCTCGGCGACGCACTGCCGAGTGTGGACGCGGCACAGCTCAGGAAGGTGATCCCCCTTGCGGGGTCCGCGCGGGTACTCCACCACAGGGTACCCGACCCCAACACCGAATCGTACGCCCGCATCGTCGAGAACGACTTCAGGCTCGTCAGCGCCTCCCCGCTCTCCACCTTCGCCATCGACGTCGATCGCGCCTCCTACGCAAACGTCCGGCGCTTCATCCAGGACGGCCGGCGCCCGCCGGTCGACGCGGTGCGCATCGAGGAGATGATCAACTACTTCCCGTACGAATGGGACGAAGCGGGCGGGGAGCACCCCTTCGCCGTGACCACCGAGGTCACCGACGCCCCCTGGAAACGCGAGCACCGCCTGGTGAGGATCGGGCTGCACGCCCCTTCCGTCGACATGCGGGATCTGCCGCCCCGCAACCTGGTCTTCCTGCTCGACGTGTCGGGGTCGATGGATGAGCCCAACAAGCTGCCGCTCCTGCAGAGCGCCTTCTCACTGCTGGCCGATCGACTGAGGCCCGAGGACCATGTGACGGTCATGACGTACTCCAACGTGGTCTGCCTGGCGCTTCCCTCCACTTCGGGTGACCTGAAGCACGAGATCCTCGCCACGATCGAGCGCCTTTCCGCCGGTGGCGGTACGGCGGGCGGCCCGGCGCTGCAGCACGCGTACGAGATCGCCCGCGAGCACCACGTCGAGGGCGGCAACAACCGCATCGTCCTGGCCACCGACGGCGACTTCAACGTCGGTCCCTCCAGCGACGAAGCGATGGTCGAACTCGTCGAAAGGGAACGCGCGGCGGGCACCCACCTGACCGTGCTGGGTTTCGGCACCGGGAACCTGAAGGACTCGAAGATGGAGCAGATCGCCGACAACGGGAACGGCAACTTCCACTATGTGGACGGGCTCCTGGAAGCACGCAAGGTGCTCATCGAGGAGGCGGGGGGCACGCTGGTGACCGTGGCGAAGGATGTGAAGCTCCAGGTCGAGTTCAACCCGTCGCGGGTCGCCGGCTACCGCCTGCTCGGCTACGAGAACCGGCTGCTCGCCGACGAGGACTTCAACGACGACACGAAGGACGCCGGTGAACTCGGGGCCGGGCACACCGTCACGGCGCTGTACGAGGTGGTTCCCGCGGGAACCGGGGTGCCACGCGCCGTGGACGCACTCCGCTACCAGCCGGAGCCGGATGATCCGCCGCTCAGCGAGTTCGACGACGAGATGTTGTACGTCAAGGTACGCTACAAGGACCGCGACGGGACGAAGAGCAGGCTTCTGGAGCACGCCGTCGCCGACCGTGGCGGGACGGGGTCGACGGACTTCCGCTTCGCCGCCGCGGTGGCGGGCTTCGGCATGCTGCTGCGCGACTCGGAGCACGCGGGTGCCTTCACCCTCGACGACGTCGTCAGGCTGGCCGAGAAGGGCAAGGGCGAGGACCCGCGCGGCTACCGCGGCGAGTTCATCCGGCTGGTCGAGGCCACTCGCGACCTGGGGCTGCTCCGGCGGGAGACCGACGGGTTGAGGTGAGGGGGCGAGGCGTCCCCGCACAGAGGCGGCCGCCATGGGGGCGCCGCCGTCCACACGCTACCCGGGAGGGACCATGCGACACATCGTTGTTCGAACTTTCGGAATGTCGGCCCTGCTCGCCATTGCAGGCCCCGGCGCCGCCACCGCCCAGACGCTCACCGGCACGATCGAGGGAACGGTCACTGACGCGGCCACCGGACACCCGCTCGAAAGCGCCACGGTCTGGTTTGGACCCGCCGCGTCGGGCGGCGTCCTGACCAACGAGGCGGGCCGCTACCTGATGGCGGGCGTTCCGGCCGGTGAACACACCGTGAAGGTGCGGATTCTCGGCTACGCGACCCAGGAACGACAGGTGACGGTCACTGCGGGACAGACAACTGTGGCAGACTTCGCGATGGGGAGCCGGATACCCCGCGTCTCCCCGCCGAGTGTGGAAGCGGCGTTGTTGCTTGAGGCAATCCCCCATGCCGGACGTAGGCAGGTACTCGAAGGCAGAGTCGCAGGTGTCAGATCGATCGACTTCAACACCGAATCCTACGCCCACATCGACGAGAACGACTTCCGGCTCGTCAGCGCATCCCCCCTCTCCACCTTCTCGATCGACGTCGACCGCGCCTCCTACGCCAACGTCCGCCGCTTCATCCAGGACGGCGAGCGCCCACCCGTCGACGCGGTCCGAATCGAGGAGATGATCAACTACTTCCCCTACGAGTGGGGCGCTGTGACCGGAGAGCACCCCTTCGCCGTGGCCACGGAGGTGTGGGAAGCGCCCTGGAAGCGGGAACACCGTCTGGTCCGTATCGGTCTGCATGCCCGTTCGATCGACACCGACGATCTCCCGCCCGGCAACCTCGTCTTCCTGCTCGATGTGTCGGGGTCGATGAACTACCCCGACAAGCTGCCCCTGCTCAAGAAGGCGTTCGCGCTCCTGGTGGACCAGCTGAGGTCCGAGGACCGGGTGGCGATCGTGGTCTACGCGGGTGCGGCCGGGATGGTGCTCCCGTCTACCCCAGGCGACCGGCGGGAAGAGATCCTGGCCGCTTTGGAACGGCTCCAAGCAGGCGGCAGCACGGCCGGTGGCGAGGGGATCAGGCTCGCCTACGAGACGGCGCGCGAGCACTTCATCGACGGCGGGAACAACCGGGTGATCCTCGCCACCGACGGCGACTTCAACGTCGGCGCGTCGAGTGACGCCGAGATGGTGCGCCTGATCGAGAAGGAGCGCGAGAGCGGCGTCTTCCTGACCGTGCTCGGCTTCGGCACCGGCAACCTGAAGGACTCCAAGATGGAGCAGATCGCCGACCACGGGAACGGCAACTTCCACTACGTCGACGGTCTGCTGGAGGCGCGCAAGGTGCTGGTGGAGGAGATGGGCGGCACGCTGCTGACGCTGGCCAAGGATGTGAAACTCCAGATCGAGTTCAACCCCGCGCGGGTCGCCGGCTACAGGTTGATCGGGTACGAGAACCGCCTGCTGGCCGACGAGGACTTCAACGACGACACGAAGGACGCGGGCGAACTCGGGGCCGGGCACACCGTGACCGCACTGTACCAGGTGGTGCCCGCCGGGATCGCGGTTCCTGGCGACCGGGATGTCGATGCGCTACGGTACCAACCGCGGGACGACGACCCTCCGCTCAGCGACTTCGACGACGAGATGCTCTACGTCAAGGTCCGCTACAAGGACCCCGACGGGACGAAGAGCAAGCTCCTGGAGCACGCGGTGGCCGACCGTCCCGGCGCCCCGTCCACCGACTTCCGCTTTGCCACTGCGGTGGCGGGCTTCGGCATGCTGCTGCGGGACTCGGAGCACGCGGGGGACCTGACGCTCAACCATGTCGTGAAGCTGGCCGAAGGGGGCAAGGGGGACGATCCGCGCGGCTACCGCGGGGAGTTCATCCGGCTGGTGGAGGCGGCCAGGGACCTGGGGCTGCTGAAGGCCGGGATGGACGAACCCCGGAGACCGCGGTAGGGGGGCCACGGCAACGGGAATACCACGCAGAAGAGGAACAGAAGGGAATGAGAACCACGAGAATCATCGTGTCGGCCGCGCTGGTCGTGGCCATGGCGGCGGCCGCAACCACGGAAACCGCGGCCCAGGAGGCCGATGAGGCCCAGGTTGTTCGTGTAGAGGTCAATCCCTCCCAACTCACGTTGCAGGTCGGAGAGAAGGGCAGGATCACGGCCACCGCCTACGACGCGGACGGGAGTGTCGTCGATGTGCCGTTCCTGTTCTTCTCGCGGGACGGGCGCGGCAGGTTGGCCGTCGACCGCAACACCGGTGAGATGGAGGCGTTCAAGGGTGGCGAGTACACGGTGAGGGCGCGGGCGCTGGTACCGAGCCGAGTGGGCGGAACCGCGACGGTAACCGTGCCGTACCCGCCGCTCGACCGGGTGGAGATCTCCGCGGCGGGCGGCCGCTTCTACTCGGGAGTGATGGTCAGGCACACAGCCTACGCGGTGGACCAGGCCGAGGACGTCCGTGATCTCGCGGTAACCTGGGTCACCTCGGACGAATCCGTAGCGACCGTAGACCGGTTCGGCGTCTTCCACGCCCACGCCCCTGGCGAAGTGACACTCTCCGCGACGGTCGAGGGCGTTGTCGGCCGGATCGCCTACCAGGTGATCGACAATCCGGTGACCGCGATCGCCGTGGCGGCCGGCCAGGCCCGCGGCCGGACAGGCGACGTGGTACATTTCACCGCCACGCCCTCGGCCGCGGACGGCTCCCCGGTCGACGACATCCCGGTCACCTTCGGGCTCATAGCCGACCCCGACGCGATCGCCACCGGCGATTTCCCTCCGGCCGAAGTCGATTCCCGGGGGCGCTTCGTGGCCTACAAGCCGGGCGTGTACACCGTCACCGCAAGCGTCCCGGGGCATACCGCTCACGCGACCGTCGAGATCCTGCCGCGGCACGTGGTGGAGGAGGTGTCCCTGGTGGGCCATGCGCCGGTGCGCAACGTCCCCACCTCGGACCTGTGGGTGTGGGAGGGCGTCGACGGCCGCGACTACGCGATCACCGGCACGCACCGCGCCCACGGCAGCACGTACTGGTGGGACGTGACCGACCCGGCCAACCCGGTCCTGACCGATTCGCTGGTCGTGGACGCGCGCACCACCAACGACGTCAAGGTCTCCGAGGACGGCGGCGTCTGCGTGATCTCCCGCGAGGGCGCGTCCAACCGGCGCAACGGGATCGTGATCTTGGACTGCACCGATCCCCGCAACATCGAGATCATCTCCGCCTACGACGACGAGCTCACCGGGGGCGTGCACAACCTCTTCATCCACGACGGCCACGTCTACGCCGTGAACAACGGCGTCCGCTTCGACGTGATCAACATCGAGGACCCGGCGAACCCGCACCGCGTGGGGCGCTTCGAACTCGACACACCGGGCCACGCAATCCACGACATCTGGATCGTGGACGGGATCGCGTACACCTCGAACTGGGGAGACGGGGTGGCGGTGATCGACGTGGGCGGGGGCGGCAGGGGCGGCAGTCCGGAGAATCCTGTCCTGATCACTCGCTTCCGCGACATCGGGGGCGCTACCCACGCGGCGTTCCCGTACAAGAGTCCGACGGGCAGATTCTACATCTTCATGGGCGACGAGATCGGGGCGCCACCGTTCGACGGACAGGAGATCGGCCGCACCCCGGAGTTCATGGCCGGGTACATCCACATCGTGGACTTCACCGATCCCGAAAACCCCGAAGAGGTGGCCCGCTACGAAATCCCCGAGGCGGGATCGCACAACATGTGGATCGAGGACGACCGGCTCTACGCGGCCTTCTACCAAGGGGGGCTGCGGGTGGTGGACATCTCCGGCGAACTGAAGGGAAACCTGTACCACCAGGGACGCGAGATCGCGGTGTACAAGGCATACGACCCGGACGGGGTGGTGGCGAACGCGCCGTTCACCTGGGGGCCTCAGATGCACAAGGGGAACCTGTTCTTCTCCGAGTACTTCTCGGGGATGTGGGCGGTGAAGCTGGAGCCGCGGCGCGCGCTGATTCCGTGAGGGGGCGCATGCAGCCGGCGATCACGGCCGCCTTGCTCGCCGGATTGCCCGCCCACGCCGCCGCCCAGTCCTACTGGGCCTACGTGGCCGCCGAATCCGAAGACGAAGTCGCCCTGCTCCGCTACGACGCGGGCGGCGACCTGACCGTCGAGAAGACGATCACCACCGGCTGGCTCGTGGCCGAGATCGAGGCGCCCCATGGGCTTGCGATGGATCCGGTCGGCGAGTACTGGTACCTCACGCTGGGACACGGCTTCCCCAACGGCCGCCTCGTCAAGTACGAGACCGGGTCCGACACGGTGGTGGGCGTCGCCGACCTCGGCCTCTTCCCCGCCACGATCGCCGTCCCCCCCCACGGCACGGTCGCGCTCACCGTCAACGCCAACTTCCACGGCGACCACGTCCCCTCGACCGTCACGATCGTCGACCTGGAGACCATGTTCCCCGTCGCGGAGGTGGTCACCTGCACCATGCCGCACGGCTCCCGCTTCAACGCCGACGGGACCCGGCACTACTCGGCCTGCATGATGGACAACCAGCTCGTCGAGATCGACGGCGCCACCCTCGAGGTCGCCCGGCGCCTCGACCTCGTGGCCAACGAGCCCGCGCGCGCCCCGATCGAGGGGCACATGGCCATGGCGCCGCCCGACGGTCACTGCTCCCCCACCTGGACGACCCCCCATCCGGACGGCAGACGCGTCTTCGTCCCCTGCAACAGGGGCGACGTGATTCTCGAGGTCGACCTGGAGCGGTGGCGCGTTACGCGCCGGATCGAGGCCCCGGGGGCGCCCTACAACCTCGACCTCACCCCGGACGGGACCCGTCTCCTCGCCACCCTGAAAGGGAGCGCCCAGGTCGGTATCTGGGACGTCGAAACGGGCAGGCTGCTGCACCTGGTCGACTCGCTGCTGCGCGTGACCCACGGAGTGGTGGCCACCCCGGACGGACGCTACGCGATCGTGACGGTCGAGGGGGTGGGCGGGGATCCGGGGATCGTCGAGGTGATCGAGATCGAGTCGGGAACGCGGGTGGCGTCGGCGAACGTGGGGAAGCAGGCCGGGGGGATCGCGCT
Source organism: Gemmatimonadota bacterium (assembly GCA_028874985.1). Taxonomy (GTDB): domain Bacteria; phylum Gemmatimonadota; class Gemmatimonadetes; order Longimicrobiales; family Gaopeijiaceae; genus Bin94. The sequence continues at coordinate 13,580 of JAPPGI010000143.1, read as the reverse complement.
CTGGAAGATGGAGGGGTGACGACGGAAGAGCTGGCGGCGATCGCGCCTGCACGTAGGCGGGGCGAGCCGCCGTACCATGACCTCCGGACGCGATGCCGGCTGGAACCGCGGTGAGCGGACCCGGGCCCGGTCGCCAACGGGACGCGCAGAATCGGCTGGGAGGCCGGTAGCTTCAGGTGCGTCAGGCCTTCAGAGAGTTCCACGCCACGGCAAGACCCCGGTCGAAGGTGGCAAGGTCGCGCGGCTTGCGCCGGATGCACCTGGCAAGATGGACGAGGTCCCGGGCCTCGAGTCCGGGATAGCGGCGGGCGAGATTGAGGGCGAGAGATACGTCGTCATGCTCGACCGGCCAGATGCCGGACGTGGTTGCCTCCACGAGTTCGAAGGCCGCGTCGGCCAACCTGCTCCTTCCCCGCCGCAGGTAGCGGTGCAGAATCTCCTGAAGGACCTCCGCCGAGGTCACCAGCGTGGCGTCACGCTCCCTGGACCGATGGAAGAACGCCCGCGCTTCGCCCCGGAGAGGGTGTTCGTGGCCGACGAAGTACATGAAGACGTTCGCGTCGACGAAGATCATTGCTCTCGCGGATCGAATCTCCGGGGAAGGCTCTTCAGGCGTTCCAGATCCGGATACCGGGACTCCGCGATCATCCGCTTGATCTCCGGCCAATCAGGTTCCCGGGTGCCCGGCGGATGCATCGCATCGCACTTTGCCGCGAATTCACGCAGTTCCTCGACCGTGAACCTCCTGGGCCGCGCAGAGGCCAGCTTCTCGTCGGCCGCCTCGCGGATCCACTCCCCGAGCGACTTCCCTTCCCTGCGCGCCTGGTCCTGGTAGCGGATCTTCGCGGTCTCCTTCACGATGAAGTGGATGCGTGCCATGTCTCTGCCTGTGCATGAATATGGTGCATGTGCACAATAGAGGTGCAATACCTCCGCGTCAAGGAAGGCCTGCCTGACGGCGCCGCCGGCGGTGATCCGCAACGTGGCGGCCGTCTTCAGGGACGGCGTGAGCTAAGACGCGGCCGCGATGCTGGAGGACATGCGGGTGCGGGTGCGGGTTTCGTGACGGAGGGAAGCCTCAGCTGATGGTCCGGGCAATACGGAACCCGTTGTAGTCGAGCCGGATACCGCCCCAAAGCCGTTTGCGGCTCGCAGACCGAAGCTGCCAGTAGTAGCTGTGCCAGGAGCCGCCGCGCAACACACCCCGCGAACAGTCGCGCAACGATCCGGAGGGGACGTACCCGAGGCGGTTGGGAGAATGGAGCTTGCGCCGTTCGCTTTCGCTCATTCCCCCGTACCTGTTGCGCTTCCAGCAGTTCTCCGTCCACTCCCACACGTTGCCCAGCACGTCGTACAGCCCGAAGTCGTTGGGGGCCAGGGACCCGACCGGCGCGGCGTGGTCGAAGCCGTCGGAGCATTGGGCGACGCTCCCCCATCCGTTCGCGTACCGGCACTGGGTCCATTCGCCCTCGCCCCAATGTCGCGCCGTCGACGTTCCTCCCCGCGCCGCGTATTCCCACTCCCCTTCCGTCAACAACCGGTATTCCGCCCCCGTATGCTCCGATAGCCACCGTGCATATCTGCGCGCATCCCGCTGGCTGACGTTGATCACCGGCCGCTTCCCCCGGCCCCACCCCTCGTCGTCCGGCCGGTACCCCGCGCACCCCCCCGCCCGCACACAGGCGTCCCACTCCGCGAAGGTCACCTCGTAGATCCCCACCGCGAACGGCGCCGAGATCTTCACCCTGCGCGCCGACATCTCATTGTTCTGCCGGTCCCACTCCCCCATCCGCGAACCCATCCTGTACGACTCGGCCGGGAGCACCACCATTTCGGGGCAAACCGCACACTCCTGGAACATCTGTCCCGGCACGAGCTGCCGGACCCCGGGCCCTTCATCCCCGACCCGGGCACCCCAGGTCTCGCGCGCCAGCACCTCGTAGCCCGCACGGTCGTTGTACTCGCCGAAACGCTCGTCGTGCGTCGTCGCGTCGACCTCCGCGAACCCCCAGTTCGTTCCGTAGCCGACGGCGAAGGCCTGGAGCCCGTCACCGCCATTGTCGCTGGCCGGGTCCTGGCGAGCCGCCCCGCCGATGTACCTGATGACGACAAGATGGCTGTCCCCGATGCCGGACCATGAGCAGAACGTCCGGGGGTAGCCGGCCAATTGCGAGCGCAGGGTCCGGTCCACCTCCTGCCGTTCGGCGAGTTCGACACCGACGCGGTACAGGACTTCACGGTCGGTTCCGTGGATCATCTCCTCCGGGTTCGTGCCCGGCTCCGTGTCGAGTTCGCTGCCCACGCACGCGACCGCGCCCAGACCCGACTGGGCTGCGGCGGGATGCATGCCGGCGAGCAGCGTGAGCCCGCAGATTGCCGCCGTGCCAGAAAGAAGTGCCTTCATGGGTGCATTCCTCCGAGTTGTTGCCAGGACGCCGATTTCATGAGTCGTGCGACCGCCGGGTGCCGGGCCGCGACCCACTGTCCGCTGTCTTGTGTACAAGCGGTTCCGTCCCCGGGTTCCGCCCAGCCCGGCTTGCCCGCGGACGGGCCGCTCAGTGCTCCCCGTTTCCCTCCCCGCCACCGCCACCCCACTCCTCCAGATACCCGCGCGCCTCATCCAGCCCCGCGATCCCCTCCCGGCCCTGCCACAGCGCGGCCACCCTCCCGTACGCATCGGCCGCCAGCACGTCGTTGCCGCCGGCCGCGTGAGCACGCGCCAGACCGAGCAGCGACCGCGGCCGGTTCGGCATCCTGAGCAGCGAGGTCTCGAACATCCCGACCGCATCGTCCGGCTTGCCGAGCTCGAGCAGGATCTCCCCGTACAGCTCGTGCACCGGTTTGACCGGGTTGGCCGAACCCCGGGGCGGCGCCATGGCCTCGACGGCCGCGACCGCTTCGTCCATCATCTCGACGGCCTTGTCGGCGTGACCCATCGCGGCGTGGTGCAGCGCGCTCACCTGCATGTGCATGACGTGGTCGTAGCCTTCGCCGTCGGACTTGTCCGCAAGGGCCTTCTCGGCCGCCGCGAGCGTCTCCATGTCACCCGTGCGCGCGGCGCTGAGGCCGGTCGCGAGCACTTCGCTGGTGCGGGATTCGTCCGTGATGGGCAGGATCTCCCACTCCTCGGTCTCGACGATGTAGCGCGCCCTGAGGAGCGGCACGGCACCCTTAGCCCGCGCGGTCCCCGCCGCTCCCCGCGCACCGCCCGCCTCGAAGCCCTCGTGCTCGACCATGTCGGCCAGGCGCTCCATCCACAGCCGCGCCTTCGCGTAGTCGCCCCGCTGCAGGTCGCCGTACTGGCCCCAGTCCAGCGAGTGCACGGCGTCGCCCAGCGCGTCGCCCGGCTCCCAAAGCTCGACGGCCACGTCGTAGGCGGCCTGGTTGTGCCCCGAAACAAGGTCCCACATGCCGTGCTGGATGAAGATGTGGGTGGGCATGTGGCGCGCGTGCGACACCACCGGAGCGATGTCGGCGAAGGCGTGGGCCGCGTCCAGGGCCAGCGGAGCCATGATGGGGTTGTCGAAGGCGTGGATGGTGTAGTGGGCCGCGCCGGGGTGGACGGGATTGGCGTTCAGCAGCTTGAGCGCCATGGTCCCCGCGCGCACGTTCCAGCGCTCGCTGAGGTCGCCGGTGGCGCGGGTGGCGGTGAGAAGGCTGAGCGAATGGAAGGCCGCGACCTCGGGGTCGTCCGGGTATGCCTCGTGCAGGTCGGCCATGGCCTCCATGTAGCCCACCGCGCGCTCCTCGTGGTCGCCGTCGCCCCACAGGATCTCGACGGCGCGCAGGAACCCCTTTTCGCGCTCGGTGGGGGCCTTGGCGATGCGCTTCTCCGGGGTCGCGCCGAGGCGCTCCAGGGCCTTGCGGGGCTTTTCCGGGTCCATCTTGGTGACCAGGGGGTGGTTGTAGGCCAGGGACTCGCCCCAGTAGGCCATGGCGAAGTCTGGGTCGAGTTTCTGGGCCGCGTGGAACTGCTCGCGGGCCTGCTTCCAGCCGAAGCTGTGCAGGATCGCGACGCCGCGCAGGAAGTGCTCCTGGGCCTCGCCGGTCGCCGAGGTGGGGAAGGTGATGACGCCGACGTCGTCGAACTGGGCGTGGGCGGGGGGTGGGGTGAGGAAAGCCAGGACAAGGGCAGCAGCGGTCGCCGCGTTCCTCAGGGTCGCGCTCGGTTTCTGCATTTTCGTTTCTCCTCCTCTGACGGACAATTCGTCCAGCGTTCGCGGTTCAGTCCTCCAGGAAACTCTCGGGCCAAAGCGAATACGGCCCATTCGATTCTACGCTTGCGTCAGTGCTTGGGCCACGTTGTTCAACTCAACTCAGGCCCGCCGAGGTCCACATCGTCACACGCGTGGCCATGCGGCTCTCGAACCGTCAGGGTACTCGGGTCTTGGAGTGCTCCTCGACGATCCGCCTGGACGCTACGCCTAGGTCGGATATCGTAGTCGCGAAATCGGACATGACGGCGTCACCATCTGACCGTGCCTCCCCGACTCCCCCCCGATTGACCCGCATGGGCCCCCGCGACCCGCACGCCTCGTCCAGCCCCGCGATCCCCTCCCGCGTGTATTACTTATTGTAGAAAACGCCCAAGCGTATTACCATAATCCTGTGATACCCTTCCAGCGCCCACATGTCGGCGACCTCGTTCGCCTCCTGACCGACGATCGCGTTCCGCCCCGGATCGTCGCCATCACCGGCCCTCGCCAGTCCGGCAAGACGACGATCGTGCGGCAGGCGCTACGACGCGTGCGCGCAGCGGGGGTGCCGGGTGAGCGCATCGCGGTGGACGACCCCGAAGGGACGGCCGGGTTGTCCGGCCCTCGTGCCGGGAAGGCGGTCGTGCCGGATCCGCGCCTTCGCACCGTCGACTGGCTCATTCGTGTCTGGAAATGGGGCCGCGAGAGGGCCTGGGAGCATCCCCGTGGCTTCGTCCTGGCCCTCGACGAAATCCAGGTCATCCCGGCGTGGTCCCGTGCGGTCAAGGGACTCTGGGACAGAGACCGGGACACCGGATGCCCGCTCAAGGTTGTCATTCTGGGATCCGCGCCGTGGGCCCTGCTCACGGGCCGCGGCGAGAGCCTCGCCGGCAGATTCACACCGTTCGATGTTCGTCACTGGTCGTTGGCCGAGATGGTGGACGGCTTCGATTTCACTCTCGACGAGTACATCTACTTCGGCGGCTATCCCGGCGCGGCTCCACTGATCCAGGACATGAAAGCGTGGCGCCGGTACGTCGCCTACTCGATCGTCGCACCGGTTTTCGGCCGTGACATCCTGGCGCTCACCCGGGTGGACAAGCCCTCTCTGATGCGGCAGCTCGTGGACCTGGTCCCGGACTACTCGGGGCAGATCGTCAGGTACGACCACCTTGCGGGACGGCTGCGCGGCACAGGGCACACGACGACGGTCGCCCACTATCTCGACCTGCTGTCGGACGCCGGCATTGTCGCCCAGTTGCCGAAGTACTCCGGAAGCGCCGTGCGGAGGACCGGGTCCAGCCCGAAGCTCAACGTGCTGAACACCGGTCTGATGACGGCACTGTCGGGTTACTCGTTCGAAGAGGCTCTGGCCGACCGGACGTTCTGGGGACGGCTGGTCGAGAGCGCGGTCGGGGCGCACCTCCACAACACGCTGGAGGTCTCCATGCGGCTCTCGTATTGGAGGGACGATCCTCACGAAGTCGACTTCGTGCTGTCGCAGGGGCCTCGTGTGCTGGGGATTGAGGTGAAGAGCGGTCGGCGGGTCCGTTCCGTGCGGGGGCTTGCGGCGTTCGCGAAGCGGTTTCCGCGGGCGCGGACTTTGCTGGTCATCGGAACCGGCGACGTCGGCCGTAGCGCAATCGGCGACCAGACGGTTGTGTCCATCAACGAGTTCCTGGCAGCTCCAGCGTCCCATTGGCTCGAGAGAGCACCGTGAGCCTGATCGTTCCGCGCACGGTGACGGTGGTCGGCGATAGTCGAGGTCGCTCCGCGCCGCTGGCCAACTTCCGGTCCGCTCGTGCCTACGTCCTGCTGGGCGATCCGGGTGCGGGGAAGACGGAGGCGTTTCGGGAGGAGCGCAAGGAGCTTGATGACGGCGAGTTCATCACCGCGCGCCGGTTTCTTCGGAGGGGTGTCGACCGGCTGTCCGAATGGGAGGGGAGGACGCTGTTCATCGACGGGCTGGACGAAGTGCGGGCGGGGAGCTCGGATCCGCGGCGGCAGCTGGACGAGATCCTGGAACGACTGGAAAGGCTGGACAAACCCCACTTCAGGCTCTCGTGCCGCGCGGCGGATTGGCTGGGGCGGAACGATCTGACGGAAATCGTCGCGGAAGCGGGATACGAGGACCTGCAAGTCCTCTGCCTCGAGCCTCTGACGCTTGAGGATGTTCGCGCAATACTGGTCGACCTCGCAGTGCCGGATGCTGCCGGCTTCCTGGCCAAGGCCCGTGATATCGGCCTGGAGGGCTTGCTCGACAACCCGCAGTCGCTGCGCATGCTCGTCAAGGCCACGCGGGATGGGGAGTGGCCCGAAGACCGGAAGGGCACGCTGACCCGCGCTTGCAGGAGGCTGGCCCGCGAACGGAACGACCAGCACCGGGCAGCGCATGGCGGCGTGGAGCACATGTCGGTCGAACGAATCCTCGCCGCGGCGCAGCGGCTGGCGGCGCTCATCCTGTTGTCGGACAGGGATCACGTGTCTCTGGACCCCCCGGACGACTCCGGCTGCTTCGGCCCCGACGACATCGGCGGCGCCGATCTGCCGGCGCTGGCGCGCGCGGTGAAGTCCAACCTGTTCGAAGGCCGTGGCGATGGACGCTTTGCGCCCGTTCACCACCAGGTGTCCGAGTTCCTGGCCGCACGCTTCCTCCACGACCGGATCGACTCCGGGTTGCCCGCCCGGCGGGTCCTGGCCCTCATGACCGGCCACGACGGTGTCGTGGTTACGAAGTTGCGCGGCCTCGCCGCGTGGCTGGCGGCCTTCGATCCCGCCTCGCGATGGGCGATTGTCGAGACGGATCCGGTAGGCGTCGCTCTCCACGGTGACGTCGGCGGCTTCCGCGGCGACGAGATGGAACGCCTCCTGCGCGCCTTCGCGAAGAGAGCCGGGGATATCCGTCCCTGGAACTGGCCCGCGCCCGCGTTGGCTTCACTGCTGAATGACCACTCGGTCGCACTGCTCGCACAGTACCTGGAAGACGACGACCGGTCGGAGGGAAGGCAGACCGTGGTCGGCCTTCTCCTGCACGCATTGTCGCGTGCGGACAGAACCGGGCCGTGCACCCGGAGCCTCCATCGCGCGATCAGGGACGCCACTTGGGACCCCTGGGTGCGAAAGTCGGCGTTGCGGGTGCTGTTGCGCCCTGGCACGAACGAAGCACCTTCCGCGCTGATCAAGCTGCTGGACGATCTCCGCGACGGCCCGACGGAAGATCGGGATGGCGATCTCTCGGGAACCCTGCTCAAGCACCTGTACCGCGTTCACCTGGGTCCCGAGCAAGTATGGGACTACCTGGTGCCGAGCCGGTCACCGGACTACGTCGGTACGTACCGGGTATTCTGGTCCGCCCATTTGCCCAACAGGACCAGGGGGAAAGATCTGGTCGCCCTTCTGGGGTCCCTGATGAAGCGAGGGACCGCGTTCCGCAGGCAAAACGGGGATGACTGGGTGCGCCGCATGATCCAGGAACTGGTGCGCAGGGCGCTGGAAGCGTCGGGGGATCGCGCGACGGCTTCGACCCTCTACGACTGGCTGGAGCTGATCGACTTCGAGGAGGTCGAGTCCTCACTGGCCCGCACGAGAGACTTCCTGGGCGTGTGCAGGTGGCTGGCGGATCGCCCCGAACTCCAGAAGGAACTTGTTCTGGAAGGCTTGCACAGGCGCGTGGGAACTGGCGACTCCGCGCCCTGTGCCGATACCAGGGGCGCCGGTGACCGGGAAGGCGGCGGCCATGGCCGCGCAGATGACGCCGTCTACTATGCACTTCAGATCAGGGGGGCGGTCTTCCGGGCCGGTATTCCGGCTGACTTGGCAGCGTGGTCCCTGCAACAAGCCGTCGCCAAAGCCGCCACGAATTCGATAGTGGCCCGGATACTGTTGGATTGGAGCGGCCCCTGGACTCAGGACGCTCCCGAATCGGGATTGTCGATCGATGAGGTGCGAGTTGCGACGCAGGATGTGCCAGTCCTCCGGGACGAAGTGACCCTGCTTTGGGAAGCCCAGAGGAAGTCGGAAACCCGCGACGCGCAGATGCGGCTCCGTGAGGAAGAGAATGAACACCGGCAGGAACGCAAGAGGAAGAGGAGAGAATTTATAACTTATGTGCGGAAACATACTATGGAATTGCAAAGTAGTGGATGCCCTCCTGTACTGCTTCACCACATCGGCTTGGCCTATCACGACATTTTTCTCGATCAGAAAGCCGCTACCCCCCGACTGCGGGTATTGAAGCTCCTGCAGGGACACCGGGATTTGGCCGACGCGGCCATCGAGGGATTCCGCCGCGTTCTCGACCGCAACGACCTTCCGACCCTGCGGGAAGCCATCCGGTTGAACGAGCAGAAGCAGATGTCCCGCTATGCGCTCCCCATCCTCGCGGGTCTCGACGCGATGAGCCCGAATGCGCTGAAATCCCGCAGGCCGGAGGAAATCGCAAGAGCCGCGGCGTTCTACTACCTCACGCCGCTCAATGTACCGGGACACCCGAAGTGGTATCGGTGGGCCCTGGACAACCATCCGGAGCCAATCGCTGAGGCACTGCTCAAGGTGACCCGGTCGCGAGTGCGGAGACGCCTTGATTGTCTCTATCTCTGGGACTTTGCACGCAACGAGTCCTACCGTCGTGTCGCTCGACTGGTTGCCGTCCCGATGTTGCGCGCCTTCCCCACCCGATGCACCGAGCCCCAGGTATCGGCGCTGGGCGCGGTTCTGCTGGCGGCCGTAAGGTGGCAGGCCGATGGAATGGCGGCGTTCGTTGACGAGAGGGCGTCCAAACCCGATCTGGATGTGTCGCAGCGATCGCTCTGGCTTGCAACGGGGCTCCTGCTCTCACCCGGGCTCTACGCGCCGCGGATTACGGAGTTCCTGGAGGACGGAGAGGAGGCACGATCGCGGGAGATCGTCCGGCTGCTGGCTTCCACCGGGATGAAACTACTGCCGATGCCTTGGGGCAATCGTGAGCTCGCGACGATGATCAAGCTCCTTGGGAGTCGCTATTCGCCATGGAGGCCGGAGGGGTTCGGAATGGCTGAGATCATCGACGAGGATCGGACGAGGGTCGACGGCCTCATCTCGTCATGGGCGGCCACCCTTGCCTCGCGCACCGACCGCGAAGCGTCCGAAGCGCTGCAATCGCTCGCCACAGACTCCGCACTCGAACCATGGCACCAGATGCTCGGAGCCAAACGGGACGAGCAGGTTGTGGCTCGCCGTGACGCCACTCTTGCCGTTCCGGACCTGGATTCGGTTCGGAAGACCCTGTCGAACAAGCAGCCCGCCAATCCTGCCGACCTGGTCGCCCTGGTCGCCGACAGGCTCGAGCGGCTCGACCGGGAGATCCGCTACGGCACCACCGATGACTGGCGGCAATACTGGCGGGAGGACGAACGGCGCCGGCTCCTGGGCCCCCGTCGCGAGGAATCCTGCCGCGATGCGCTCCTTTCCGACCTCAGGAAGCTCTTGCCCGGCGGCGTGGACGCCCAGCGCGAAGCGGACTACACGCGAGGCAACAGATCGGACATCCGGGTCTTCTTCGACGGCCACGCAATCCCTGTCGAAATCAAGAAGGACTACAACTCGAAGCTCTGGAGGGCCGTTGCGAATCAACTCGTGCCGAAGTACGCAACCGCTCCCGAGTCCTCCGGCTTCGGGATCTTCCTCGTGCTGTGGTTCGGGGAAGACAAGACCCCGGTGCCGCCCAGCGGGCGGCGTCCCAAGACCCCCGAGGAGCTGCGTGCCCGTCTCGAGGAGCACCTCCGTGGTCCGTACCGCCACAAGATCAGGGTGATTGTTATCGACGTGAGTTCCACGGACGCGTGAGTAGACGACGAAGCGATGGAGACGTGCCGCGAAGCCCTCCAGCATCCCTCTGGGCGAATCGACGCCACGCGCAGTCACGGGTTCCTTGGACACGCTACACCAAGTCGTCGGGATCGATGGCCATCGAATCAAACTCCGCGTTCACTCTCCGGCTCCCGGCTTCCGATACTCCACCAGCACCGAGCGCCCGACCATTCCGACGAGCCGCACGAAGAGCGCGCGGCCGTCGGGGTCTGTCAGCCGAAGCTCCCGGCCCGGTACGAATCGGACGGGCTGAAGGCGTCCTTGATCGATGGTGAGATTCCAGGCTTCCAGATGGCACCGATCCTGCTCGTCGCAACTGATTGTCAACCGGCCGGAAACGCCGGGCAGGACACCGGTGCCGTCGGGGAAGACGGCGCTTCCTCCGCCGGAACGCCGATCCAGTTCCAGGGCAAGTCCACCGGCATCCGGAAGCCACTGCCGGACAAGGCGGGCGGCGTGCCCTCGGGCCGCGCAGAACACCGTCATGGGCAGATCGGTCGTGTAGAGGTCCACCACCCCCCTCGGCACCCACTTCCCCCCACTCGGCCAGCACCGCCGCGCGGCGCTCCTCGAAGGCGTCCGAGATGTACTTGAGGAAGATGAGCCCGAGCACGACGTGCTTGTACTCGGCGGCATCCATGGAGCCGCGAAGCGCGTCGGCCATCGCCCACAACTCGGCCTCGTAGCCGGTCGTGGCTCCGCTGTCAGCTTGTCTGCCGGCCATCTCTAGCCCTGTCCTGGGCGCCCCTGCCGCGACCGGAGTGCGGGCGGTACTCCACCAGCGCCGACTTGCCGGAGACGTCGACGATCACCGCCGACAGGTCCGTCCCGAAGGAGTCCGTGAGGCGGAGCGGCTTCCCCAGTCGAAATGGCACCGGCTGCCGGCGTCCCTCGTCAATGGCGATGTTGGCCGCGTACAGATAGGTCCGGTCGGAGCTGTCGCGCACGGGGTTCATGCTGCCGTCCAGGCCCGGCAGGTGGCCTGATCCCTCGGCGAAGATCGCTCCGCCACCGCCGGACAGCGGACTCAGCTCCAGTGCCAGACCCTCCCGATCCGGTCTCCACCCGCGCGCTATCCCCGCGCAATAGCCCAGGACCGCGGCGTAGACGGTCATCGGCAGGTGCGTCGTGTAGAGGTTCAGAGTGGCCCGGCCGGCCTCGTCGGTGGTTGCCCGCCGCCATGTGTTGTTCGGGAACAGGGCCAACACTTCGACGTCCATCAACGGGGTTCCCTGGGAATGCACCGTGACCCCCGACCGGGCGGGCGTCAGCTCGAGACGGGCGGCCGGGATGCTGAGAAACAGGCTCGATCCGCCCACGAGCGCGTACCGCGGGGACACGCCGGCCAGGCTTCGGGTCCCTCTCTTGATGATCGAGACCCCGTCCCCGCGGCGCTCCATCAGATACCGTCGGTGGTCGGACCCGGGCACCTCGCCTACGGGGATGCGGCCGAACACGGACGCGATGACCTCGTTTCGGGTGGCCTGGCCGGCGTCCATGCCGTCGATGGTCATGTTGTTCGGCAGAGCACCGGGAGAGTCGATCTCCAAGCGGTCCCTGAACATGGCCAGCCGGATCCGCTGCGAGGCGATGGAGTAGTCCCGGTGCGCCACGGCGTTGACCACCGCCTCGAAGACCGCTTTCACGCTGTACTGCGGCATGTCGACCCGCATCGGCGTCTTGCGCGCGGCAACACGCATGTTGCGCACCACGAAATGCACCGCCTCGGCGATCTGGCGCTGCAGGGGCCCGCCGATCTCCTGTGCGTCCAACTGGGCGGAGGCGCGATCCTCGCCCCGATAGTGCGTGGCCACGATCATCGCGTGCCGCAGCCACTCCTGCGGCTCCCGCGCACACAGCAGCACGCCCGCCACGGTGGCCCTGAGCACACGGTTGTCGTCCTCCGCGAGCAGGCGGAGCCTCGTCAGGCCCGCGCGAGGATCCGCAGCCCCCGTCACGCTCAGCAGCGGCTCCCAGAGACGCTCGCTGAGTGTCTCATACCCTGTTCCAAGGACGATCTGCTCGTCGAACCACAGGTAGCGGGCCTGGCCTGGCCGCTGCGCCAGCCGGAGCTGCTCATCGGTAGACATCCTGCGCTTCGTGCCGCCTACGCGCATGAAGCTCCCGCCGGGGCCACGATGGTGCGCATCCCCTTTGGGCACGTCCACCACCAGCACCGCCCCCCCATCCGGCAGCCGCATGTGATGCGTCTGTATCGGCACCGGCGGTTTGATGGAGTTCGTGCCTACCTCCGCCAGCACGTTGTCCAAGGCCGCAAGCTGACCCCTCGTCAAGCTCTGCACTTGCCCGTCATCAGTCACGCCGCAAAGCACCGCCCCACCCCGTGAATTCGCGAACGCGGCGATCTCATCCGCGAGGACGGCGCGCTTCGGGCTCTTCAGCTTGGTTCCCGCGAATTCAACCTGCTTGAACTCCCAGCGGCTGTCCTCGCCGAGCTCGATACGGTCGAGAATCTCCCGCGCCGTGTAGATCATCGCCCACCCCCAACCGGGTGGCGGTCGGCCATCGCCCACAACTCGGCCTCGTAGCCGGTCGTGGCTCCGCTGTCGGTTTGTCTGCCGGCCATCTTCGGCCCTGTCTACCTTTCCGTTGCGTCGTACGGCATCCTGGAACCGCATCCCAACCAAAATACGACAGGGAGCACGGTACCGTACACCGCCTTGCGTGCCACGACAGTCGCATTCGCGGGGCAGATGCGGCAGACTTGACACGATGTGACCGGTCACCGAGACTAGTCATATGGAGACCATCAACGCATCCTACTTCAAGGCCCGCTGCCTGGCGATCCTCGACCGCGTGCGGGAGACCGGCGAACGCATCGTGATTCTCAAGCGGGGCCGCCCCGTGGCCGAACTGTGGCCCCCCAGCCAAGCCGAATCGAAGTACCCGCAGTCGGAGCTGAAGGGCACGGTTACCGTCGTCGGCGACATCGTCGGTCCGGTGGTGCCGGAGCACCACTGGGACAGCCTGATGGGCACCGGCGGAATCGAGGAACCGCTCCCAGACGCCAACGCTCCCCGCAAGCAATCCCGCCGGACGGGCGGAGCAAATGAGGTCTGAATACCGACAGGAAGTCGTCTAAGTCTAACTGGGACTGCACGATCTGCGTTTCCTGCTGGTGTACTGGACCCTGCTGGACCGTGCGGCGAAAGCGGGAAAACCGGGTTGGAATGGCGGGAGTTCCACGCCGCCTCCGCCCTTCACGAGCGAAGTTTGCGTAGGCCCAGCTTGAAGCATGTTCCGGCAAACGAGGCATCCGGGATCCCAGCGGCTGCACGCCGCGTTCGTGCTCGCCACGATCCGAACCCAGATCGCCGACGGCTTTCGAAACCGTCGGAGTCCACTTGAAAACTAACCAGACGCCGCAGACCTTCGGATCTGAGGCTGCCCCACACTACCCGACATCCAAGGAGATGAGAATGTCGAGAAGAGGTCCCACTACCACGCTAACCCAGATCGCCATGTCAATGGGCATCGAAAACGGCACACTTTCGGGCATTGAAAATGGCACACTCC
>JAPPGI010000198.1 GCA_028874985.1 Gemmatimonadota bacterium | reverse complement strand
GCGGGCGTTGCGGTTTGACCGGGGGTCCGGGCAATCCCGGCATCGCGATTCCCCACGATATAGCAGGCGGGCATGCCACGCCCTCGGAAAACCCATTGCGACACTTGCATTTCAGGAGATTTCACCATGTCCGACGACCTCTTCGCCGACGGCACCACCGCCGCCCCCCGACCGCCTGTCCAGCGGCGCCCCCCGCTTCGTCGACTCGGCGGTCCCGCTTTCGCTGTGATCAGGCGCCCGCCCGTCGCCGCGGCAAAACCCGGGACGCGAGCATGTCGGAATGGGACAGGCCAAGGACGACGCACGCGTCAAGCTCAAGCGCCTCTCTGGCGAAGGCAGCGGTCGGAGCATGACCGCCCAGCCGCCGTCCGGGGTGCCGGGTTGCTTGATCTTGCCGAAGAAATCCGCGATCATGGCGACGATGGGTGCGCTCCACTCAGTCCTTGAGCCACCCCATTTTGCTCGACATCTTCCTCTCCTCCGTGGTGTAGCCGAAAGCAGTCTCCCCAACGGGTGGAGCTTGTCAACCCCCCTCACCCCACCCCGAACAGCCCGGCCCGGTCCCCGTAGCGTTGCTCGAGCAGCCGGCGGACCAGCGCGTTCTCGTCGCGGCCCAGCTCGGGGTCGGCGTCGACCAGGCTCCGGGCGCGGTCGCGGGCCGGCCCCACCAGGTCCCCGTGCGCGAGGATGTCGGCGAAGCGGAGGCCGGTGCGGTGGCCGTGCTGCTCCGCGCCGAAGAAGTCCCCCTGCCCCCGGATCCTGAGGTCCGCCGCCGCGATCTCGAAGCCGTCCGCGGTGCGGGCGAAGACGCGCAGCCGCTCGCTCCCGGCGGCACCGTCCGAGATGACCACGCAGAGCCCCCCCCGGTCCCCCCGCCCCACCCTGCCCCGCAGCTGGTGCAGCTGGGAGAGCCCGAAGCGCTCGGCGTTCTCGATCACCATGACCGTCGCCCCCGGTACGTCGATCCCCACCTCGATCACCGTCGTGGCCACGAGCGCCCGGATCTCGCCCGCCAGGAAGGCGCGCATGATGCGGTCCTTCTCGTCGGCGGCCACGCGCCCGTGCAGGAGCGCCACCTCGTGGCCCGCGAAGTCCTCGTCCCGCAGCCGCTCGTACTCGGTCTCGGCGGAGCGCAGCCGCGCCTCCTCCGACTCCTCGATGACCGGGTAGACCACGTACGCCTGCTCCCCCCGGGCGAGACGGTCCGCCACCTCCCGGAACACCTCCGCCCTGTCCCCGGGACCGGCCAGCCGGGTGGTGACGGGGCGCCGGCCGGGGGGCAGCTCGTCCAGCACGGACAGGTCGAGGTCGCCGTGCAGGGCCATGGCCAGCGAGCGCGGGATCGGCGTGGCCGACATCACCAGCACGTCGGGGGCGGGATCGCGCTCGGCGAGGGCCAGACGCTGCCGCACGCCGAAGCGCTGCTGCTCGTCGATCACCGCCAGGCCCAGGGCGGCGAACTCCACGTCCTCCTGGATCAGCGCGTGGGTTCCCACGGCCAGGCGGGCCTCGCCGCCGGCCACCCGCGCCCGCGCCTCCGCGCGGCGCCGTCCCGTGGCCGAGCCCACCAGGAGTTCCACGCCCACGGGCAGCCCCGCCAGGAACTCGCGGATGCGCCGGGCGTGCTGCTCGGCGAGGATCTCGGTCGGCGCCATCAGCGCGGCCTGGTAGCCGCCCTCCACGGCCAGCAGCATCGCGAAGAGCGCCACCGGAGTCTTCCCCGACCCGACATCGCCCTGCAGCATCCGGTTCATGCGGCGGGGCGAGGCCATGTCGGCGTAGATCTCGCGCAGCACCCGCACCTGCGCCCCGGTGAGCGTGAACGGCAGGCTGTCGTGCAGCGCCCGGATGAGGCGGTTGGAACGCTCGAAGACGATCCCGGGGCGCTCCCGCGTCGCGCGGTGGCGAACCCGCGCCTGCAGGAGCTGGAGCAGGAAGAGTTCGTCGAAGGCGAGGCGGCGTCTGGCGGCGTCGGCGTGGTCGACGGAGGCGGGGCGGTGGAGGGTGTCGAGCGCGGCGGAGAGTTCCGGGAGGCCGAGGGCGTCGCGGGCGGCCGCCGGAAGGTATTCGTCGCCGCGGACCTGCCGCAGCAGCCAGCCGAGATTCTGTGCGACGAGGCGCCGGAAGATCCACTGGGGAACGTGCTCGGACGCGGGATAGGACACGAAGATCGTGCCGTGCGGGGCCGGGTCGGGGGTGGATGTGGCCGTAGGGTTGTCGGATATGGCCGTATGGGTACGGCGTTCGGCCGGCGCCCTCGCGAGGAGCGTGTGCTCGCGCGGCTGGATCTGGCGGCCGTGGAAGAACTTCACGGGACCGGTGACCAGGATCCGGTCCCCCACCCGCAGCGTCCGGTCGAGCCAGGGCTGTCCCGGCCACGCGCAGGTGATGATCCCGGTGTCGTCCCTGATCACAGCCTGGAAGATGCGCAGCCCCGACCGCGTGGGGACGACCCCCTTGTTGCGCACGACGCCCACGGCGGTCACGTCCATGCCCACCTCGACCCGCGAGAGCGGCGTGATCGTCGAGGCGTCGTCGTAGCGGCGGGGCACGTGGTAGAGCAGGTCGCGCGCGGTCAGGATGCCCATGCGGGCCAGCGACTCCGCCCGGCGGGGACCGACGCCCTTCAGGAACTGGACGGGCTTGTCCAGGGGAGTGAGGCTCACGGTGCGTCCAGCACCCCCTGGACGAAGTCGTCCGGATCGAAGGGCTCGAGATCGGTGAGCGCTTCCCCCACTCCGACCAGGCGCACCGGAATCCCCAGCTCCTCGCGCAGCGCCACCACGATCCCGCCCCGGGCCGTCGAATCCATCTTGGCGACCACGATCCCGGTCACGGTCACGAACTTCGAGAATTCACGCGCCTGCACCAGACCGTTCTGCCCCACCGTGGCGTCGAGGACCAGCAGGGTTTCGTGGGGAGCGCCCTCCTGCCGCGCGCGTATCACCCGTTCCACCTTGGCGAGCTGCTCCATGAGGCCCTTGTGCGTGTGGAGCCGCCCCGCGGTGTCGACCAGCACCACGTCGCTGCCGCGGGCCAGCGCCGCGCCGAGCGCATCGTAGGCCACCGCCGCGGGATCCCCGCCCGGCTGCCCCCTCACGAACCCGGCCCCCGCCCTCTCCGTCCAGCGCTCGAGCTGCCGGATCGCACCCGCGCGGTAGGTGTCGGCCGCGGCCACGATCACGCTCTTCCCCTCCGCCACCAGCCGGTGCGCCATCTTCCCGACCGTCGTCGTCTTCCCCACCCCGTTGACGCCCACCACCAGATACACGGTCGGCGCACCGGCGGCCACGGCCAGCCCCTCTTCGGCGTCGTCCGCGAAGACCGCCCGAATCGCTCCTGCGAGAACGCCCCGCAGGGCCTCCCGGTCGCCCACCCCGCCGTCGCGGGCCGCCTCGCGGACGGCCTCCACCAGGCGCATGCTCGCCTCCACCCCGAAGTCGGACATGATCAGGCGCTCCTCCAGATCCTCCAGCGCCTCCGCGTCGATCCGATGGAAGACCCGGGGAACCGCCCGCGCGAGGGCGCGCCTCCAGAGCCGCGGCGTCAACGCAGTCCCGCCCGCCGCCGTCCCACCCACTCCGAGCACAGCGCCGCCAGGATCGCGAGATAGGGCAGCGGCGAGGTGCGGAGCGGCCGGCCGCCCTCCGGCGAAGCGCCCGCCGGGCCCGCGCGCACGGTCAGTTCGGCGGGGTCGACCGCGCGCCGCAGCATCTCGCCCGTGAACGACTCCACCTCGAATTCGCCGGTGGCGGTGTCCGCGGCGGCCGCCGTGTACGCGTAGCGCCCGGGGGGAAGCGGCGGGGTCGCGAAGAAACCGCCCGGCGGCACCCATACGGCGGAATCCAGGACCGTGGCGCCGGCCGCATCCGTGACCGTCAGCGTGACTTCCTCCCCCTCGTGGCCGGGGCCGCGCCAGCGCACGGGAACGCCCCGCGGGGCGACCGCCCGGACCGGTCCGACCCCCGGACCCGCCGGCGGCGGCTCGTCGGCCATGAGCCAGCCGCCGACGGCCGCCCACAGCCTCCGGTAGTGTTCGCGGGGGGCGCCGTCGCGGAACGCCCAGCGCCAGAAACCGCGGGCCAGCACCGTCGCCGTCCGGCGTCGGCCCTCCTGCCGCAGCACCAGCGCGGCCTCGGGGTCCCCGGCGCCGCCGAGCCGGACGGCGAGCGCCACTCCGCCACCGCCGTCGACGACCGGAAGGATGTCGGAAAGGGGCGGCAGCCCACCGGCGACGAACCGGCCCGCCTCGCCCGCGATCGGCGATGGCGGGGCCTCGTCGAGGTACCACTGCCCGGGCAGCGGATCGGCCGCGGCGACGCCCCCCGCCGCCGCCCCGGCCCCGTCACGCGGGAAGAGGAGCAGCCTCCGCGTCCGCGCCGTCGCTCCCTCGAGGAGGTCCAGGGCGGCGGCGTCCACGCCCAGCGCCGCCACCATCCCGGCACGCCGCAGCAGGCGGGCGAGGGTCGCCGTGTCGACCGGCTCGGGGCGGAGCGCGGCCGGGGCGGCCATGGGGTGGAAGCGGTCGGGTCCCGTGCGCAGAAAGCCCCGCACCGGCAGTCCGGTGACCTGGTCCAGGACGGGCAGCAGGAAGCGGGGTTCCCAGTCCGGAGCGAACGAGACGAGAAGCACGCCGGTCTCCTCCGGGTCGACCCGCACCACCGCCGTGCGCTCGTCGTCGTGGGGAAAGGCATCCGGGTGGTCGAGCCGCGCGGTTACCCGGTGCGGTCCCGCGCCGAGCGCCTCCGCGGCGCCCAGCGAGAACCTTGCCGCGGTCACGCCCCCCGCCGCGGGAGCGGCCAGCCGCAGCGAGGTGTGCGGGCGGCCGTCGACCGAGACGGTCACGGTCACCGAATCGACGCCGGCCGAGCCCTCCACCTCGACCGATCCGCCGAGCGTCCCGCCGGGCTCGGCCGTGGCCGGAAGGACGAGGCGGGCCAGTCCCAGATTCTCGCCGGCGCCGGCGGGCGAGTCGACCGTGAGGCTCACGCCCAGACGCCGCGCGACCGCGGTGGCCGCGACGGGGTCGCCCACCCTGCGGTCGGTCACCAGGGTGAGTTCCCGCGCGCCGGCCTCGGCCGCGATCCCGACCGCGCCCGCGAGCAGCGACTCGGTCCCTGACGGCACCGCCGCGTCGAGCGAGTCCGGGTCCCACGCGGCAACCGTGGTGCCGGCCAGCAGCAGGCGGGCGCCGCGGCGGGCCAGCGTCCGGGCCCGCTCCACCGCCTCCACCCAGAGCGGGGCACCCTCCGCGGTGAGCGCGGTCATGGAAGCGCTGGCGTCCAGGATGACGAAGCGGGACGGCGGGGTTCCACCCGCCGCTGCCGGCACGACCGGGTTCCAGAGCAGCGCCAGCACCCCGGCCAGCGCAACCAGCCGCGCGCCCAGAAGCAGGGTCCGGCCACGCACCGCGAACTCGCGCCGGCAGTAGACCCAGCCGCAGAATGCGCCGAGCACGACCAGGAGGAGAAGTGGGAGGACGGCTGCCAGGGACATGGGAGGGTGGGAGTGAACGCCGGAAGTGCGGGCCGCCGGTGCCTCTCAGCGACCGCCGTCGGTCGCGCCGGCGGACGCCCGTCGCACCCGCAATGTCTCGATACCCCCGAAACCGGGCAACATGTCCAGGCGCTCGTCCCTCTCCCGCTCCCAGCGCTCCCGTGCGGCTTCCGGAACCGGCTCGCCGGAGGGCACGTCGATCACCAGCGGATTGACCGGCCGACCGCTTCGGTGCATTTCGTAGTGGAGGTGCGGGCCGGTCGCCATTCCCGTCATCCCCACATAGCCGATCAGCTGCCCCTGCTCCACGCTCGACCCCACCGCCGTGCCCCCCGCCCATCCGCTCAGGTGGGCGTAGCGCGTCAGAAAGCCGTTGGCGTGGCGGATGTCGATCACCCTCCCGTAGCTGTCGCTCCACTCCCGGCGGGCCACGACACCACGCCCCGTCGCCTCCACCGGGGATCCCGGCCTCGCCGCGTAGTCGACGCCCCGGTGCGGTCGCCAGGTGCGCAGGACAGGGTGGAAACGCCGGTTCGTGAACCCCGAGGAGATATGGGCCAGCCGCAACGGCTTCTTCAGGAAGGCGCGGCGCACGGACCGTCCCTCCAGGTCGAACCAGTCGCCCGGCTCCTCCCGGTCCGGTACGAACCAGACGGCGTGCAGAGGGCGTCCGTCGTTGACGAGTTCGGCCGCCAGAAGCCGCCCCGAACGCATGCTCCCGTCGGGCCGCTTCTGCCGCTCGAACGCGAAGCGGAAGGTGTCCCCGACCCGTAGCTGCCGCGAAAAGTCGATCTGCCACTGGAAGACCCGGTCGAGCCTTGCGACGAGCCGGTCGCGGTCGGTCTCCGGCATCTCCCGCAGTTCGGCGAGGTCCACGACGGCCGACCAGAGGCTGCTCTCGATTTCGCCCGTGGCGCGGATCGTGTCGGTCGTGACGGGCAGCCTGACAACGGATGACATCCAGCCGCCGCCGGCGCGCTCGAGGAGAACGGTGCGGTCGCGGTCCAGGCCGACCTCCACCGCCGCCAGGCGTTCGGGCTTTCCGCGCCAGCGGATCCGGACCTCCGCGCCGGACCGGATCCGTCTCGGATTCGCCTGTTCGTCGAAGGCGAGGAGAAGGTTGTCGTATTCGTCGGCGTCGAGTCCGGCCCCCCGCAGGATCCGTCCGAAGGTGACCCCGGGGGAGATGTGACGCACTTCGAGCCGTTCCGGGGCCCGGGCATGCACCGCATCCAGCTCGCCCGCCTCCCGGACCCGGTCGCAGGCGCCCGGGGTCGCGACGGCGAGGACCGCCGCGAACGCACCGGGTCGCCGCGGGCCTCTCCCGCGGGATCGGTTTCTCAGGCTTCCATCCTCCGTATGAACGTGGGCAGCTCCAGCTCCCTCGGGCCCAGCGCATCGGGTTTCGCCCGGTTGGCGCCACCCAGGGAGGGGCGCGCCACGTTCCTCCCCGCCAACCGCGAGGGGCGAACCGCGTCCGTGGCCGGGCGGGCCGCCTCCAGCAGGGCGCGGCCGTCGTCCCCGGACCCGCGTCCGCCTCCCGGGTTCGATCCGTAGAAGGGCGCCGGCGTTGCAAGCGCCGCCCGGGGCAGGCGGCCGCCGCCCACCGCCTCGCGCCGCACGATGGCCGGAGGCTGCACCACGTCGCCTCGGGATCCCGCCGCTCCGGCGGCCCGCACGCCCACCTGCTGCGACCGCAAGGCGCCGAAGCGCCGCTGGATGACGGGTTCGGACTCCTCCGCCTCCTGGCCCTCCTCGAAGCCGGTGGCGATGAGCGTGACCCTGAGCTCCCCGTCCATCGACGAATCGTGAACGGCGCCGAAGATGATCTCGGCGTCGTCGCCCACCTCGTCCTGGATCATCATCGAGATTCCGGTCACCTCGTCGATGGTGAGGTCCGCGCCGCCGGTGATGTTGATGAGGACTCCCTGGGCGCCGTGGATCGACACGTTGTCCAGGAGAGGGGAGGTGACGGCGTCGCGGGCCGCCTTGAGGGCGCGGTTCTCGCCGCGGCCGACCCCGGTGCCCATGAGTGCGGCGCCGCAGGAGGACATGATCGTGCGCACATCGGCGAAGTCGACGTTGACCTCGCCGCTGACGCGGATGAGGTCGCTGATCCCCTGGGTGGCCTGGAGAAGGACCTCGTCGGCCTTCTTGAGGGCGTCCCGGAAGGCGGTGCCCTTGCCCACGACGGAGAGCAGGTGCTCGTTCGGCACCACGATCATGGTGTCGACGGTGCGGCTCAGCTCGGTGAGGCCCCCTTCGGCCTGGCGCAGCCGCTTCTTGCCCTCGAAGCGGAACGGGCGGGTCACGACGGCGATCACTAGGGCCCCCAGCTCCCTCGCCATCTCGCCGATCACGGGGGCGGCGCCGGTCCCCGTGCCGCCCCCCATGCCGGCCGTGATGAAGACGAGGTCGGCCCCCTCGAGAGCGGCGCGAACCTCGTCGGCGTCCTCGGCGATGGCCTGGCGGCCGATGCCCGGCCTGGCTCCCGCTCCCAGCCCCTGGGTGAGGCGCTTGCCGAGCTGGATCGTGCACGGTGCCTTCGAGGCGGCAAGGGCCTGGGCGTCGGTGTTGGCCGAGATGAACTCGACGCCTTCCAGCTTCTCGTCGATCATCCGGTTGACCGCGTTGCCCCCGGCTCCCCCGACTCCGATGACGCGCATGAGCGCGCGGTTCCGCGGGGCTTCGTCGAGTTCGAAAATCATCGTCTCATCTCCTTGCTCGGGACCCGTGTCCCGTTGGTGTGGTCCTGCCTGTTTCCGTATCGATATGTCCGCATCAGAAGAACTCCTTGAGCCAGGCGCCCACCCTGGTGACCACCCCGGAGGCCGGCGTCGAAACGCCGCGCCCGGTGTCCATGAAGCAGTCCGCCCCGTGCAGGGCCAGCCCGGCCGCCGTTGCGAAACCCGGACCCGAGACCACGTCCAGCAGCCCCGAAAGGCCCTCTCCCGGGGCCCCGATGCGCACGGGGGCCGAGAGGCACCGCCTGGCGACCTCGACGATTCCCGGTGTTACCGCCACCCCGCCCGTGATCACGACCCCCGCGCCCAGCGACACCTGCGGAAAGACGTCATGGAGCCTTCTGTCGACCTCGCGGAAGATGCTCTGCAGCCGCTCTTCGACGAGCCCCGCGACCATGGCCCGGGCCACCCTGCGACTGCCCCCGTTCGTGCCGGGGACCTGAATCATGTCGTCGGGCTTCAGTGCGCGGGCCCGCGCGGATCCGTGCAGTTCCTTGATCCTGCGCGCCTCGGCGAACGGGATCGACAACCCCCGGATCAGGTCGCTGGTGATGGTGTTCCCGCCGAAGGGCAGCACCTCCAGGTGCCGGATCCTGCCCTCGTAGTGAACCGAGAAGCCGGTGGTGGCGCCGCCGAGGTCCACCATGGCCACACCCAGTTCCCGCTCGTCCTCGGCCAACACGGCGCGCGACGCCGCGATCGGCTCCAGGACCGTCTCCTGCACCCGGTATCCGGCGCGCTCCACGGCGCGCACGACGTTGGCCAGAACCGCCGAGCAACCGGTCACCAGGAAGAGTTCCGTCTCCAGCCTGGTGCCCGACATGCCGATGGGGTCCTTGATGCCTCCCTGGTTGTCGACGAAGTAGTTCTGGGGAATGGCGTGCAGCAGTTCCCGGTCCCGCACCACGGGCACCGCCCGCGCCACCGCCTGCACCCGCCTCACGTCCCGCGGCACGATCTCGTCGGTGGCGACCGCCACCACCCCCACGGAGCGGTTCACGTCGATGTGATCGCCGGAGATGCCCGCGTAGACCCGGTCGACGCGCATTCCCGCCATCAGTTCGGCTTCCTGGAGGGCCCGGCGGACCGTCTCGGTCGCCCCGTCGAGGTCGGTGACCGCGTCCTTGCGAACTCCGTTGGTGGGAGTGCGGCCCACGCCGAGCACGCGTATCTCGGGGCGGTGGAAATCGCGCACGTATTCGCCGATGACGGCGCGCGTGTACGTGGAACCGACGTCCAGGCCGGTCACGAGCATCGACTTCATCCTCCCACCTCCGTTTCCGCGGCCGGTTCGGCCGGTGGCGGCGCCGGCGTGGTCCTCACGATCACCTGGTCCGCGAAGCGGAGGTCGATCTCGTGCGCGACTCGCTCCGGAAAACGCTCGTGCGCGTCGTTGAGGGCGACGACGGCGTCGCGCACGCGCTGCTCGGAGATCGGGGGGTGATACCGGACCGTGAGTCCCTCGTCGCCGAGCATCAGGGTCGCTTCGCGGTCGTCCAGGCTCGCCTCCGAGACGATCGCGAAGACCTCGGGAGCCGACTCGAGCAGGTACCCCATGTCGCGCGCCAGGATGCGCATGCCCCACGAGACCGCCGCGTGCCGCGTGACGGTGCGCAGGACGGGCAGGTCCAGCATGGGCGCGGTGGGGTCCACCGGGAGCAGGTTGCCGCTCCGGTCCACCGGCTCGACCAGCGGCAGGGCGACCAGCGCCACCGGGACGGCCTCCTCGACGGTGACGACCAGGGTCGACGGCAGCGCCCGCTCGACCCTCGCCGCCGTGATCATGGGGTGTGACCGGAGACGTGCCGCCATCCGGGCCGTGCTCTCCCAGACCGAGGTGGTGGAGTCCACGCCGGCCGCGGCCCGCACGCCGTCCCGGGTCAGGTAGCCGATCCCCGTGACCTCCACGCGCCCGACGTGGAAGACGGGCAGCCGCCGGACGAGGTGGAGGCCGGCCGGTGCGGCCAGCGACAGGCCGGCGGCCACCGCGGCCAGGATGCCGGCACGGCGCGCCAGGCGGCGAAGGGCGAAACGGCGGCTGACGGGGGGACGCCTCATGCCGCCTCCTCCCCGCCCCGGGCGCGAAGCTCCAGAAGCGCCAGGATTTCGCGGGCGGCGTCGCCGATGGAACCGGCCCCCATGACCACGCAGAGGTCGCCGGGCACGAGCCCTTCCGCGACCGCCGCCGCCAGGGTCGCGAACTCCGCGTGGTAAGTGACGCGTTCGGGCGGGGCCGGCACGGCGCCGGCCACCATCGCGCCGTCGACGTCCGGAAGCGCCGGTTCGCGGGCCGGGTACACGTCCGTCACCCACACCGCGTCCGCCGCGCCCAGGGCTCGCCCGAATTCGCGGTGGAAGTCCCGGGTGCGGGTGAAGAGGTGCGGCTGAAAGACCGCCACCAGACGCCGCCCGGGGTCGGCCCCGCGGGCGGCGGCCAGCGTGGCCGCGATCTCGGTGGGGTGGTGCGCGTAGTCGTCGACCACCCGCACCCCCGCCGCGCTCCCCAGCACCTCGTAGCGCCGCCCGACGCCGCGGAACGCCGCGAGGCCGGCGCGGATGTCGTCCCACCCCGCACCGAAGGACCGCCCCACCCCCACCGCCGCCAGCGCGTTCAGCACGTTGTGGCGACCCGGGACCCGCACGGCGAAGTCACCCGCGCGGGCGCCGTCCTCGGTCACCGAAAAGGCGCTCCCGGACGGGCCGACGCGCACCCGGGTCGCGCGCAGGCAGGCACCCGCCGCCGTTCCGTAGCTCCGCAGGCGGTCCCCGGCCCGGACGCCCAGCCGCGCGGCCCCGGGGTCGTCGCCGCAGATCCACAGCGTTCCCCTGGCATCGAGCCCTTCCAGGAACTCCGAGAAGGAGTCGCGCACCCCGTCCAGGTCGCCGTAGGTGTCGAGGTGGTCGGCCTCCACGTTCGTTACGACCGCCACCTCGGGCGCCAGTTCGTGGAAGGAGCGGTCGTACTCGTCGGCCTCGACCACGAAGACGTCCGACCCGCCGGCCCGAAGGTTCCCTCCCCAGCCCGCCACCTCGCCCCCGACCACCCCGTTCGGGTCCAGGCCCGCATGCTCCAGGACGTGCGTGGCCATGGCGGTCGTGGTCGTCTTGCCGTGGGTTCCGGCCACGCCGACCACGCGTCCCCCGGCCACCCACTCGCCCAGTGCCCGGGCCCGCTTGATGACGGGGATGCCCTGCGCCCGCGCCGCCGCCAGCTCGGGGTGGCCGGAAGGCACCGCCGAGGTGACGACCACCGCCGCGGCGCCGTCGACGTGGGCCGGGTCGTGGCCTTCGCTGAACTCCATGCCGAGGCGGGTGAGCCGGGCGAGGGCGGGTCCGGCCGCCAGATCGCACCCGGATACCGTGCCTCCGCCGACGAGCACGAGCTCGGCCAGCGGCGACATCCCGGCGCCGGATACGCCCACGAAGTGCACCGGACCGCGTGCGGCGAGGGCCCGGAGACCGGCGGCGGCGCTCATGACGGCGCCTCCGCGGCGTGGCGGCGGAGCAGATCGGCGATGGCGGCGGCGACATCGCGGGCGGCGTCGGGCCGCGCGCGCGACCGGGCCGCCTCCGACATCGCGGAAAGGAGGCCGGGGGTGTCGAGGAGACGCCGCACCTCTCTCCAGAGCCGCGCGCCCCGCAGTTCGGCGCCGAAGGGGTCCCGTTCGGGGAGGTGCACCGCCGCGCCCGCCTCCTCCAGGGCGCGTGCGTTCGCGGTCTGGTGGTCGGCGGCGGCGGTGGGGAGGGGGACCAGGATCGCCGGGAGACCCCAGGCCAGGAACTCCGAGGTGGCCATCGCTCCGGCGCGCGAGACCGCCAGGTCGGCCGCGGCCAGCGCCCGGTACATCCTCTCGGGCTCCAGGTAGGGGACGATCGCGAACCGGTCGCGCGTCCGGCCGGCCAGCGCCGCTTCGGCGGCGGCGAAGTGGGCCCGCCCGGTCACCCACAAGACGAATTCCCGTTCGTTCGGCATGTCGTCTTGCAGAATCTGGTTCGTCGCCAAGTTCATCTTGCGGGCCCCCTGGCTGCCGCCCACCACCAGGATCACCGAACCGGAAACGGGCAGGCCGAGCGCCCGGCGGGCGGTTTCGCGGTCCCGCTCCTCCGCCGGCGGGAGGGGACGGATGGGGTTGCCGGAGTGGACGACCCGCCGGCGGGCGCGACCGGGGAGGCCCGCGGTCGCCTCCGGATGGGCGAGGTGAATCTGGCGGGCCCAGCGGGCCACGAGCCGGGTGGTCCTGCCCGGGTTGCGGTTCTGCTCCTGCACCACGACCGGAAGTCCCAGCAGCCACCCGGCGATCCCGGCGGGCGCCGAGACGTAGCCCCCGGTGACCACCACCCCGGCCGCCCCGCGTCTGCGAAAGTCCGGCACCAGGCGGGCCACGGCCCGGGCCATGAGCCACAGGGCCCGCGCATTCGCGGCGGCCGCCGACACGAAGCCGGGCAGCCTCGCGACGCCGCCGGAACCGCGGCGCGCCCCCGGCGGGCTCCGCAGCCCCTCCACCGGGAGCAGCCGGTACGGATGGCCGAGGCCCGGCAACTCCGCGGCTTCGACGCGCCCTTCCGTCCCCACGAAGTAGGGTTGCACGCCCGGCACTTCGCCCTTGAGCGCCTCCGCGATGTTGCGGGCCGGATGGAAGTGCCCGGCGGTGCCCCCTCCGGAAAACACCACCATCATCCCCGCCCCCCGTCGTGTGCGAGCACCAGGTTCTCCCAGGCGTCGTCGGAACGATCCGGATGGTCGTCCGGGGCCTCGCGCGCAATGGCCAGCAGCATGCCCACGGCGGCGAGCATCACCACCAGGTTCGTGCGCCCGAACGAGATGAACGGCAGGGACAGGCCCGTCGCTGGAAGGACCCCCAGACCCACTCCGATGTGGAGGAACGCCTGCAGGCCGATCAGTGAAGCGACGCCGACCGCGAGGAGCTCGCCGAAGAGGTCGCGGGCCTGGCGCGCCACCCGGAACCCCATGAAGACGAGGGTCAGGAAGCACAGGATGACGACCAGCGACCCGGCGAACCCCCACTCCTCTCCGATCATCGCGAAGATGAAGTCGTTGTGGGCCTCGGGCAGGAACCCGAACTTCTGGCGTCCCTCTCCGAAGCCGACCCCGGTGACGCCGCCCGAGCCGATGGCCACGAGGCTCTGGTAGCTCTGGAAGGCCGAACCGGCGGCGGGGACCCCCGGGTCGAGGAAGAGGGACTCCCACCGGGCCGCGCGGTATCCCGAGACCAGCACGGGCGCCGCCAACGGCAGGAGGACCAGGCCGAGCAGAATGAAGTGGCCGATGCGGGCCCCGCCGACGAAGATGACGATCACCCCGGTGGCCGCGATCAGGCACGCGGTCGAGAAGTCCGGTTCCAGGGCGATCGGCAGGACGATGCAGGCCCACCCCACCAGGAACGGGGCCAGTCCCCGCAGCAGGTTCCGCAGGTGTTCCCGCTTGCGCACCAGCAGCGCAGCCGTCCAGACCACCGCCGCAAGCTTGGCCAGATCCGACGGTTGCAGGGTCAACCCCACCCTGAGCCACCTGCGCGCCCCGTTCACCTCCGGCGCGATCGCGTGCGTGAAGGGGAGAATGACGACGACGAGCAGGGCCACGGAGACGAGCATCATGTGGGGAGCGAAGCGCCGCCACCACACCGTGGGAACACGCGCGCAGACCAGCATGGCCACGATGCCCAGGGCAACTCCGGTCGCCTGCCGGGCGACGTAGTGGTAGTGCGGGAGATCGCTCCGCTGCGCCATGACCGAACTCGCGCCGTGAAGGGTGAGGAGGCCGAAGAGGAGCAGGACGCCGACGAGCCCGACGATGACGGCCGGCTCCCAGCCCCGGCCGAGTCCGGAGACGGGGAGCGAGGGCCGCGTCTTCGGGGCCACGTCGAGGGCCCACGCCACCGAGCCTCCCGCACGCCACGGGTGGCGCCCGCCCGGGCCGCCACGCGGGAACCGCCGCCCCCCCGTCACCGGGGGACATCCGGGGCCAGGGCCCGGAAGGCGTCCCCCCGGACCTGGTAGTTCGCGAACATGTCGAAGCTGGAACACGCCGGCGCGAGCAGCACGGTGTCGCCCGGCCTCGCCGCCGCGCGGGCCGCGGCGACCACCTCCCGGAAGCGGCCGCCGACCCGCTGCACCGCGATGTCGCTCCCGGCCGCCTCCGCCACCTCCGCCGCGGCCCTCGCGCCCGCGGCTCCGTAGGCCACCACGGCCCGCACCTTCCCCCGCATCGCCGGGACGAGGCCGCCGAAGTCCTGCCCCCCGTCGCTGCCGCCCAGCAGGAGCACCACCGGGCCGTCCACGCTGGCGAGCGCGCTCGCCGCGGCGGCCGCGTTGGTCGCCTTCGAGTCGTTCACCCAGCGCGTCCCCCGGAAGGTCCCGACCGGTTCGAGCCGGTGGGGAAGCGGTGCGAACGACCGCAGCGCCCCCCGCACCGACCCGGGAGAGGCGCCCGAGGCGGTCGCGGCGAGGAGTGCGGCCAGCGCATTCGCCAGGTTGTGGCGCCCCAGGAGCCGCACGTCCGAGGCGGCCCCGACCCGGCGCGGTCGCGGTGGGTCCGCCGCGCCGTCCGAGCCCCCCGCGTCCAGCACCAGGTCGCCGCCCGAGAGATACGCCCCCGGCGACGGGGCCGTCTCCAGCGAGAAGGCGAGACGGGTTCCCGGCACGCCCTCGGCCATCGCCAGGACGGCGGGGTCGTCGCCGTTGACCACCCACGTGGTGTTCTCGTCACCCGCTTCGAAGAGGCGGCGCTTGTCGCGGTGGTATTCGGCCACCGTGGCGTAGCGGTCCATGTGGTCCGCGCCCAGGTTCGTCATGACGCCCACGTCGGGCGTCAGGTCCCGGATGTCCGCCAGCTGGAACGACGACAGCTCCAGCACGATGCGGTCCGCCGCGGGGTGCGCGGCCGCGAGGGTCGACGCGGGAGGCCCCAGGCCGCCCCCGATGTTCCCCCCGAGAGCCACGTCCACGCCCGCCTCGCGCAGGAGGTGGGCGCAGAGCGCCGCGGTGGTCGTCTTCCCGTTCGTGCCGGTCACGATCGTCAGTGGACCCTCGATGAACCGGCAGGCGAACTCAGGCTCCGATACCCAAGCGACACCCCGTGCGCGAAGGGCGGCGAGCACCGGCGCGCCGGGCGGGATTCCCGGACTGACGACGACGGTGTCCGCCGAGGCGATTCTCCCGACGTCGTGTCCGCCCAGCCGGACCTCGGCGCCGAGGTCCCGGAGGACGGCTCCACGAGCTGCAACCGCGTCCTCGCTGCTCGTATCCGTGACATGAACTTTCGATCCTTTCCGAAGGGCCAGCCGGGCCGCGGCGTCTCCGCTGGCGCCCAACCCGATCACGGCGACCTGTTCTCGTTCTCTTTCTTCCCTCACTCCCTTTCGCTCCCGGATCCGGGGACGGCGGAGGACGGCACGCGCTGCTCCCTCATCGGAGCTTGAGCGTGGCGAAGCCGACCATCGCGCAGAGGATTCCCAGGATCCAGAACCGGACCACGACCTGCTCGTCCTTCCACCCGGCCATCTGGAAGTGGTGGTGGATGGGGGCACATCTGAAGACGCGCCGGCCTTCGCCGTAGCGCCGTTTCGTGTACTTGAAGTACTCCCGCTGGATGATCACCGAGGCCGCCTCGGCCACGAATACGCCGCCGACGGTGAAGAGCAGCAGCTCCGCCTTGAGAAGCACGGCCATGGCGCCGAGCGCCCCGCCGAGGGCCAGCGACCCCGTGTCGCCCATGATGACCTGGGCGGGTTGCGCGTTGAACCACAGGAACCCCAGCGCGGCTCCCGTGATCGCGGCGGCGAAGACGGCCAGCTCCCCGGCGCCCGGCAGGTAGAACAGTCCCAGGTACGCCGAGGTGTCCACGCGCCCGATCACGTAGGCGAAGACGCCGAACGTGCCCGTGGCGATCGCGGCGAGCCCGGGCGCGAGGCCGTCGAGGCCGTCGGTCATGTTGACCGAGTGGGTGGCGCCGTTGATCACCACCGTGACCCACAACAGGTAGGCCGGCGCCGTGAAGACCAGCTGCCACTCGTCGAAGAGGGGCAGGTTCGTGGTCGTGGCGCCCACCGCCGACTCGGGGGCCCCGAGCACCAGAAACAGTCCCAGCGCCAGCCCGAGCCCGATCGACCCGGCCCACTTGTAGCGCTCCACCAGGCCCCTCGGGGTGCGGCGCACCACCTTGAGGTAGTCGTCCAGGAAGCCCAGCGACCCCATCCACAGCATGACCACCAGGGCGATGACCGTGTAGCTGTTCGCCAGCTCGGCCCAGAGCAGCGTCGCAAGGGTGGCCACCGAGACGATGAGGAGCCCGCCCATGTTGGCCTTGACGCCGCCCCGGCTCCCGTCGCCGTACCCGTTCCTGCCGGGGACGTCCACGATGCCGCGACCCTTGAGCCCGACGATGACCCGGCGGCCCAGCAACAGCGTGAGCACCAGCGAGGTCGCCATCGCCCCGGCCGAGCGCACGGTGATGTAGTTGAAGAGGTTGAAGACGATGTGGAGGTCTTCGAGGCGGGGGAGCAGGTGGTGGAGCATCAGACCCTCGCCCTTCCGAAGCGGTGCTCGAGCGCCGGGATGACCCGTTCGAGACGGATGCCGCGCGACGCCTTGAGCAGCACCTTGTCGCCCGGGCCGACCATGCGGGGCAGCCGCCAGGCCAGTTCCGCCAGCTCCTCCGCCACCGCGATCCTGTCGTCCGCGAAGTCCCTTGCGGCCCGCGCGAAGGCGCCGGTCAGGACGTACAGGTCCAGGTCGAGCTGCAGGATCGCCGCGAGCGTGTCCCGGTGGATCTCAGCGGACCGCTCGCCGAGCTCCAGCATCGTGCCGAGCACGACGACCCAGCGGCCCTCGCCGCCTATCATCGACAGGGACAGGGCGGCGGCCCTGACCCCCGCCGGGTTGGCGTTGTAGCAGTCGACCAGGAGCGTCAGCCCGCCCAGCGTGCGGACCTCTCCGCGCAAGGCGCCCGGCCACACGGCCGAGATGCCCGCGGCGGCCTGTTCGGGGGGAACCCCGAGCGTGTGGGCGACGGCGAGCGCCAGCAGCGCGTTGTTCACGTTGTGCATGCCCGGGACCCGGAGCCTGACGGGATGCCCGCGCCAGCCGAAGCCGTAGGTGCCGTCCTCGTTCCCGTACGCCGCATCGGGCCGCAGCGCGCGATCCGCCTGGGGCGTCCAGCCGCAGACCGCGACGTCGGGGCGGAGCGCACGGGCCTCGCCGGCCAGCTCCTCCGGCTCGTCGCCAACGATGGCCGTGTCCGCCGGGCCGAGCGCGCGGATCAGGTCGAGCTTTTCGGCGAGCACGCCGCGCAGGTCCTTCAGCCGCTCGGTGTGCGCCTCCGAGACGGTCGTGACCACACCGATCGTCGGGCGCGCGATCCGCGCCAGTTCCGCGATCTCGCCGGGTTCGCTGGTCCCCATCTCCAGCACCAGCGCGGTGGTGAGCTCCGGCATCGACAGGATCGTGAGGGGAACGCCCACCCGGTTGTTCTCGTTGCCCCTCGTGCCGTGCACGTCGTAGCTCTTCGAGAGGGCGCGCACCGTCATGTCCTTGACGGTCGTCTTGCCCGAGGAGCCGGTGATTCCGACCACGGGGACGTTCGCCCGGTCCCGCCGGTGCAGCGCGAGGTCGCCGAGGGCCGTGAGCGTGTCGGGGACCCGGTAGACGGGTACGGCACGGTCCCCGGGCTCGCGGTGCGCGACCACCGCCCGGCAACCCCGCGCCACGGCCCGCCCGACGAAGGCGTGGCCGTCGAAGCGGGCTCCTTCCAGGGCGACGAAGACGTCGCCGGGCCCGAGGGTCCGGGTGTCGGTGGAGATGTCCTCGTAGAGGCGCGCGGGGTCCCCGCCGGGGAGGCCCAGCGCGCGCCGCACCGAGGCGTCGCTCCAGCGGAACGGGGATCCGGTCATGCGCTTCCTCCCTCCGCGAGGCGGTCGAGAACGATGCGGCGCTCGTCGAAGGGCCGCCGCTCCGTGCCGACGACCTGGCAGGTCTCGTGGCCCTTGCCGGCCAGAAGCACGGTGTCGCCGGGCGCGGCGAGGTCGAGGGCACGGTGGATGGCCTCGCGCCGGTCCACGATCTCGACCGTCTCGCACCCCGACACGCCCGCGACCACCTGCGCCACGATCTCCGCCGGGTCCTCGCTGCGCGGGTTGTCGGAGGTCACGACGGCGAGGTCGGCGTGCCGGGCCACCGCGGCGCCCATCGCGGGGCGCTTGGCCGGGTCCCGGTCTCCCCCGGCCCCGAAGACCACGATCAGCCGCCCGGATGCCAGGGGGCGCATCGCCGCGAGCACCTGTTTCAGGGCGTCGGGAGTGTGCGCGAAGTCGATCAGCACCTGGAAGGGCTCCCGCGCCACGAGCTCCATCCGGCCCGGGACGGGGGCCGCGGCCTCCAGTCCGGACGCGACATCGCCGAGGGATTGGCCCAGGGCCAGCGCGCACCCGGCGGCGCAGAGGGCGTTGGAGATGTTGAAGCCGCCCGGCAGCGGCAGCGCGACGTGCACGCGTCGCCCCCTCCAGACGAGGTCGAAGCCGGATCCCAGGGAGGTGCGCCGCACCCGTGCGGCCCGCAGCGATGCGTCCGGGCCCAGTCCGTAGGTGACCACCGGGCCCCGCGGGCGCAGGGCGCTCCAGGCCGGGTCGTCGGCGTTGACTACGGCATACGCCCCTTCCCTGCCCAGCTCGAGCAGGCGGGCCTTCGCGGCCAGGTAGCGCTCGTAGCTTCCGTGGTAGTCCAGGTGCTCGCGGGTGAGGTTGGTGAAGGCGGTGACATCGAAGCGGATCCCGTCGAGCCGGAACTGGTCCAGGGCGTGCGAGGAGCTCTCGATGACGACCCCGTGCACGCCGGCGTGCGCCAGCGACGTCAGCCAGGCGGTCAACTGCACGGGACCCGGGGTCGTCAGTCCCGCCGTGCCCTCCCGGACCCGGCCGTCCGGCCCGACAACCCCCAGCGAGCCGATCGCCGCGGCGGGCGCCCGCCGGCCCATCAGGCCGCGCAGCAGGGCGGTCGTGGTGGTCTTGCCGTTGGTTCCGGTGACCCCGGCCGTGCGCAGCGAGCGCCAGGCGGGGCCCGCCACCAGCCCGGCGGCGACGGCGGCGGCGAGGCGGGCGTTGTCCACCTGGATCTGGGGGACCGCCGCACCGGGGACGGGGCGCTCCACGATCGCGGCGGCGGCGCCGGAGGCGGCCGCGGCGGCCAGATGGTCGTGCGCGTCGTGCATCGCGCCGGACCAGGCCACGAAGAGGTCGCCCGGCCCGACCCGGCGTGAATCCTGCTGCACCCCCCGGACCCTCAATCCGGCCACCGCATCGTCGGCCGGCACGACGGGGCCCACGGCGACCCCGGCGCCCTCCAGCGCGGCCACGATCCCGTGAACGGGCACGGTCACCCTCCCTGATCCGGCATGGCCCGGGCCCCGCCGCGGGCGTGATCGCCCGCGAGGACGCGGATGGTGTCACCCGCACCCACCGGCCGGCCCGCTCCCGGGACGGTGGTCCGGACGATCCCGCTTCCCTCCAGGCGGATCCGCAGGCCCAGCTTGTGCAGTCTGCGCAGGGCCACCCTCACCGATGCGCCCTCCAGCGCCGGGACCGTCATGCGCGTTGGCCGGCCCGGGGTGGGCGAAGCGTCTGCGGCCGCGGGCCAGGCGTCCATCGCACCGTCGTCGGCCGCGACTGCGAAGCGCACGACGGGGGTGGCGCGCGGAGTCGGGACGGCTTGCCGCGACGCCAGCGCGAGGGCCTGCCGGTCGATGGGGGTCTGCCGCGCCGACAGGAGGGTCTCGAGCGTGGCGAGCGTCACCGGGGCCGCGGCCTCGCCCCCGAAGTAGGCTTCGCGCGGGCGGTCCAGCCTCACGAAGAAGAGCAGCTGGGGATCCTCCGCGGGGAAGTAGGCCCCGAAGGAGGCGTGATGGGCGTCCTCCTCGTAGCGACCGTTCCCTCCGATGGCGTGCGTCGTTCCGCTCTTTCCGGCCACGCGGAAGGTGGTCATGCGGGCGCGGGCCCCGGTTCCACCCTCCACCACGTCCACCAGCACGGCTGTCAGGGCCTCGGCAACCGGCGAGGGCACCGCCCGCCGGATCGCCCTGGGTCTGCCAAGGCGGACCGCCCCTCCGTCCCGGCTGTGCACCTCCCGGACGAGCTGCGGCTCCATGAGCCAGCCGCCGTTGGCCAGTGCTCCGAAGGCCATCGCCATCTGCAGCGCGGTGGCCGAGAGTTCGTAGCCGTACGCGAGCGAGTGCTTCGAAAGCAGACTCCACTCTTCGGGCCTCCGCAGGACGCCGGACGCCTCACCGGGGAGCGGCACCCCCGTCAGGGTCCCGAAGCCGAAGTCCCGGAGGGTCGTGTACTGCTGGCCGTGCGAGAGAAGGGTGGCGAACTTGGCGATCCCCACGTTCGACGACCGCTTCATCACCTCGTGCAGCGTAAGCCAGCCGCCGCCGTTGCCGACATCGGTGATGGTGCGTCCGTTCACCGACCACGACCCGTGCCCGGTGTCCACGGAATCCGACAGCGCGGCGATGCGGTGATGCAGCAGCGCCGCCGTGGTAAACGGCTTCATCGTGGACCCCGGCTCATACGTCGTGTTGACCGCCGACAGGGCCGCATTCGATCCGTGGACCACCGATGTCATGGCGAGGATCTCGCCGGTCCCCGGATCGGTGATCACGAGGTCTCCTCCCTCCGCCCCGGCGGAGTCGATGGCGTCGGCGAGCTTCTCCTCGGCGATCGCCTGCAGGTCCTGGTCGATGGTCAGCATCACGTCCCGGCCGGCGACGGGCGGCTTCACGACCAGGACCTGACCGGGGATTTCCCGGCCACGGTTGTCGCGCACGATGATCTCCCGGCCCGACTGTCCGGCCAACACCGAATCCATGGACTGCTCGATTCCTCCCCGGCCAACGCCTTCCCGCACCACTCCAAGCAATCCCCGGGCCAGTTCTTCACGGGGGTACAACCGTCGCGGCTCGCGCTCCACGTACACGCCCCTCAGCCCCCGCAGCCCCTCGGCCTCCGTCATCGAGTAGCGGCCCGGGACGACCTTCCACGTCTCTGTCCCGGCGGACACGGCCTTCGCCGTACGGGCCGATACGCCGAGATGCTCCACCAGCGCGGCGGCAACCTCGTCCCGGTTCCGGATCTCGCGCGGCGACACCCCCACCACCGCCCTCCAGCGGCTCACGGCGAGTTCACCCCCGTTGCGGTCCAGAATGCGGCCGCGCGCGGCCGGGACGACCCTGCTCTTCTCGTGCTGGGCCAGCGCCTCCGCCGTCCACTCGGCCCGCTCCACCACCTGAACCTCCGCGGACCGCGCGACCATGACCGCCGCGGCGACGACCCAGCACAGCAGCGCGAGCCGCCGCCGCACCCGCAGGGTCCGGCTCGCGTCGGGCGGTTTGCGGCGGCCGTTCACCGCAAGCTCCCCGAGGCGATCACCACTTCCGCCTCGCTCGGAGGACGAAGGCCGAGCCGCCGGTCGGCCGCCTCGACGACCCAACGGCGCGCTTCGAGCCCCGCCAGCTCGCGGGCCAGCTCCTCCCGCTCGTCGGCGGCGACCGCCAGTTCACGGGAGAGCCGGTCGATCTCCGCCATCGTCTCCCGGGTCGTGGACTGGCGCCAGGCGACGGCCGTCAACGCGACCGCGTATGCCACCAGGGCGACGATCACCCGACCCGGCCCGGCCTTGCGGGTCACGCTGCGCGCCTCCAGGCCCTGAGCCTCGCCTGCCGCGCCCTCGGGTTGGCCGCGATCTCCCTCCGCCCCGGCCTGACCGGCTTCCGGGTAAGCGGCGAGCCCAGGGCACGGGACTCCGCGGCGCGCACGGGCAGCCCCGGCGGCAGCCCGCGGAGGGGATCGCTCCATTCCCGGAAGGCCCTCTTGACCACCCGGTCCTCGACCGAGTGATAGGAGACGATCACGAAGGCGGCGCCCGGCCGCAGCGCGTCGCGGATCGCCGGGAGCCCGTCCCGCATCGCCTCCATCTCACGGTTCACGCGGATGCGGATCGCCTGGAAGAGCCGCGCCTTCTCGGCATGGCTGGCGCGGCGGCCCAGGACCGACTCGAGTACCGCCACGAGGTCGTCGCTGACCCGCAGGGATCCGGCCCGCCTGCGCCGCACGATGCGCGCGGCGACGGCCGACGCGCGGGGCGCTTCTCCCGCGCGTAGCGCTCCCGACAGCTCGACTCTGGTCGCTGAGGATAGGAATTCGGCCGCGGAAGGGCCGGCCTCCGCGTCCATCCTCATGTCCAGGGCGGCGCCCGGCCGGAAGGTGAACCCGCGCTCATCGCGATCCAGCTGGTGCGAGCTGACGCCGAGGTCGAGCAGCGCTCCCGCGAGCCCCTCGGCCCGCACTTCCCGATCGTTTCCCGCATCCCGGAAGGAGATGTGAGCGAAGCGAACGCGGTTCCCGAAGGGAGCGAGGCGCGTCCGTGCGGCCGCGAGCGCCTCGAGGTCGCGGTCGACGGCGAGAAGACGGCACCCGGGGCAGCGTGCGAGCAGCGCGGCGGCGTGGCCTCCGGCCCCGACGGTTCCGTCCAGGTACAGGCCGCGCTTCCCCAGCAGATACCGCATGACCTCGGCGACAAGGACGGGCCGGTGGTATTCGGGGAAGCTCATCGAAACCCCCCCGCTAACCGAAGATCTGGGCTGCGAAGCGGTCTTCTTTTGCGTCCGGCTCGCGCAGGTGCTCGTCGAAGCGTGCCGGGTTCCAGAGCTCGATACGGTCCAGCGCTCCGACGAACAGCACCGTCGATCCCAGTTCGGCCCGTTCCAGCAGCCACAGCGGAATGCGGATGCGACCGTGCTTGTCGGGCTCCACCTCGACGGCGCTGGAGGTGATCCGCCTGAGGTAGGCGCCCCCGTCCCTCCGCGCTCTGCGGTGGCTCAGCAGGTTCTTCCTGATCTCCGACCAGGTCTGTTCGGGAAAGAGGTCCAGGTGGCCCTCCTGCCACTGAAGGAGAACAAGCGGTTTTCCGGACACAGCCCTGCGAAATGCGGAGGGCAGGCTGACGCGGCCCTTCGCATCGATCTGGTATTCGTGGCGGCCGAGGAGTCCGGACATGTTTCAGTATCCCATTTCATCCCATTTTGTCCCATTTTAATGCACCTTGCCCCACATCGCAACCCGGAGTGCCCACCGGGAACCCCGGGGAGGGCTCGGTGTAGGGGGGTACGCCCCCCCGTGGCGCGCGGGAACGGGGCGGCCGGCGGGAAGCCCGAGAAGGGGTCGGAGATGCGGATACGGGGCCGGGTTCCGGACAGGCCGACCGCACTTCACGGGCCGGCTTCAACGGAAAGGGGGCGCCGCGGGATTCCGTCCCGCGACGCCCCCGAAAGACCGGTGGGCCGTCAGCGACCGGAGGTCACTACCCCTTCTGGATGACCGCCTTCTGGATCGCGATGAACTGCTGGGTGTTGTCGCTCAGCTGCTGGAGGTGCTTCGCCTGACTGGCCCTGGCGTAGTCGACCACGTGAGGCAGCCCCAACAGGCGCACCACCTCCCGGAACTTGGGAAGGGTGCGCTGGGCGCTCTGCACGGTTTCCGGCTTCTGCTCCAGCTCCGCGATCAGGTAGAGGGAATAGGCCTGGAAGTAGTCCAGCTGCCCCCGCATCCTGTCGGGGAGCTCGGACTCGAAGGTCTTGGCCATCTCGAGCATGCGGAGCGCGAACTGGGGGTTCTTGGGCCCTTCCTTGGGCTGTATCCCCTTGCTGACCGCCACACCGAAGAAGAGGCTTGCGATGCTGGTGGCCGGCTGTTCGCCCTTTTCCACCGCCTCCATCAGGAGGGGGAACGCCGCCTCCTCGCGCCCGTCGCGCAGTAGCCAGCTTCCCTGCCTGGCCCTGATGTTCGGATAGGTGGGATCGCGGATTTCCGCCTCGTCCAGGGAGGCCAGGGCATCGTCCACGCGCCCGAGCTTGTTGAGGATGTCGCCCCTGGTGGACCAGAACTTGGCCTCGTCGCCATGGGTTTCCAGTGCCTTGTCGGCGAGATCGAGCGCCTGATCAAGTCTCTCCAGAGCGTTGAGCGCGCCGATCATCAGCGAGAGGTGGCTGGATTCCATCTCGGAGCCCAGCATCTCGTACACCCGATTGTAGGACTCCACGCCCTTCTTGAAGAACTCGGCGGTCTCAAGCGACAGCGGTTGGCCCTCGACCTGCAGATCCTGGCCCGACCGGATCGCGAACGAGGCGTGGTGCTTGAGAAGGTCGATGTTGTCGGGCTCGAGTGCGAGACCCTCCTCGGCGATGAGCATCGCCACGCGGGGCTGTCCCTCCTGAGCCACCTCGTAGGCGATCTTCAACCGCACGGGCACGTTGCCGGGATCCAGCTGCAGCAACCGGTTGAAGTGTTCCCGCGCCTCCTCCGGATGGTCCAGTATCGCGGCCAGGAAGCCGGCCAACTGGAGCGCGGTGTTGTCCATGGGCTCGATTTCCAGGACCTTGAGAACCTCCTCGTACGCCAGCTCGGGGCGTTCGGTCCGCCGCAGCACCTGGGCGTAGATCAGCCGTACCTGGGCGTCGTTCGGTGAAATGCGGAGCGCGACGACACAGCGCGACTCCGCGGCGTCCCAGTTCTCCATTTCGTAGTCTTCGGCGCAGAACCGGGCGTTGGTGAGCTGGGTCACGAACTCATCGAACTTGGCGGCGATCTCCTGGGCGGCCGAGCGGTAGTCGTCGCGGTGCCAGGTCTTGTCGGGGATTTCCAGCGGCGCCGCCCCCGAAGCCACGAACTGAACACCCTTGAGGGTGAACGTCTTCGCCTCCCGGTCCTCGGTGTAGGATCCGCAGAAGGTGATGCGGGCTATTCCCTGGCCCACCATCTGCAGTGACCGAACGCAGTCCAGTTCCTCCATCTTGAGGTCGAACTTCTTGGCTGCGTCGCGGATCTCCTTCTCCTCGACCGCCTGATGGCGCGCGAAGTCGTTGATCAGCTCCCGCAAGGCCTTGGCGAGATCCTTGCCGAAGTCGTCATCCGCGCCGTCCAGCGGAACCAGGTTGGTCACCATCACCTTGAGCCGTTCGCTCGCCTGCCCGCTCGCCGGCACCGGCGCCAGGGGCCCGAGCAACGATGCGAACGCCCAGACTCCGACGATCCCAATCCGTAACCGACTCCTCATGTTGCCTATCTCCGTTCTAGGTCCCTGCACTGTCGAAGGTACCGCCCACAGACTCGGCCCGGCGCGCCGGGGCGGACAGACGCCAACGTTAGGGCCGTCACCGCAGGAATGCCAGTATCCACGAATTTGTTGGGAGACTCCGTAATGTACGGTTCCCCTTCGGTCAGGGTCAACCGCGAGGTCCCGCGGCCCGCGCCGAAACGGGGACCACCTCCACCGAAGACGGTTCGGGTGCGGGACGGAATTGTATTCATTTCGGTATGCTACCACGGGAACGGTCCGAAAGGTCCGGCGGCAGCCCCCCCCCCACGCGCCCCGGAAGATCCGTCGCTACCCTCTTACCCGGTCCCGGCAACCGGTCAGAGTCCTATCTGGAGAACCGCCTCCTGTATCTTGATGTACTCCTGGTTGTTGACGGTGAGCTGCTTGAACAGCCCCGATTGCTTCTCCCCGCCGTAGCCGGCCACGTGGGGGAGTGCCAGCAGCCGCGCGACCTCCTGGAACTTGGGCAGCGTCAACTCGGCGCTCTGCCGGTTCTGGGGCTCCTGCTGGGCTACGGCCTGACTGTACAGGGCGTAGGCTCTGTAGAAATCCAGCTGGCCCCGCCTCGCCTCCGAGAGCTGGGGTTCGAACGCCTTGGCCATCGCGATCATCTTCAGCGCGTAGTCCCAGTCGTCGACATCGATGCCCTTGCGCACCGCCGCCCCGAAGAGCATGGAGGCGATGACGTCGGCGGGCTGCTCGCCCCTGTCGACCGCCTCCTTCAGCACCGGCAGGGCCTCCTCCTCGCGGCCCGCTTCCAGGAACCACTGCCCCCGCTTGGCTCTGATGTTCGGGTAGACGGGGTCGCGCTCCTCCGCCGCGTCCAGGGCGGTCAGGGCCTCCTCCAGCCGGTCGAGCTTCTTGAGAATGTCGCCCTTGATCACCCACATTCTGGCTTCCTGACCATGAGTCTCCAGGATATCCCCGACCACCGCGAGGGCCCGGTCCAGGTGATCGAGCCGGACCAGGGCGGCCATCATCTGGTAGAGGTGGCTGACGGCCATCTCCGAACCGTTCGCGTCGTAGGCCCGTCCGTAGGACTCCGATCCCTTGCGAAACAGTTCCGCGGCTTCGGGCGAAAGCGGCTCGCCCTCCTCCTGAAGACGCCGTCCGGCCTCGATCGCGAACGAAGCGTGCTGCTCCAGCAGGTCGGTGTTGTCGGACTCGATGGCCAGACCCTCTTCCACGAACAGCATCGCGCCCTCGGGATCTCCCGCCTGCGCCAGCTCGTAGGCGATCTTCAGGCGCACCGGAACGTTGCCCGGCTTCAACTGCAGGAACTTGTCGTAGTACCCCCGGGCCTCTTCCGCGTCACGGCCCAGGGATGTGGCCAGAAAACCCGCCAACTGCAGCGCGGTCTCGTTCAGGGGATCCAGCTCGAGGACCCTGCGAACCTCGCCGTACGCCTCATCCAGACGATCGGTCTGGCGCAGAAGCTGGGCCAGGACCAGCAGGACCTGAGGGTCGTCCGGTGCGATCCGGAGCGCCATTCTGCAGGTCCTCTCGGCACTGTCGTAGTCCCGGGAGGTGTAGAAGTCGGCGCAGAACTGCGCGTTCCGGAGCTGGGTGACGTAGGCCTCGAAGGAAGCGGCGATATCCTGGGCGGCCGCATCGACCTCCTGCCGGTGCCAGGTCTTGTCCGGAACCTTGAGGGGCGAGCTTCCGGGCGAGGCGAACTGGACACCCGTCAGGGAGAATGTCCGGTCCTGGCGGTTCTCGGTGTAGGATCCGCAGAAGACGATTCGGGCCAGGCCGTGCGTGGCAAGCTGAAGCGACACGGCGCAGTTCAGGTCCTCCATCTTGAGGTCGTGCTGCTTGAGGACGGCCCGGACATCCTTTTCCTCCACCGCCCGGTGGGTCGCCAGGTCGCCGATCAGCCTTCGCAGCACCTTCCCGAGATCCTTGCCGAAGTCGTCATCGGCACCGTTCAGGGGCACCAGATTGGTCACCAGGACGTTGAACCTCTCGCTCACCTGCCCACTCGCCTGCGCGGGCGACAGAATCGCGAACAGCAACGTCAGTGCTCCGGCCCCGAAAGTCCCGATGCGTGGCCAACTTGTCATGTTTCTCTCTTCTCCGTCCTGGTTCATGCGAGTGGTTCCGAACGCCGGCGCGCGACATGCCCGCGCACGGGGCAAACAGGCTCCAAGATGGTGTCCGGAAGGTCTTTTGGCCAGCCTCGGCGTCGTGTTGCGGGCGACGGGCGCGCGCGGTGCGCGGGTTGCCGCGTCACAGCAGAGCCGCCTCCGCAAGGTCCGAGACGCGGGCGGCCAGATCCGGGGCGTCGGCATCCAGGACCGGGACGGACCAGGGGAGCCCGGGACGATCCGTCACGACGGCCAGCGCCCCCATCGCCTCCGCCCTCTCGGGATTCAGGACCGGCTCCGGCTGCGCCG
Organism: Gemmatimonadota bacterium; assembly: GCA_028874985.1. GTDB lineage: Bacteria > Gemmatimonadota > Gemmatimonadetes > Longimicrobiales > Gaopeijiaceae > Bin94. Next base: position 4,979 of record JAPPGI010000198.1, on the reverse strand, counting down.
CCGAACGGTGGATCTCGACCTTGGGCACGCGGGCCCGGCGGAATCCCTCCACCACCACGATCTCGGCTTCCGGCAGGTGGCGTGCCAGCAGAAGGTCGAGCGACGGTTCGCCTTCCTGCCCCCAGTCGCCCATGAGCGCGAACCCGTCGGGCCCCGCGAGGAGCACGCGTTCGGCGCGGCCCTCGTGCCGGTGGCGCCAGGAATCCGAGCCTCGGGTGTCCAGACGGAAGTGGTGGCCGTGCTTGACCGACATAACGCGGCGACCGCGCCGCGCCAGCTCGCCGATCACCGCGACCGCGAGCGTCGTCTTCCCCGACTTCTTGTTGCCGATGATCGAGAAGGCGGGTGGCGGCAGGTCGCCGGGCCGGTTCACGCTGCGCAGCGCGCCGGCGGGCAGACCCGTGTCCACCAGGACCGGGTCCAGCGACTGCGCGAAGGCTCCGGCCTCGAGGCTCCGGGCGGCCAGCGCCCGGGCCAGGCGGGCGAGGCTCGTAGTCGGGTAGACCCCGCAGAGCGGGTGGAAGCCGAAGGGCGGCCCCGCCCGCGGCAGGCAGACGCGCCGGTGCTTCCGCCAGGCGTCGGCGAGATGCCGGAGCGCGGCGGTCCCGACCCAGGGCATGTCCACGGCGACCACCAGCACCGCCCTGTGCCCATCGCGGCGCGCCCGGTAGAGCGCCGCGTCGATTCCTCCCAGGGGACCCATAAGGGGCCGACGGTCCGGCAGCGTCTCCACCTCCACCGCCTGCGCCACGGCGGGGTGGTTCACGACCGCCACCACATCGTCGCAAACCGTCTCGAGCCGCTCCGCCGCCACCCTCCAAAGCGGCTTGCCGTGCAGCCGGGCAAGCGTCTTGGGCGAACCGAAGCGACGGCTCCCGCCCCCGGCCAGGATCGCTCCCAGCAGGCTCATCCGGCGTCCGCCGCCCGTGCCCCCGGGAGGCCGCCGATCCGTTCACTCCCGGAATACACGTTGTAGCCGCCCCGGTTTGCGAAACCGACCAGGGTCATGTCGAACCGGCGGGCGAAGTCCACCGCCAGACTCGAGGGCGCTCCCACGGCCACGACCATGGGAAACCCGGCCATGGCGGCCTTCTGGAGGATCTCGAAGGACGAACGGCCCGAGACGACCAGCCCGCGGTCCGATCCCGGCAGCTCCCGTGAGAGAACCAGGAACCCGACGACCTTGTCGACCGCGTTGTGGCGGCCCACGTCCTCGCGCACCACGGTCACGCCCCCGGAGGCGTCGAAGAGCCCCGCCGCGTGGATGCCGCCGGTGCGGTCGAAGACCCGCTGGGCCGCGCGCAACCTCCCCGGCAGCGCCCGCACCTCCGCCTCGCCGATGGTGAGCGTCCCCCGCGCGACCGGCCGGCACCCCATGACCTCCACCGCCTCGAGCGAGGCCTTGCCGCACACCCCGCAGGAAGAGGTGACGTAGAAGTTGCGGACCAGGCTGGACGGGTCGAAGGCGGCCGGATCGCGCAGCGACGCGGTCACCACGTTGTACTCCTGGGGCTCCACCGAACGGCAGTACCTGACACCGGCCAGCGCCGCGGGATCGCCGACCACGCCCTCGGTGAAGAGAAACCCGGCGGCCAGTTCGAAGTCGTCGCCCGGGGTGCGCATCGTGACCGACACCGGATGCTCGCGCACGTCTCTCCCATCGGGCACCTCGAGGCGCACCTCCAGCGGTTCCTCGACCGCGACGCTGTCGCCCCGGGTCGCGAACCGCCCCTGCCGCAGGCGCCCCACGCGGACCCGGGCCGCCCGCCGCCGGCCCGCCATGGTCATGAAGTTCTCCTCGTGCTGTGTGTCGGCGGATGATCACAACCCGTATAATGCACCCCCCACGCCCCCGCGGCGAAGTGGCGGTGGCCGGAACAGGGCGGCGTGCGGGCCGGCCGGACAAGACCCGGACGCCTGTCCGCCGGAACCGGGCGGGTGCGTGCGCGGGTCGGCGGCGACAGCCGGCGGCCTAAGAACAATAGCGCCGCTATTCGCCCAGGGAGTAACGCAGAGCGGAGCCACGAACGATAGAGAGTATGGTAAACATGACATTTTGGAAACTGGAGTTTACAGCGTGAGCGGGTCGGCTCCGCGGTCCGGACCGGATGCACCGCCGCCCGAACGCCGGGAGGGGCTTGTCCGCGGGCTGCTGGAGCGCTGGAAGGACGAGCCCGCCCCCCTCCTCCCCCTCCTCCACGCCCTGCACGAACGCGACGGCCATCTCTCGGAGGAAGCGTTGCGGGCCGTCGCGAAGGGACTCCGCATCCCCATCGCCGACCTCTTCGGCACCGTCACCTTCTACCACCACTTCTCGCGGGAAGCCGACGGCCTCGACCGCCCCCGCGTCTGCGACGGCCCCGTCTGCAGCATGCGCGGCGCCGAGGTGCTCATGGCTAGTCTGCGCGCCGCGGGACACGACCCCCAGGCCATGCCCTGCCCCGGCCGCTGCGACCAGCCGGTCCCGGTGATCCACCGCGGCACGGTGCTGACCGGGCGGACCGCGGGCACGCTGGTGAGCGGGCCGTCGCCGCTCCCGCCGCCGGCCCCGGATGGCGCGGAGGAGTGCGTTTTCGCGGGGATCCGGCGTCCCGGGCGGGCGATTTTTGCAGGGTATCTCGAACATGGTGGCTACGATGCGCTGGAGCAGGCCGTGACCGGGATGACACCCGCCGAGGTGATCGACGTGATCGACGCGAGCGGGCTGGCGGGGAGGGGGGGTGCCGGGTTCCCGACGGGGCGGAAGTGGCGGGCGGTGGCGGACGCGGAGGGCGAGCCGAAGACGATCGTCTGCAACGCCGACGAGGGGGAACCCGGCTGCTTCAAGGACCGCGTGCTGATGGACCACGACCCCCACGCGACGATCGAGGGGATGGCGCTGGCGGCGTACGCGACGGGGGCCGAGCGCGGGTTCGTCTACCTGCGCTACGAGTACCCGGAGACGTTCGACATCCTCGAAGGCGCGATCGCGGAGGCGGAGGCGGCGGGGCTGCTGGGCGACGGAATCCTGGGCACGGACTTCTCCTTCCGCCTCATGGTGCGTCGCGGCGCCGGCGCCTACATCTGCGGCGAGGAGACTTCGCTGCTGAACTCGCTGGAGGGGAAACATCCGTTCCCCCGCAACCGCCCCCCCTTCCCCGTCACCCACGGCTACGAGAACCTGCCCACCGTCGTCAACAACGTGGAAACCCTCGCCTCCGCTCCCCCGATCCTCCTCCACGGCGCGGACTGGTACCGGGCACTCGGCCTCGGCGACCACGCCGGCACCAAGGTCATCAGCCTCTCAGGCGACATCGCGCGCCCCGGCAACTACGAAGTCCCCATCGGACTCCCCCTGCGGGAGCTGCTGCACGACCGGGCCGGCGGCCCACCCCCCGGACGCACCATCCAGGCCGTCACCATGGCGGGCCTCTCCGGCGGCTTCCTCGCGGGCCCCGACCTGGACGTCACCCTCGACGAGCCCTCCATCCGGTCGAGGGACAGCTTTCTGGGGGCGGGCGGGATCATGGTCTTCGACGACTCCCGCGACATGATCCGGGTCACCCGCGAAGCGATGGAGTTCTTCGCCGAGGAGTCGTGCGGGAAGTGCTTTCCGTGCCGGATCGGAACCCAGCGGCTGGTGGAGCGGCTGGAGGGGAAGGGACCGGGAACGGTCGACGCGTGGGTGGACGAGGTGATCGACCTGAACGAGGTCATGAAGAGGACGAGCGCCTGCGGCCTGGGCCAGGCGGCCCCCCTGTTGACCGAGAGTCTGATCCGGTACTTTCCCGACCGCATTCGGAAACATGTGGCGCAGGGTGGCGGCGGCCCGGCGCCTGCAACGAAAGGCTGACGACGATGAAGCGGAACGGCACCCCGTCGACGAACGGGAAGGGCGTCCGGCTCACGATGACGCTGGACGGAGAGAAGGTCGCGTTCACCCGCGGCGAGACGATCTACGAGGTCGCGGAGCGGCACCGGAAGGACATCCCGACCCTCTGCTACGACCCCCGCCTGGAACCGTTCGGAGGCTGCCGTCTCTGCGTGGTCGAGCTGGAGGGAGCGCGCAACCCGGTGGCGTCGTGCACGATGGAGGCCCAGCCGGGCATGGTGGTGCGCACCCGCACCGCCGCCCTGGAGGTCCAGCGGCGCATCCTCATGGAGATGGTGGCGTCCGAGAACCGCGACACCGACGTCGACCCCATGCACGGCTACGCGTCGCAGGAGATGGCCGAGCTGCTCGACCGCTACGACGCCCGCACCGGCCGCTTCGAGGGCGCCCGGTCGGGCGCAAGCCGCGACGACGACGACAATCCCTTCATCAAGCGCGACTACGACAACTGCATCTCCTGCTACCGCTGCGTGCGCGTGTGCGCCGAACAGGAGGGCGACTACGCCATCTCGGTTATGAACCGGGGCTTCCACACGCAGATCACGACCGAGTTCGGCGGCCTCCTCAAGGACTCGGCGTGCACCTTCTGCGGCCAGTGCATCCAGACCTGCCCCACCGGCGCGCTGGGCGACCTCAAGGCCCTGGCCAACAGGGACGTCCCCGGCGAGACGAAGAAGACCCGCACGATCTGCCCCTACTGCGGCGTCGGCTGCGCGGTCGACGTCATGACGCGCGAGGACAGGATCGTCGGCATCCTCCCCGCCATGGACGGCCCCGCCAACGAGGGGTCGCTCTGCGTGAAGGGACAGTTCGCCTTCGACTTCGTGGGCCACCCCGAACGTCTCTCCACCCCCTTCCTGCGTGACGAGAAGTCCGGGCGGCTGCGGCCCGCGTCGTGGGACGAGGCGCTGGACTTCGCCGCCGGGAAGCTCAGGAAGGTGGTGAGGGACCACGGGCGCCGCGCCGTCTACGGAATCGCCTCCGGACGCGCGCCCCACGAGGCCGCCTACATGATGCAGCGCTTCATACGGGCGGGACTGGGGACGAATCACATCGACAACTGCAGCCGTGCCTGACACGCTCCCACAGTCGCCGGTCTGGCGGCAAC
>JAPPGI010000221.1 GCA_028874985.1 Gemmatimonadota bacterium | reverse complement strand
CCCCGATGGCCTACGCGCATGACCTGCTACCCACCAGAAAAGGGGAAGAACCCGATCTTGTCAGCGAGTGGACTTGTGGCAATCTCTAGGTAGGCACTAGAGAGTAATCGCGTGTCAACGGCGCCGGAGAAAGCTCTGTAGACGTCGAGGAATCCTCGGGGAGCGCGAGGAAACTCAGTGTAAATCGAAGTGATTCCAGAGTCTTGAGAGAAGCTCTGGATTTGGTTACGAATATAGTATAGTGTGTGGGTCTTGCCAGCGCCAAACCAAGCCCAGAAGATGTGAATACTCGATGTATCGTGGCGACGCAAACCACTTAGCAATTGATCGATGTCAGCTCGAAGCTGAGCACGATCAGCCAAGTAGTCGCATGCTGCCGGGTCAGGAACGACAGTGAACGGCCAGCGAGCTAGACCGAGGTGTGAGAAGTGGTGGTTCACAGACATGGTGCTAGAGGCGTCCGAGTACGGTATTGACCCCCCACCGATTCGCACAGGGGTCAGAATCCACGTGGCTGGCTTGACTGCCAGCTGCTCGCCATCCCGAATGAGTAGGGCGCGACGCGCTGGCGGCGGTCGGGGACGTGCTGCCGGCGCCTGCCGGTGGCCCTGGACAGATTCCACGGACAACAGCGTTCACGGCACCGAGGCTGCGAGTGCTGCCACTTGACGGGAGGAAGGATGGGTGTGCCGGTAGCCCTTCCGGGCGCTGCGGGTCAGGCGAGATTGGCAGGGGGAGATCGGGGCGACGGGTCCGGGCCCCTGTGGAGCCTCTCCGTCGTACAGATCCTCGGGCTTGGCAGGGTCGCTGGCGAACGGAGAGGTGGGCGAGAGAGAGTCGCTATGGAGGGGACGAGGCGATTCGAGCATGCGCGGGGTCTGGAGTACCCCCGGTTTGTGGAGAAACCCGAACTCAACCTGGAGGTACGCAGGCACGCCCTGCACCTGAGCATCGAGGCCGTAGGTTTGGTCGAGTTCGGATGCTGGTGCGAAGCGGACTGGAAGGTATCCGACACGGCTTGGTAGCGGTGGCGACACTTGACCTTCTTCCAGCACGAGGGCTTTCTGCACGCGCCTGCGCTGCAGGTGCAGGGTCCTTCGTGCGGGATCCGGACGGCAGGGTAGAGCGGCCCACGTGGCACCCAAGGGGAACGAGGCGGGGTCCACGACGCTGTTCACGACTGCTCGCTCATAACGGCTTCCGCGTAAGAGGTTGCCCAACTCCCAGGCTGGCGCTGAAACTGACACCCGGAAAAGATAACGTCGGATGCTCTGTCCAACGAGGTCGTCCGGCGATTCAGGGCCGATGCGCCAATCGGTGGCTTTCGGCTCGGTCAGTCTGCTCCATGGTCTGCTTGGCAAAGCAGCTCACGGCCCTCTTCGCCGCATCGGGAATCGGGTCGGCCAGTATAACGCATGTCCTCCTTCGAGGATCCATTCGGCCCGCGAGTGGGACGGGTCCCTCACCGTGCCGTCGGGATTTCCCGAAGCGAGCCTGTTCCCGTCACGCGTGATTTCGGCCGGTCTGGACGGCGATCACAGCGCCGGGATCCTGTCCCCGCTTCAAGGATCACGAGGTCCGGTTGTCCGAACGGCCCGTAGGCGGGAGGTCGGGGGTCCAACCAGCCCTACAGCCTTCTGGACACCCAGACGGCCCGACCGACGACGCGGATCTCCTCGGCTGGCCGTTCGTAGCTGTCGTACTCGGGATTGAGGGACTTGAGCACGACCCTGGGCGGCTCGGAGTGGGGGACGTGCTCGATCCGCTTGGCGACGAGCCCCATGCCGTCCCAGATCACGAAGATGCCGGGTGGAACTGGAACCTGGCGGCTCACGTCGATGAGGATGCGGTCGCCGCTTGAGAGCAGCGGCTCCATCGAGTCCCCGTCGACGGTTATCATCCGCAGGTCCTCCGGCTTGGCCCGGAATTCGTGGCGGACGAGCGGATCGGCGAACAGCCAAGCTTCCTTGGCTTCCTCGAATTCGTCGTTCCATGCCCCGGGACCCGCCGACGCGCGCACGTCGATCTCCGGCACGGCGCTGTAGCCCCTCGGTGCCGCGTAGGGGCTCGGCACCGCCGGCTTCGGACGCGCCCGGCGCGTCACCCTTCGGTCGTGCCTGAGCAGGTCTGGGCTGCACCCCAGATGCGCGGCCAGGGCCTCGCGGTCGTCCTCGGCCAGCACCTTGGGCGTGCCACGGTGGATGAACTGGTGCAGGTAGGAGGCGTTGCGCTCGATGGCGAGCGAGGCCGTGCGCAGGTTCGTGCTGCTGTCGGCCACCATCCTGAGCAGCCTCCGGCGCACCGGGTCCAGTTGATCGGCGTCCTTCTTTCTTCGTCCCATAGGTGGGAAATTACCCACGATCCGCCGCCCCCAACGCAATGGGATGTTCGCGGCTGAGGCAACCGAAGACGCTCGACGTTAGGTGTATGTCCGCGGCGAACACCCAACACGATTCCCTTCAAGGGAGTCCCGAGATAGCGCGTTGGATGTTGGCGCCCCCTGGTCCCACGTGGGAGCGCTGCTAGAACGCAAACGGGGGCGTTCTCCGCCCCGCTGGCGGAGAGGTGCCGAAACCCCGGTTTCGTATCTCGTTGTCTCTCAACGATGTGGGAAATAGGCTATTTCCCACCATCTTGCGCACGTTGCCGATACCATGTTCTGGTTCTCGGGCGATGGAGAACCTGGCGAAGGAGTTCGAGCGGCGCGTGACGACGTTCCTGCGGAGGACGCGGCTGTCGGCATCGGAGCTCGGCGAGCGCGCGGTCGGCGACCGGAAGTTCGTGGGCGACGTACGCCGGGGACGTTCGCCGAGCCTGGCGACGGCGGACCGGGTTCTGGCGTTCATGGACGCTTACGAGCACGCGCGCGAACCGGATGGCTCGCGGGATTCAAAGACCGAACCGGGGCGGCGGAGAGTCCGCCGCCCACTGACCCCTCCCGGGAAAGGAAGGAAACGATGAGAACGTTGCTGACAACGATGTGGGCTGCGCTGGGGTTGCTGGTGCCCGCCCGGCTCCTGGCCCAGGGCACGAGCCCGTGGGTGGAGGCGGTGAACGAGCTTCAGACGCAGTTCACCGGACCGATCGCGCGGGGTCTGTCGCTGATCGCGATCGTGGTAGGCGGGCTGATGTTCGCATTCGGCGAGGGCGGGAGCAAGCGCACGCTCGCCGGGATCATCTTCGGGATCGGGATGGCGGTAGGCGCGGTGAACTTCCTGGCCTGGCTGTTCTGATGCGGGGCCTCCAGCGCTGGGCCGGCTACGGCGCGCTGAACCGTCCGCTGACGGTGCTGGGCGTGGAGCGGCGGCTGTTCCTGCTGGG
>JAPPGI010000092.1 GCA_028874985.1 Gemmatimonadota bacterium | reverse complement strand
TCACCGGCTTGTCGCCGCACATGCTCAAAACGCTATTTTTCGAGGCGCCCTTCTGGGAGATGGACCGCGACAACCGGATTTGGTGGGGTACCGACGGCAATCTGTCACCAGCTCCGAAGCGTTTCCTGGCCGAAGTAAGGCAGGGCTTGGTACCGGAGACCATATGGACCTACCAGGAAGTCAATCACACGCAAGGTGCCAGGAAGATGCTCTCCCAGCTCTTCCCGGACGACCTGCCGGGCTTCACCACCAAGCCGTTCGAGCTGATCCAGCGAATGGTCCTTCTGTCCACAGACCCCGACTTGATCGTCCTCGACTCTTTCGCCGGCTCCGGCACCACCGCCCACGCCGTGCTCGCCCAGAACCGGGAGGATGGCGGCAACCGCCGCTTCATCCTCGTCGAGTGCGAGGACTACGCCGACACGATCACCGCCGAACGGGTTCGCCGCGTCATCAACGGCGTCCCCACCGCCAAGGACGATGCACTCAAGGCAGGCCTCGGCGGCACCTTCAGCTACTTCGAGCTCGGGCGTCCCATGCGCCAGGAGTCGCTCCTCGACGGGTCCCACCTTCCATCTTGGGAGAAGCTCGCCTCCTACATCTTCTTCACGGCGACCGGCCAGGAGTTCGACCCGGCGGAGACGGACAGCGAGACAGGGTTCGTCGGGCGCACGGCGTCCCACGACGTCTTCCTCCTCTACGAGCCCGATGTCGACAAGCTCAAGAGCCTCGCGCTCTCGCTCCCCATGGCCCGCGCCCTGCCCGCCGGATCGAGAAGAAAGCTCGTCTTCGCGCCCACCAAGTACCTCGATCGTGAGTTCCTTCACAAGTTCCGGATCGACTTCCAGCAGCTTCCCTTCCAGATCTACGAAGCGATCGAGAGGCTGGAAGCGTGATTCTCAAGGAGTACCAGAAGCGGGCGGTGGCGACCGTCCGGACCTTCGTCGAACAGCTGTCGGTGTGGCGGGAGAAGGATGCGGACGCTCGCGGGATCGACCCCGACTTCGGCTTCGACTGGGTGCAGCGGGCCTGGCGGAAGATGCCGTACCGGCGCCCCTACACCCCCCGGCACAACGGGCTCGGCGAACGTCTTCCGGCCTTCTGCCTCAAGATTCCGACCGGCGGCGGCAAGACGTTGCTCGCCACGAAGGTGATCGATCTCGTCAACGGGCACTATCGGCGAAGCCGGCGCGGCCTGGTCCTCTGGATCGTGCCCACCACGCAGATCTACAACCAGACCCTCAAGGCGCTCAAGGACCGTGACCACCCCTACCGCCAGCAGCTGGACCTGTCATCGGGCCAGCGAACGCGGATCCTCGAGAAGACGACGGCGTTCGCCCCGCAGGACGTCGCCGAGAACCTCTGCGTGCTTCTGCTCATGCTTCCGTCGGCCAATCGGCAGACGAAGGACACGCTCCGCATGTTCCGCGACAGCGGCGGCTTCGACCGCTTCTTCCCGCCGGACGACGACCCCGGCGCGCACGCGCACATGCTGGAGAAGAACCCCAATCTGGACACCTTCGAGCAGACCGCGGGCTTCTGGGGCCGCTACATCAAGACGTCCCTCGGCAACACGGTGCGGCTGCTGCGCCCTCTGATCATCCTGGACGAGGGACACAAGGCGTACAGCGTGAACGCGAAGGCCACCCTCGAGGGCTTCAATCCCTGCATGATCGTAGAGCTCTCGGCCACGCCGGCGAAGGGCGCGAACGTGCTCGTCGAGATCACGGGCAGGGAGCTCAACGACGAGGAGATGATCAAGCTCGACCTTCACATCCGCAACAAGGCGGGCGCCGACTGGAAGGACACGCTGCTGGCCTCCATCGAGCACCGGGCAACTCTTGAGGAATCCGCAATAGTTCACGAAGCCGAGACCGGGACCTATATCCGGCCCATCTGCGTTATCCAGGTCGAACGGACCGGAAGGCAGCAGAGGCGGCCGGGCTACGTGCACACCGACGACGTGCGCGAGTACCTGCTCCGGCACCCCGGAGTCTCGCCCGAGCACATCGCGGTCAAGACCAGCGCCAAGGACGAGCTCAAGGAGGTGGACGACGTGGGCGGCCTGATGTCCCGCGACTGCCCGATCCGCTTCATCATCACCAAGCAGGCGCTCCAGGAGGGCTGGGACTGCCCGTTCGCGTACGTCCTCACGATCCTGACCAACCCGATGTCGAGGACGGGGATCACCCAGCTTGTGGGCCGCATTCTGCGTCAGCCGTACGCGAGCAAGACCGGGGTGGCCGCGCTCGACGAGAGCTACGTCTTCTGCTTCAGCCGCCGCGGCCACGAGCTGCTTCAGGAGGTCAGGAACGGGTTCGGGCTGGAAGGGCTGCAGGGCCTGGAGGGCCGGGTGTTCTCCGATTCCGGCCCTGCCCGTCCGTCGGAGAAGCTCGCGACGCGGCAGCAGCCGCGGTACCGGGAAGCGGCGCGCGACCTCGTCCTGCCCGCCTTCATGATCCGGGACGTGGACGGCTGGCGTCTGGTCCACTACGAGGCGGACGTCCTTTCGCGGGTGCCCTGGGACGACATCGACCTGACGCCGCTGGACGAACTACAGCTGGACGAGCGGAGCGGCGGAGTCGATCGGCTGCGGGCGAACCTGACCGAGCAGCTTCTTGAAGCGCGGGGCGACGCCGCACCCGAGGGCACCGCGCACACGCCCGCGACGTCAGGCGATGCCGATCCGCCAAACGGCGGTGACCCGGTGGACTACTTCTTTGCAGCCAGCCACCTCCTGGACCTGGTGCCCAACCCGTGGCTTGGGCGCGATCTGGCCCGGCGCGCGTTTGAGTCCCTGATCGCGCGCTATCCTAGCGAGCGCGTGGCGGCCAATCACGTCTTCGTGCTGGAAGCGCTCCGGCGACGGATCGAGAGAGAACGCGACCGCCTGTCGCAGGAGGTCTTTCGTGCGCTACTCGAGTCGGGAGAGATGCGATTCCTCGTGGTCGCGGAGGACCTGGAATTCAATCGGCTGCCCGAAGAGATCGAGGTTCCCCCGGCGACGCGGGCAAACCGAGAGGACGGTGCCCCCTATCAGCGCAACCTCTTCGACGTGACCACGGAGGACGATCTCAACCAGTTCGAGAACAAGGTCGCGACCTATCTGGACCAGCAGGCGCGCCTCTTCTTCTGGTACCGCAACCGCGCCCGCAAGGACTACTTCGTGCAGGGCTGGAAGCCGCGTCGGATCTACGCCGACTTCATCGTCACGTTGAGGGACGACGAGGCCTCGACGGACCCCGGCTTCGGTCAGGTGTTCGTGGTCGAAACGAAGGGCTTCCACCTGAAGGGGGCGGAGGACACGGAATACAAGAGGGCTCTTCACCTGTCGTGGTGGGTGGGGAGGATCCGAAGCTGAATCATAGGGC
>JAPPGI010000214.1 GCA_028874985.1 Gemmatimonadota bacterium | reverse complement strand
GGTTTTCCGCTAGTCTTCCGTCAGGCCACCTTGGCTCGGTCGATGAAACGGCCTTCGGGAGAGTGCCCGGGATCGGGCCTACGGGGCAGCTGCCACGGCGGCGTTGGTTTCTGCGGTTTGTGGAGGAGCCAGATGTTATTTTGTTTCACAAAAACTCTGGTCGGGGGATGCCCCCGAACCCCCTATAACGACCGTCCCGCGCCATGTCCATGGGCGCGGAGCGCCGGACCCGGGTCACCTGATGGCGCTCGTGGGCCGCGCGGCCATCGCCAGCCTTTCAGCGGTCGCGAGCGCGCCTCCAACCGTTTCCGTGCCCGATCCTCCGCCGCGAGGATGTCGAGTTCCTCGGCCGGAAGCCCGAAACCGGGGATACCCCCACCCCTCCGGGGTTGATTTCGTGCGTTACAGGCGATCCCACGGCCTCGGATTCCGCCAAACGGCCCCCAAAACGCCCAGAATCGCCGTGAGAGCGGTTTTCCGGGGTGGGGGGAGCATGACCCGGATGGGTGCCACCTAGTCGGCCAAGGACCCATCCACGGGCGGATCCTCACGCCCGCGCCGGTCACGGCCAAGTTCCCGGCTGGCGATCCGAAGAGGGATCGATCACGTCGGCCGGATCGTCGGCCACGACGGGGCTACGCTCGACCGTGGCCGCCGCGACGGGGTTCGGGGTTGGAGCATCTCGCCGCCCGCCGCTCCCGTGGCGGGCCGGAAACGCAGGGGTCAGAGGGGGCGCAGCCCCCCGCCAGCCTCGCTCGGGGACACGCGGAGTGTGGCCCCAGCGAGTAGGCTGGCTTGCTTGCTTGCTTGCTTGCTTGCTTGCTTGCTTGTCTCCCACATTAGCGTGGCTATAGCCAGCGTGGAGGGGCGCGAGAGACGCTCCCGCACGCCGCCCCAAAGCGGCACCCACCGCGCCGTCGCGGGAAAGCTCCTCGGCCTCGTCGTCGCCAGCCCCAAGGCGAGCCGTGCTGCGCTATGCCCGGCAGTTCGGCGGACTGTTGGCTTACGCCTTGGGTGATCCGCGATTAGGACTCGCCGCTACTCGGCCACCGCAGACCGGACCATATTAGTTTCCCGACACCTGCCGTAGTGCTCGAACCTTGCCGGGACCACGGACACTCGTATGTCACAGAAGAGACGCGAGCGCTCTCCAGAGGAGGACGCAAATCGGTTTATCGAGCTGGTGAATGGCGGAGGGTTCTGGCGGTCCGTCGATCTGCGCGTCTGTGCGATCCGCAACGGTCGCCGGTGGATGAACCTCATTACGCGTGGTTTTCTGGACCATCGTCCCCCTCGATCGGTCCCACGCCGTTCACCAGTCGAGCGGCGCCAATTCCGTGCCTGGCAGGTGGTTCGTCCGGTTGCGGACGTCCCCGCCGTCGTCCGCGGCATCGCCAATGGAACGATGAGGCTGCGACCCAGGTACGTCAGATACGTAGGCCAGTCGGGCCAGCCTGCGATCGACCTCAGTTACAGCTTCAATGAGTTGGCCGGCTCGTACCGGTCTGCTGCTTATGGCCTGTGGAGCCGCCACTCGCTCGTGGGCTATGGTGCCACAGTCTTCGAGCTCGTGAAACAGGCCGGTCACGATCCGTTCGAGTTGGACGGCATGATTCGTGGCGGACCGAACGCCTACGACGGCCTGCCGGATCTCGTGCGCAGATTCTGCACACGGTCGGAAGGCCTGAAGATCCATAGCACGATGTCCGTCGTCGAACTGATCGCCCCCCTTGCCGTGCGCTTCGATCCCGAGAGGGTATCCTCCTCGGCGGATCGGGTGACCGTCGCCGTGCGGGCTGCCGCGGATGTCTTTGTAGCGAATGCGGACCTCAACTGGACGGTAGGCGGAACCACCGGAGAGCCGGTCCGTCATGGATCGGCCAAGCTCGCCGAGCGCGAATGGGCGCACGCGGGGGGTGCTCGCCGCTCGGAAGTGGACATCCCGGTTCAGAACGGTGATTCCACCGTCACCGCATTCATCGTCGTCGGGGACCGGTGCGCAGACCGCACGACCGTGCCGATGGCGTCTACCGCCTCCAGTATCCGGATCAAGGCTCAAGACGCTCTCGATCCCGGCCTTGAACGCTTCCTCAAGTGGCTTCGGCCGAGTGGGGAGGACAAGTCGCAGCAGTTCGAGGCCGCCGTGGGGCTGCTGTTCTTCTTCCTCGGCTTCCACGTGCACCCCCTTTCGGGTCACACGAGACGCGGAGAGACGGTCGATCACCTTGCTCACGCCCCCGGGTCTTCGGTTCTACTCGTGATCGAGTGTACGGTCGGGTCGCTCGACGCAGGCGGCAAGGTGGGCAAGCTCATCGCTCGGTCGGAGGACCTGCGCAGCCGACTTCCCGACACCGAAGTGATGGCGGTTCTCTCGACGGCCAGACCGCGTGAGGCGCTATCAAAGGCCGAGGTGGAGAAGGCGGAGCGTGACGATGTTGTCCTTCTCGCTCAAGAGGACCTTCAGGACCTCTGGAGCGCGGCGCAGACCGGAGAGACCAGTGTCCAAGTGCTCCACCGACTCAGACAGCAGCTCTCCCAAGTCCGATTTCGGCGAACCAGACTTCGGCGAACCATGGGATCCGTCAGGTGATTCGTTGCGAGGCGCTCTTCACCGCGGCGGCGCATCGAAGCCGCGGAGGTCTTCCATGGACCGGCGACGAAACCCAGACGACGTGCGTTCCGTAGTGGCGGACGCGGGGAGTCGGTGGCCGGAGGAGGGATCGGTTGATCCGCCGCGTTGCACAGAGGCGTGCGGATAGGCCTTCCCGCCAGGGATTGATGAAGCGGGAGCGACCCAGGGGGCGGGGGCACGGGTGTGAAAACACACCTGCGTCCGAACCCGTACCAGGCCCTCGGACTGGGGGGTCGCTCCCGCCACGGCCGTAGCGGCCCGTCGGCAACCGGCGGACCGGTCGCGAGGCCGCAAGACGCCACCCCGCCAGCGGATGGACGGAAGGTCCGGTGTGAATCGCCGAAGGGCCGAAACGTGAATCGACCCCTGATGTCTTCTTCACACTAACGGTGCGGTCGTAAGTGGCAGCGAGGGCCTTAGCCGCACAATCCTAGGATCCACGGCAGCCGACCGGAGGAGCCGCCCTCAGACGAGGCCGCCTTCGACCTATGCGCCGTCCGTTCCAACCGGGTTTCGGGGGACGCAGGGTCTCCACGCCACCGATATGACCAGCTTCGGTGTAGCCGGACCACGCCTTGCGGACGACGGGTTCGCCGCGATGGCAGATCGCCTGTTCTCTGACCGCCGCCGGACGGCCGTCACGGCCGTCGGCGAAAACGGCGACGAGGTCCCAGAGGGGCGGCTCCCCGCCCTCAGCTGCGCGCCACGTTGCTCTGGCCCAACCACTATAGTCAGTGTGTCCCGCCGCCAATCTCGAGGCGCCAGACATCAATGTGGTCGAGGTCGAGGCTGTCTTGGCGGATCGTGAGCAGGTAGTCAGGGCCGAAAGCCGGAGCGACGCCCTCCTTCCGTGGCGGAGCGGGTATGCTGCCAAGGAGCCTGCCCTGGGTACCGAACACCTCCCAGCGGTTGCCAGCCGTGCGCACGACTTCGACCCACAGCTTGCCGTCTGGAGCAACGAAGAGATCCTCTATGAACGGTTTCGCGTCTGGACGGGTCGGTTCGCGCGGGTCGCAGGACGCGCCCTTGCGGGCCTCCCTCCACTCGCGGTACTCGGCGTTTGCCGATCTCCATTCGGCGGTGCTGAATGACTCGCCCGTCATCGGCCGCTCGATCAGCCTGAGCACCTCGGTGCCGTCGCTTCGTGTGACGAAGATGCGGTAGTCGCTGGTGAGCGCCGAGTAAAGGACGCCTCCCGGGCCCGGGTGTTGGAGAAACCTCGGGGCGAAGGGAACCTCGAAGAAGGCGAGGCTCCGCTCGTATTGGCACTCGATGTACGCCGGAGGCCCGCTCGATGGCCCGCGCAACCATGCTATCGTGTCGCCCGTCTCGCCGCGGCTGTTCAGGCCGACGAAGTATCGCTGATAGCGCTGATCGCTCAGCAAGGCATACACGAACACTTCGTCCGGTCCGACAGGGTAAAACCGGACCAAGTCGGACTGACCCGTGACACCAGTCTGCGTCCTCCGCTGCCCGAGATACTCGCCCGCCGCCGACCATTGACCGATGCGGCCTTGGTCGGGATCGAAGGTAAGCAGGCGGTCACCCGACCAAGCCAGCGAATTAAGAGATCGGAACTCGCCCGGTCCCTCGCCCCTCCGCCCGAAGGTGCGGTGGTGGACACCGTCCAGCCCGAAGACCCTTACCTCGCTGTTGAGGCGGTCGGCGACGAAAACCTCCTTGTTCGGCCCAAGCGCCACGCTAGACACGCGTCCGAACTCGTCGGGAGACCCCATGTCGGTCAGGCTCTTTGGACCGATCGAGACGACCAAGTCGAGGCGCGCCGCTGGTGGCGGGCCGGGGTTGGTGACGGGGGTGACGCCATCGTAGCCGATCATGAAGTCTGCTGCGGGCGCATCGTTCTGAACGCAGGCGACGGTGAGAACGGCTGTGAGCGACAGGGCCGCTAGGGCCAGGTGGGTGATGCGGTGCATGGTTGTCGTGCTCCTTGTCAACAAGCGGGAAACTGATCTGATCGGTCCGATTTGCTCTACGGCAGGATCCACTCGCCAATGAGCGGTGGGATGCGCTCGTGCATGAACCCCCACATGCGATCTCCAGTCGAGGAGACGGCGAAATCGGTCACTGCCGGGATCCCGAGTTCGCGGATGAAGTTCCCTTCCCAATCGAACTGGTGGATCGCCATGGTCGGGCACTCGGCAGCGCCGCACCACAACAGGTAGAAGGCCGTTTCCGTACCGTAGCCGCCGACATAGCCGTTCTGGTCATCCTCACCCCAATGGAAAGTGTTGGTGTCGTCGATCCTGTAATCGGGCGTCACTTCGCGGGGGCCGTCAACCCTGCGAACGAACTGGCCGTTCCTGTCGCGTACCTCGATCCAATTGTCGAACTGGTAGGCGACTGCGAATCCGCCGCTCGGCCGGACGGCCACGAAGCTTCTGTTCAGCAGGGACAACCCAGGTTCTGGAATCTCTTCTGGGGAGAACGGTTGCTCCGCCTCAATCAGAGTCCACTCCTCCAAGCGGCGGCTGTCCTCATCAAACGAGACCCGGGCAACGGCGAATCCGGGGAACATTCCGTGAACCACAGCTTCGTTCTCGCCGACCCATATCGGCGTCTCCGGTGTGGGCGGTAGCCCTTGCACCGAATAACGCTCGCCAATCTCCCAGATGCCGGGATCTCCGAGCATCGTCACCGGAGTCCAAGTCCATGAGGGAAAATCGTACACCCACCAGGTATCGGTGCGGTTGGGGTCGGCGACGATGCGATGCGGACCCATGAACTCCTGTGGTCCCTCACCGTGGGGTCCCATCCGCGTCACCACCTGCCCGCTCCCAATATCCACGACGAGCAGGTGGCGATCCGCAGCCGCATCGCCGACGAGCAGGTACTCGTCGTTGAGCGCTGCGACCGCGAAGAGAAGGCCAAAGTCGTCGGGCTTGCCCAGCGTCCGGCTCTCCTTCAGAACCACCTCTACCGGATCGGCCAGGGTGGGGAACATCTCGGTTCGGACGCTTTCCTCAGTGGGTACGTTCGCTTCGGCGCAACCGGCTGCGACCAGTGCGAGCCCGGTGCGCGCGACTTTCGTAATAAACGATTCCATGTCTCTTGTTCTCCCGTCCCGTCCCGCCGACCGCGAGCCCGTTGGCTGCAGTCGGCGGGCTGGGACTCGTGGTGGGTGTTGCTACTTCTTCTCTTCCTCTGCCGGCTCCTTGCAGCCCTTCGAGCACCGGTAGAACCTGCGGTCACCGTGGTGGCTGCTGCAGATCTTGAAGAGAGAAAAGGAGCACTCATCGGCCTGGGCGCAGGCCACGGAGGGGGTCACCGAAAATCCGGCGAATCCGGGATTCTCGGAGGTCTTGTCCACCGCGAGGGGGACAACGGAGAGGACGCCCGCCAGCGCTACAGCACGGACGAGCTTGATGGGGTTCGTCATGGTATGCCTCCTTGTGACGAATTGGGTTTCGGGCGATCCCCGTGTGAGATCGTTGCCCTCGCCCCATTAGACAGTGCGAGCGAGAAAAACGTCTCACCGGCCCAGAAGCTCGGATTCGGCGGTTTGTTCGGCATGTTTTCGGCAAATCGCGCCGGACGGGAAGTTCTTGGCACGTTTCGGGGCGGATTTCGGGAACTTTCTTCCCGACCCGACGGGAAGTTGCTGCCCTGGCACGGGAACTTCTTCCCGGACGACTCGGGAACCTTTTGGCACCAAAGTCGTGGAAAAAGTACCCTGTCTGCGCGCCCGTCCCACCGGCAGCTTTAGTGTGCGCTTCGGCCAGCGAGGCGCGGACTCGTGCCGAAAGGAGCGGACGGATGAACCGCAACGGCTTTCGCAGTACTCGGGGAGACGGGCGGTGCCGGGACGACGACCTGCTGCCGAGGGTCGAACCGCTTGTCCAGTCGGTCGCCATGCGATTCGCGCGGGACCGGACGACCGCCGAGGAACTGGCGCAGGCCTGCCGCATCCGAATCCATGAGAAGCGGAGGCAGTGCCGCGACCCGGAAGCGTTGCTCGGATGGGCGAAGACGCTTTGCCGGCGCGTCTGCGCCGACGCGGTCGGTCGGGACCGGATCGAGGGGGACCGCTTTGTCGAGATCGACGGCGACGTTACTCCGGCTGTGGATACGGCTCCGGATCCCCTGGCCGCCGCCGAGACCGCCGAGTTGCGGGTTCGGATTGGAAGCGCCTTAGCCCGTCTCCCGGACGAGCAGCGGCGATTGCTGCTCCTCCGCTACTGGCACGGGCTGAGCGCCAACGACATCGCGCACCGCGAGAGCCTCCCGGCTTCCACAGTGCGGAACAGACTGAGGCGCGCCTGCCTGCGGCTGCGGCGCACGCCCGAGCTCGCCTGCTACGCGCCACGTCGGCCGTCGCTGTGGTCGCAAGAGCCGGGGAACCGTATGATCAACGGATCGGACACTGGCGCTCCTCCCGCGCTTGGCGAGGCAGCGCCATGATCCCCGGCCTGTACTTCGAGGAGATTCTCATCCACAAGCTGCTTGCCCGCCCAAGCGACTTCCGGGCGGTGTTCCGCGCATCGCCGGACGCGATGCTCCTGGTCGGGGCCGACGGCCTGTTGAGGGACGCGAACCCCGAGGCCGAGACGATGTTCGGGTGGTCGCGCGAAGAGTTGGTCGGCGAGTCGGTCGAAATCCTGGTTCCCGCTGAGCTTCGGGACCGCCACCGCCGCCACCGGGAAGTGTACCACCGCAAACCCACATCGCGCCCGATGGGCGTCGGCATGGAACTTGAAGCGGTGCACAAGGACGGCGGCGGGTTCCCCGTCGAGATCAGTCTCGGTCCGATGACCGACGAGGCGGGAGAGGTGCTGGTGGTCTGCGCCGTGCGCAGCCTGGCTCAAAGCCAGATGCTTCGCAGGGTGGCAGCGGCGAGGGTCCTGGCGGCCGAGGCGGAGCGGTCGCGGATCGCCCGGGACCTGCACGACGAAGTGAAGCAAAGCCTCACGGCCGTCCAGCTTCATCTCGCCGCCCTGGTTGAACGGGGAATGGCGGGGGAGGACGCGCCCAAGATGATCTCGGGCGTCCAAGGCGATCTGGACCGGTGTCATGACTCGCTGGATCGCGCCATACGAGATCTGATGCCTGTCGAGTTGGAGGGGCATGGGCTCGAATTCGCGCTCAGCGTCCTTTGTCGGCGCACGGCGACGCAGGGCTTCGTCATCGAGCGGGACATCCGCTGGGCGGGCAGGGCGCTGAGGGCCGAGACCAGTCTGGCCGTGTTCCGGGTCGTGCAGGAAGCGCTCAACAACGCCAAGCGGCACAGCGGTGCCGGAAGCGCCAAGGTGAGGTACTGGAGGGAGGGCAGGACGCTGTACGCCGAAGTCAGCGATTCCGGGGCGGGCTTCTCGCCCGACGAACTTGAGCCGCATCTGTCGGTCGGCGTCGGGAGCATGCGGGAGCGGAGCCGGATCGCCGGAGGGCGGCTCACCATCGCGAGCGCGCCCGGGGACGGCACGTCGGTCAGACTCGAAGTGCCCATTGCGATGCCTGGGCGCGAGGAGGACGACTCGGAATGAGCTACTCCTGCCGCGTCGTGCTCGTCGACGACCATGCCGTTGTCCGCGCCGGAATCAAGCTGCTCATCGAACTCACCGAACGGTACGATGTGGTCGGAGAGGCTTCCTCCGGTGAAGCAGCCATCGAGCGGGTGGACGCGCTCAAGCCGGAGTTGGTCGTGATGGACATCCGCATGCCGGGCATGGACGGCATCGCCGCAACCCGAAGGATCACGACGCGGAATCCGGATGTCCGCGTGCTGGTGTTGACCGCCTACGATGAGCCGGAGTATGTCGAGGCCGCGATCGAGGCGGGCGCCATGGGGTGCCTGAGCAAGCGGCGGGCTCGCTCCGATCTGGTCGGAGCCCTCGACATGGTGGCCGCCGGAAGGATGACCTTCCCCGCGCATGTCGTCGGTCTGCTTTCCAAGGCACGAAACGCCTCGCAGGGCCTCGCTGGTGGCTGGGACTCCCTGAGCGAGCGGGAACGCGATGTCCTGTACCTCACCGCGACCGGTTACACCGCCGACGAGATCGCCCGCAGGATCCATCTTGCACCGAAAACCGTCGCGAACTACCGAGTGTCCCTGAAGAGCAAGCTGGGCGTCCAGAGCCGCGTGGACCTCATGCGGGTCGTCGTGGAATCGGGCCATCTGGCGGACATGCTGAAGACAGCCGGGATCGGACGGAAGAATCCGTGAGCTTGACCCGGTGCTGGGGTTCGCGCAGGTTCCCGCCAATCAAACCCGTTTTCCCGCTGTCGAGGCACGGTCCAGTAGGGTCCAGTCTAACGGTTGAAAACGCAGATCGTGCAGTCCGGGTTGACTTTACGTGATCTCCTGCCGTGATTCGGACCTCAGGTGCTCTGTCGGGCCGGCAAGGCGCGACGAGCGGGAAGCAGCAGCGCTGTTCGACCGGGGAGCAACGCGAGCGGAGCCGTCACACACGCTGGAACACCTTGCGCGGCTCCAGCACGCCGTCCCGCACCGCCCCCACCGCCACCAGCCGCCCCCCGGGCAGGGCGAACACCGCCGCACCGCAGTCCGGAGCCCCGCTCGGCACCCGCCTCCCCGCCGCCAGCATCGCGGCCTCACCCGGTTCCACGACCACGCACGGCAGGTGGGCCAGCGCCGGCACGGCCTCCACCCAGGCGCGCGGCGGGATCTCCCCGCGCTGCAACGCCCCGAGCGGCGCCGCGTCTCGCAGATGTAAGTCCCCGACCCGTGTACGGCGCAGCGCGGTGAGGTGGCAGGCCGTGCCCAGCCGCCCACCCATCTCGGCCGCCAGGCTGCGCACGTACGTTCCGCTCGAGCACGCCACACGGAAGCGGACGGTGGGAAGCGCGAGTTCCAGAATCTCCATCGACCGTACGGTTACGGTACGTGGCCGCAGCTCGACCTTCTCCCCCCGCCGCACCCGCCGATGCGCCGGCACACCGTCCACCTTGACGGCGGAGTACGCGGGAGGCGTCTGCAGCATCGTCCCCACCAGGCGCGCCGCAACGCTCCGGATCCGATCCGCGCTCAGTGCCCTCCAGCGGTCGTCCTCGGCCACTCGCGCCCCCTCCGGATCCAGGGAGTCGGTGGCGACTCCGAGGCACGCGGTCCCGACGTATTCCTTGTCCAGCCCCGTGAGGTATTCCAGGAGGCGTGTGGCCCGCCCGATCCCCAGCACGAGCAGCCCCGTGGCGAACGGGTCGAGGGTGCCTGCGTGGCCCGCCTTCCCTCTCCTCAGTGCGCGGCGGACCACGGCCACGACGTCGTGCGATGTCACGCCGGCGGGCTTGTCCGCCAGCAGGATCCCCATCGCCGGGGACGGATCCTTCAAGGTTCCCCGTCTCCAGCTTCCGGAGATTCGATGGCGGGAGAGTCCTCCTCCGGGGCGTCCGGCTCTTCCCTCCCCTCGTCCGGCGGCAGAACCTCACGCAGGATGGCCTCGATCCGCTGCCCCGCCTCGATCGACGTGTCCCGCTCGAAGCGCAGCTCCGGCATGCGCCGGATATGCAGTTCCCGTCCCAGCACCGAACGCAGGAAGGGCGCGGCCCGGGCCAGTGCGGCCAGAGTTCGGGTCTGCTCGTCGGCCGACCCGTGCGGCTCCACATACACACGCGCAAACCAGAGATCCGAACTCACCTCCACCCCTGTGACGGCGAGCGGCCCGACCTCCGGATCACGCACCAGGTTCCTGATCTTGAGCGAGAGCTCGCGGCGCAGTTGCTCGCCCAGCCGCGAACGTCGGTGGAC
This sequence comes from Gemmatimonadota bacterium, assembly GCA_028874985.1. Taxonomy (GTDB): domain Bacteria; phylum Gemmatimonadota; class Gemmatimonadetes; order Longimicrobiales; family Gaopeijiaceae; genus Bin94. Next base: position 23,366 of record JAPPGI010000214.1, on the reverse strand, counting down.
GGACATCAGCGGCCCGCGGACGAAGTGCGGGCGGCGGAATCCGTCAAGGCGGACGCGTGGGCGTTCGCGTTCATGGTGCCGGCGCTGCTACAATCGCTCTTTGGAGTTCCCGACGACCACCGCATCCCGCGCCCCCGCCATGACGCGGTCCACCGACTCCTGGATTGCGTCGGCCTGCGCGGCGTGGGCGGCCAGGAAGGCCACGGAAATGCGCCCCCGGTTGCGCACGTCCTGCAGTCCCGACTCCACGACCGAGACGTTCATGCGGGCGAGGCGGTCCTTGAGCGAGCGGATCACGGAACGCTTCCGCTTGAGCGAATCCGCGGCGGGGATCGCCAGGTCCCATGTCGACACTGTGACCACCAGAGGGGGCCGCGGGTGCGATTCGAGGCCGGACGTCCTCAATCCCGCTCGACGCTGGCAAGGGTGCGCGCGACCTCCTGGATCTGGTAGGTCTCGACGATGTCGCCGGCCTTGAGGTCGTTGAAGTTGGCGATCCCGATCCCGCATTCGAAGCCTTCCTTGACCTCGCGCGCGTCGTCCTTGAAGCGCTTGAGCGATCCGATCTCGCCGTCGTAGATGACCACGCCCTCGCGGATCACCCGGGCCAGCGCTCCACGCTGGATCGCCCCTTCCACAACATAGCTGCCGGCGATGGTGCCGACCCCGCGGATCTTGAAGATCACCCGTGCCTCGGCCGCGCCCACGATGCTCTCCCGCCGCTCCGGCGCGAGGAGTCCCTCCAACCCGGCCCTGACATCGTCGACGGCCTCGTAGATCACGTCGTAGGTCTGGATCTCGACGGTCTCGCGCGCCGACGCCTGCCGCGCCCCGGCGTCCGGGCGGACCCTGAAGCCGATGATCACCGCGCCGGCCGTCAGCGCGAGCATCACGTCCGACTCGTTGACCGCGCCCACCCCCCGGTGGATGATCTCAACCTGCACCTCCCTGGCGGAGAGCTGCTCGAGGGAGTCGCAGAGAGCCTGCACCGAACCATCCACGTCACCCTTCACAACCAGGCGCAGCGTGCTCACGTCGCCCGCGGCCAGCAGTTGGGTGAAGTCTCCGAGCTTGATGCCGCGTTCCTTGATCCGGAGCTGCTTCTCGCGGTCCAGTCGCTGGCGGTTGGCGGCGATCGAAGCGGCCGCGACCCCGTCCATGACCTGGAAGACATCACCCGCCTGCGGCACGCCCGCCGCCCCCAGAATCTGGCCCGGAATCCCCGGTCCGATCTCGTCGACGTGATTTCCGCGCTCGTCCAGGAGTGCCCGGACGCGGCCGTCGTACAGCCCGGCCACGAAGCTGTCGCCCACCCGCAGGGTGCCGTTCTGCACCAGGATCGTCGCGACGGGTCCCTTGCCGATGTCGAGTTCGGCTTCCACCACCGTCCCCACGGCGTCCCGCGCAGGATTGGCCTGGATTTCCAGAATCTCCGCCTGCAGAAGGATCTTCTCCAGCAGGTCGTCCATCCCGTCACCGGTTCTGGCCGAGATATCAGCCACCAGCGTTTCGCCCCCGAAGTCCTCGACGGTGACACCGTGCTGCAGCAGGTCCTGCCTGACCCGGTCCGGTTCGGCGGTGGGCAGGTCGATCTTGTTGACGGCCACGACCATCGGCACCCCAGCGTTCCTGGAATGGCTGATCGCTTCGACGGTCTGCGGCATGACGGCGTCGTCGGCCGCCACGACGAGAACCACGAGGTCCGTGACGTCCGCCCCCCGGGCGCGCATGGCCGTGAAGGCGGCGTGGCCGGGCGTGTCCAGGAAGGAGATGGTGCGTCCCTCGTCCAGTTCGACGTGGTATGCGCCGATGTGCTGGGTGATGCCCCCGGCCTCGCCCGCCACCACGTTGGTGCGTCGGATCCAGTCCAGGAGCCTGGTCTTTCCGTGGTCAACGTGTCCCATCACCGTGACCACGGGCGGACGTGGGCGCAGATCCGCCGGGTCGTCTTCCTCGATCTCTTCGGTCGGCGGCAGGTAGTCGGCCTCCCGGACGGCCTTGAAGCCGAACCCTTCCAGCAGCAGTTCGATCTGATCGAAGTCGAGCCGCTGATTGATGGTCACCGGCAGGCCCATGTTCCGGAATGCGGACCCGATGATCTCCGCGGCGCTGGTCTCGATCAGTTCCGCGAGTTCGGCGACGGTGAGGAATTCGTTGACGCGGACGGTGCGGGCCTCGGCGGCAACCTTTTCGGCGGCCCGTTCCTCGGCGGCCACCCGTTCCTCCTTGGCCGCGGCCACGGTCGCCTTTCCCTTCCTGCGCTTCTTGCGGCCGCCCTTTATCTCGGCCATGACCCGCTGGATGTTCTCCTTCGCCTTGTCGCGATCGCCGCCTCGCCGGCGCCGACCCCGTTTCCGCTCCTTCTTCCTCCGACCGTCGGACGTGTATCCCTCGGCCTGTATGCGGACCTTCCCCCCCGGGCCCGCGCTGGCCGCCGGTTCGGGCCTGCTCCTCACCGGGGCAAGGCCTCCGGGAGCTCCATCCCTTGCGGGGGCCGGCTTCGTTCCCGGGCGAGCGGGCGCGAGCGGCGGGGCGGAAGGAGTCTCCTCGACGCCGGGTTCGGCCGGAGTGGCGGGGGCCGGGTCCACCGCCGCGGAGACGGGAGTCTCCGCTTCGGCGGGCTCGGCCCCGGCCGGTTCCGCGGATGCCGTCTCGGCCGGCGCCTCCGACATGGCATCCGTGTGATCCGGGGGCGGAGCAACGGACGTCGGCGGGACTTCCTCCACCACCGGTCCCGCACTCACGGCGGCGGGGGCCGGGGCTTCGGCTGCCGGCGAGATCACCGGTTCCTCCGCGCGGCCATCCGGCGGCGTCTGCTCGGCGTCGACGGCGGCCGCCTCCACCCGGGGCGCGGCGACCGCCTCTCCGTCGCCGTCCTGCCGCACCACCACGTCCTCCAAGACGGGCGTTTCAGCCGAGGCTTCCGGCCTAGGAGCCGGCGGTGAAACCCGCCGCCGTCGACGGCGGCGGCGGCTCGTCGGCTTGTGGGCCCTGACAACCGCTCGCATCACATCCGCGGCTTCGCCCCGACCCGCCCTGCGTTCACGCTCGAGGCGGGTGCGAACCTTGGCCACGTCCGCGTCCCGGATGAAAGCGTCGGCGTGCCCGACACGCACGCCCGATTCCCGAAGAAACCTGAGGAGCACATCGGCGTTGACCCTCAGGTCGACGGCAAGCTCCTTGACCCGCATCAGGCCGGCTCGCCCTTCGGGGCCACCGCTTCTTCGCCGACCGGAGCCGTCTCGGCATCGATCACGGTGAGGTCCTCGATGAGGGCCAGCAACTGCGCCGCCGCCTCCTCGCTGACCCCGTCCACGGCCAGGAAATCCGCCCGGTCGAGGTCGATGATGTCGAGGAAGCTGTTGTACCCCGCCTGGCTCAGCGCCGTCAGAGTGGCTCCGTCGAGGGACAGTTCCCGCAGGGGGAAGTCGGCGGTCTCGTAGGAGTCGGTTTCATCCTCGAGGAAGAGGGACACGTCCTCTCCACGCTCCAGCCACTCCCGTGAACCGTAGAGGTCGATCTGCCATCCGATCAGCTGGGACGCGAGCCGGACGTTCTGACCGTTCCTTCCGATCGCAAGGGAGAGCTGGTCCTCGTCGACGATCGCGGTTATCACCTGCCGCGCCGGGTCGGAGATGACCTTGGCCACCCGCGCGGGGGCCAGCGCACGGCGGGCGAAGACCTCGGGATCCGGGTGCCAGGGCACGATGTCTATGCGCTCCCCGCCCAGCTCCGAAACCACCGCCTGGACCCGGGAACCCTTGAGCCCCACGCAGGCCCCGACCGGATCGATGGAGTCGTCACGGCTGTGCACCGCGATCTTCGTCCGGCCACCCACCTCCCGGGTGAGCTCCTTGATATCGACGATGCCCTGGTAGATCTCCGGGACCTCGAGCCGGAACAGCGCCGCCACGAAGAGGGGGTCCGCGCGGGAAAAGATCAGCCGGGGACCCTTGGGCGTCTCGTCCACCTTCTTGAGGACGGCGCGGATGGACTCACCCTGCCGGAAGCGCTCCCGCGGATTCTGCTCCTTCCAGGGAATGATGGCCTCCGCGTCACGGGAACGGTTCAGCATGAGGACCAGTTTGCCGCGCTCGATCTGCTGCACCTCGCCGGAGAGCAGATCCCCCACACGGTCGGAGTACTCGTCGCGGATGCGCTGCCGCTCGCCTTCCCGCACCAGCTGCACGATCCGCTGCTTGGCGGCCATCACGGCGTTACGGCCGAACTCCGAGAACTCCACCGGGATCTCCATCACGTCGCCGATCTCGTAGGTGGGATCGTCCCAGCGCGCTTCGTCCACCGATATCTCGGAGGACGGGTCCTCGACATTCTCCACGACGCGCTTGAGCACGAGCATCGCGATGTCGCCCTCGATATCGTCTATGGTGATTTCGGTGTCGACGTTGGCGCCGAAAATCCGGGCCAGACCGGCGTGAATGCCATCCCGGATGAGCTCATTGACCTCGTCCGGCTCGAGGCTCTTGGCGGCCGCGATGGCCTTGAACGCCTCGATGATCTGGGCGGTGTCGACGGTCATGATACCCTCCACTCGTGCACCAGGCGGGCGGAGGCCACAAGCGACGTCGGAACGTCTATCTCGTCTCCCCCCTGCAGACGCAGCCGGATCGACGCCGTCTCCCCGCCTTCCGCGAAGAGGCCGAGAAGTTCGCCCTCGAGGTGTGAACTCCTGCCCCGAAGGGCCCCGGTGCCGGTGACGGCGATCCGGTGCCCGCGGAACCGCCGGAAGTCCTTGTCCCTCGTGAGCGGGCGCTCCAGACCCGGCGAGGAAACCTCCAGCACGTAGCTCTCCGGCACCCGGGCATCGCGGTCCAGCCAGGCCTCGATGCCCCGGCTTACCGTCGTGCAGTCGTCAAGGGAGACCGGGCGGTCCAGGGCCTCGCGTTCCACCCGCAGCCTGATCACCGGCCTGCGGGGTCCGCCGGCCCATTCCAGCTGGACGAGTTCGTACCCGAGGCCGGAAAGCCGTGCCTCGAGTTCTTCCCCGAGTTGCGCCCGGTTCAAGTTCACGTGCTCCCCCTGGCCATAGTGGACAAAAAAAGCGGGGGCTGCCTTCTCCCCCACTCGAAGGGCCGCCGCCCTCCGCCGGGGAGGCCGGGACACCGACTTTAATTATAGCCCAGGCAGGTCTTTCCGGTCAATCCGGGTCACGTCCGGCGCTCGATCCTGGCGCCCAGCGCCGCCAGGCGCTCGTCGATCCTCTCGTAGCCGCGTTCGATCTGGTCCGCGTTGCGGATCTCGCTCTCGCCGCGTGCACCCAGCGCCGCGATGAGCATCGCCATCCCGGCCCGGATGTCCGGGCTCTCCATGCGGGCCCCGCGCAGGCGCGACGGACCGACCACCACGACCCGGTGGGGGTCGCACAGGATGATCCGGGCACCCATCGCCACGAGCTTGTCGGTGAAGAACATGCGGGACTCGAACATCTTCTCGTGAATCAGGATCGTCCCGCGCGCGCAGGTGGCCGCGACGATCGCGATCGACGTCAGGTCGGCCGGGAACGCCGGCCATGGTCCGTCGTCGACCTTCGGAATGTGCCCGAAGGCGTCCATCCGGATCACAGGCTGCTCGCGCCCGTCCACGATCAGGTCACGGCCGTCAAGGCGGCAGTCGATCCCGAGGCGGCGAAACCCGATCAGGGTGGAGTCGAGGTGCGAGACCGGGGCGTCCTCGATCACGAGCCGGCTGCCCGTGACCGCCGCCAGCCCGATGAAGGACCCCGTTTCCACGTGGTCGGCACCGATCTCGTAGTCGGCCCCGCCGAGCGAACGTACGCCGTGGATGGTCAGGTTGGAGGTGCCGATTCCCTCGATGCGCGCACCCATGGCGCTCAGGAGGTGGCAGAGGTCCTGAACGTGGGGCTCGGCCGCCGCGTTGCGGATCACCGTCCGGCCCGCGGCCCGCGACGCGGCCATGACTGCGTTCTCGGTTGCCGTGACCGATGGTTCGTCCAGGAACATGTCGGTGCCGGTGAGGGCGCGCGCGCGGATGTCCAGCCCGGCGGCGGTCTCGACTTCGGCGCCCAGGGCCCGGAAGGCCAGCAGGTGCGTGTCGAGCCGGCGGCGCCCGATGACGTCGCCCCCCGGAGGAGGCAGCGAGAGCGATCCGAAGCGCGCCAGGAGCGGGCCCGCAAGCAGGATCGACGCACGTATGCGCTCCGAGAGTTCGGCATCGAGGTCCCCGGCCTGCAGGTTGGCAGCATCGACCACCACCACGTTGGAACCGGTCCACGTCACGGAAGCCCCGAGAGACTCCATGATATCGAGGAGGGTATGCACGTCCCGGATGCGGGGGACGTTGCGAACGGTGACGGGCTGCGCCGACATGAGCGTGGCCGCGAGGACCGGCAGCGCCGCGTTCTTGTTGCCGGCGGGGCGAATGCTGCCGCTCAGCTCATGGCCGCCCGAAACGATGAACGATGACATCGGCCGAAAGATACCGCATTTGCGCCATCTCTGGATAGCTTTCCCGTGCCGCCCCATATTCGAGGCCCCGGATCACGCCACCCGGAGCGCCGGAGCGCCCATGTCACTACCCCCGCACCCCGCCCTTCAGGACACCACCGTCGTCGAGGTGGCGCGGGACGGGCTCGCCATCGTCTCCGCGTGGACCATGATCGGGATGGCCCTGGCGTTTGCGGCGATTCTGGTGGTCCTGGTTATGGTGCTGGCCGAACTCCGCCGCCTCTCGCGGGCATGGACGGGGTTGTTGGCCGCGACGGGCGACCGGTCCCGGCCGATGCTGGAGCATGCGGGCAACGCGGCCCGCAATCTGGATCACGTAACCACGGTGGTGAGAACCGAGGTCGACCGCCTCAACGAGACGATAGGGAGCGTGGCGGACGATGTCGGCGAGGCCTCGGTGGAAGTACGGCGCCGTCTCGGTGACCTCTCCGCCCTTCTCGACCTGGCCCAGTCCGAGGCCGAGGATGCGGTGCTGGACGTGGCCGCGAAGGTGCGCATGCTGCGGAAGGGGGCGGGGTTGCTGGGGAAGATGCGGGGAGGTGGCGGGGCGGATGGCGCGGGCGGTGACTTCGGGAGCGACGGCGCGGGCGCGGAGGGCAACGGCGAAGACGGGGGTGACACAGGCCCGGGTGCGGTGGACCCCGCCGCGGACAGGGATCAGGAATAGGCGGGCGACTCGGCTCTCATATCACATCACCCGCGAAGCCCCCCGCACGGGGTCCTCCGCAGGCCGCGCCGCGTCAGGACGAACACTTCCCGTTGCCCTTGCGGCCGTAGATCGACGCCAGCCACTCCTGAAACTCCTCGTCGGGCGGGGAACAGAGATCCGTTTCGTACCAGTAGAACCGGGAGAGGAGAGGCGGCGGATACCGATCAACTCTCGCGGAAGCCGGCCGGCCAACGCGGTGTTGTCTATCTCGAGGCGCGTCAGATCCCGAATCCTGCCCAGCTCCGGCGGGACCGGGCCGGTGAGATTGTTGTCGAACAGCGTCAGCCAAAGGAGTCGCTGAAGGTTGCCGAACTCCGGCGGGATCTGACCGGTCAGGTTGTTGCGGTACAGTTCCAGAACCACGAGCGCCCGGAGGTTGCCGAGCTCCGGCGGAATCGGACCGGTGAGTTCGTTGCCGAACAGACGTAGACCCTCAAGCGCTTCGAGGTTGCCGAGCTCCGGCGGAATCGGACCGGTGAGTTCGTTGCCGGACAGACGTAGATAGTCAAGAGCCCGGAGGTTGCCGAGCCCGGGAGGAATCGGACCCGTGAGATTGTTGTCATGCAGACTGAGATCCTCAAGCGCCCGGAGGTTGCCGAGTTCCGGCGGGATCGGACCGGTGAGTTCGTTGCCGGACAGACTCAGCCGCCGGAGTTGCTGAAGGTTGCCGAGCTCGGGCGGGATCGAACCGGTCAGCTCGTTCCGACCTAGTACCAGCCACTCAAGTTCCCGCAGGTTGCCAAGTTCGGCAGGGATCGGACCGGTGAGTCCGTTGGTCGACAGCGACAGGGATTGAAGAGCCTCCAGTGCACCTACCTCGGCGGGAATCGTGCCGGTGAGCGCGTTTGCATTCAGGGACAGTCTCGTGACCCTCCCCAACTCATCCGTGCCCACGCCCCACCACGAATGAAGCGGTTCGTCCGTTCCCCAGTTTCGGTTGTAGAACCAGCGGGACCCACCCATGGCTTCGTAGATTCGGACCAACACACCCCGCTGCAGGTCGACGGTGACCATGGAGCGTGCCTCCACCCCTCCCACCGCGGCCCGCACGGGGGCGACGCCTTCCCCCACGGCCGTCACCAACCCGGTGGTGTTCACAGTCACCACCGATTCGTCCCCTGACGCCCAATTGACCTGGGAGCCCGAGATGGTCCGGCCATCCATATCCTGCACGGTGGCGGTCAACTGCACGGTATCGCCCAATCGGGGTAGTATCGCCGAGTCGGGTGTGATCATGATGGCCGCGGGCACCGGCAGCGGCGGCTCCGTCCCACACCCGCCGGCCACGGCCATGGCCACAATCCCACCGCCGAATGCGGAAATGGCCCGAGGCAATGCGGCCAGTCCGGTGAGGCCCTTGTTCCGTTTGTTTCTCAGGGCTGACATTTTCGGTTTCCGATGTGATTGCGTAGCGACTCCAACCATCGCTGAAACTCTTCGTCGGCTGGAGAACAGAGCTCGGTCAGATGCCATCGGAATTCGTTGAGGGGCACGCCGATCAGTTCACGTGGGAGCCGACCGCTGAGACCGGTGTCGTGAACTACAAGGCGTACAAGGTGCTTGGGACTGATGATCTCGGGCGGGATCGGACCGGTCAAATCGTTGCCGCTCAGTCCCAGATCCGCGAGGAATTCCAAGTTGCCGAGTTCGGGGGGAATCGAACCGGTCAGGGCGTTGTCGGAGACATGCAACAGGGCGAGGTTCGTGAGATTGCCGAGTTCGGATGGGATTGGACCGGCCAGCTCGTTATGATGCAGTCCCAGCTCCCGGAGTGTGCGCAAGTTGCCGAGTTCGGGCGGAATCCGGCCGGACAACCGGTTACCCTGCAGGTGTAGAACCGTGAGTTCCGGGAGGATTCCGAGTTCGGGCGGAATCGGACCGGTCAGGCCGTTGTCCTCCAGTCGCAGACCCCGGAGGTTATGCAGGTCGGCGAATTCGGGCGGGATCGGACCGGTCAGATCGTTGTGGGTCAGGACCAGACTCCCGAGTTCCCGCAGATTGCCGAGCTCGTGCGGAATCTCACCGGTCAGGCCGTTGTCACCGATATCCAAACTGACAAGATTCGTGAGGTTGCCGAACTCGCGTGGAATCTCACCGGTCAGCTGGTTACCTGCCAGGTTAAGGAATCTGAGTGCAGTGAGGTTGCCGAATTCAGGCGGAATCGGACCGGTCAGATCGTTATCTACCAGGCGAAGAGATCTGAGTTTCCCGAGGTTGCCGAGTTCGGACGGAATCGGACCGGTCAAGCCGTTGGCCGAAAGCAGAAGGCGGTCAAGTGCCCCCAACGCGCCAACCGCCGCGGGAAGCGCGCCGGCGAGTCCGTTGGCGGGCAGCTCCAGTGCCACGACATTTCCCTTGGAATCGGTCGTGACTCCATACCATTCGTGGAGCGGTGCGCCCGTCCACCAGTTGTCGCGGTTTCTCCAGCTAGAACCATCCAGCGCTGCGAAGATCCCGAGCAGCGCACGGCGGTCGGGGTAGACCCTCACGGTGGAGATACCCTCCACCGCTCCCGCGGCCGCCCGCACGGATGCCACCCCCTTCCCCACGGCCCTCACCCGCCCGTTGGCGTCCACCGTCACCACCGATTCGTCCTCCGACCTCCAGGTCACCGCGGCACCGAGGATGTCCTGCCCATTCACATCCCGCACGGTCGCGGTCAGCTGGACGATCTCGTCGACCCAGAGGAGTGTCGGGGAGTCGGGAGAAACCGTTATGGCCGCGGGAACCGACGGCTCGGTTCCGCACCCGCCGGCCAGGGCGGCGACGACTGGCAGTACGTGGATAAGGCCGCGCGAGCCGAGGGGATTCTGTCCACGGGCTGCCGACCCGAACCCGAAGGGACGCGTCCGCGGAAATACCCGATCGATCGGACTCATTTCCATGCCCTCTTCGTTGACCTCTGTCTGCTGCCCCCGCACCACTCGAAGGCGCCGCACCGGGGCTCCTCCTCCGTTACCAGTATAGCCGACTGAGCGGTGGCGCTGCAAACGGCGATTCCGGCCAACCCGATTCCGTCACGTCCGGTCTCTTCCCGCCCAAGTGCGATCCGTTCAGGGCGCACATTCCCCTCCTCCCCTGTGATCGGGAATGGACGCCAGCCATCGTTGAAACTCTTCGTCGGCGGGCGCACAGAGATCCGTCCGATCCCACAGGAACATGTCAAGGGGGACACCGATCAGCTCCCGCGGAAGCCGGCCACTCAGCCCGGTGGCGTGGATCAGGAGCAGCCTGAGCTGCTCCAGGTTGCCGAGCGCCGGCGGGACCGTGCCCGTAAGGTCTTCGTTGTAGCTGAGATCCAGAATCGCGAGCTCGTTGAGATCACCCAGTTCGGAGGGAATCGCACCGGTCAGATCGTTCCCGGACAGACTCAGGCGCAGGAGGTGGCGGAGGTTTCCGAGTCCGGGCGGAATCGGACCGGTCAGATCGTTTTGACTCAGAATCAGTTGCTGGAGACTCCGCAGATCTCCCAGTTCGGGCGGGATCGGGCCGGCAAGGCCGTCGGCGAACAGAGTCCGACCGTTGTCATGCAGATTCAGGTAGACGAGTCGGGTGAGGTTTCCCAGTTCGGGCGGGATGGAGCCCGACAAGGCGTTGCGGCCCAGATCAAGGGTATCGAGGGCCTTCAAACTGCCCGTCACGGCGGGAATCGAACCAGTCAGCCCATTGCCGTTCAGATTCAGTCCGGTGACACGCCCCTCCGAATCGGTCGTCACACCGTACCAGGTTCCGAGCGGTGCATCTGAAGCCCAGTTGTCGCGGGCGTCCCATCCGGGGCCCCCCAGCGAATTGTAGACCTCGGTCAATACATGGCGCGGGCCCGCCAGATCGGCGCAGCCGCCAGCCAGAGCCACGGCTGCGAGACCTGACGCGAACGGAAAACTCCCTGACGCCGCACGCCTGATCGTTTTCGTTTCCATTCGTATCGTCCCCGGTGTCGTGCCGCGAGCCCTGCCACCGCGGATGGTGGAGTCCACATCGGTCAATCATACGTCTGATTCGAGCGGTCGTTTCCCACGGGCTGCCAAACCTCAGCCACCATGCAAGGCGGCCACACCCGACTGCTCTCCCAGCGCGGGTGACCCCGCCTGGCTGCTACGCGGTCCCGCTGATAGGGTTCGTCCGCTCGAATTGCCCGCGCTGAGCCTTGTCAGGACTCACACTTCCCGCTTCCCCTTCGACCGGGAACCAATGCCAGCCACCGCTGAAACTCTGCGTCGGGCGGCGAACAGAGATCCGTTTCGTACCAGTAGAACCGGGTGAGACGGAGAGCCATCAACTCCCGCGGCAGCCGGCCGTGCAGGGCGGTGTTGTTGATTTCGAGGTGGTCAAGGCTCTCGAGGCCGCCGAGTTCGGGCGGGATCGGGCCCGACAGGTCGGTGTAGGTGAGCCAGAGTGTCTCGAGGTTGGACAGCCGGCCCAGCTCGGGCGGAATGCTTCCAGATATTTGGAGCCGGTCCAGCACGACATGCTTGAGAGCTTGGAGCTTGCCGAGCTCGGGAGGAAGCGGTCCTTCGATTTGATTTCCGGAGAGCGAAAATTCCTCCAGCTTCTTCAAGTTGCCGAACTCGGGGGGTATTTGCCCCTCCAGCGAGTTCCAGTGCAGGCCCAGGTACTCCAGGTTGACCAGGTCGCCGAGTTCCGGCGGGATTGGCCCCGAGAGCTTGTTGACGGACAGCCACACTTGGCGCATGGCCGTCGCCTTGCCCAGTTCCGGGGGAATCCTGCCGGTCAGCTGGTTGCTGTACAGAATGATTTCTTCGATTCGCGAAAGGCGCCCAAACTCCGGCGGAATGGGGCCGGTGATTTGATTGCAGCATAAATCGATCTTGGTGACGAACCCCTCGTCGTCAGTGTAGATGCCGTCCCACGTGTTGATGCCAAACGGTGTCAACCAGTTCCGTTGCTCTTCCCAGTCCGGACCTCCCGTCGTGTTATAGAAGGTGACGAGGACCTCGCGGTCTGAGGTCTCCGGTATGCAGGTAAGGGGATCGGTGTTCCCGAGTCGCTCGTACCACTCCATCAGGGAACGCGGCACGCACAGGCCGGTTCCCGAGTGGTAGAACACTTCGAGGTCGAGATCGGCGAACGTCTCGGGCAGGGGGCCCGAGAGCTCCGTGTGCCCCAGGCGCAGTTCCTCGAGCCCCACCATATCGCCCATCTCGGGGGGAAGCGGGCCCTCCACTCCGGTTTCGCGAAGGTTCAGGTCGCGAAGGCGTTGCAGCCGTCCTATCGCGGGCGGGATGGGGCCGGTAACGGTAGCGTCGCGCAGCTCGAGGCTGAACAGGCTGTCCAGCAGCCCGATTTCGGCGGGGATCTCGCCGGACAGATCATTGTCCTGCAGCATCAGGTACTTGACCCGGCCGCTCTTCCATGTGTCGACCCCGTACCACTCCCCGAGCGGTTCGTCGCTCATCCAGTTGGTGTTGTCGTTCCAGTCGTCGCCGCCCATCGCCCGGTAGAAGGCCTCGAGCGCCGTGCGGTCGCCGTCGGACAGTCTGACCACCACCTCGGCCGCGGCGGAGGTCACCGAATCGTAGGTGGCGGTCACGTCCGTCACTCCGGTCGCACGCGCCGACACCAGCCCCGTCGCGCCGACCCTCGCAACCCTGGTATCGCCGCTCTTCCACGTCACCTCCGCATCCTCCACGACATTCCCCTCGGCATCGATGACCGTCGCCTCGAGCCGGGCCGTGTCGCCGCTCGCCTCGAAGGTGAGAGACGAGGGCTCGACCACCACCCGGCTCGCGCACTCGGGCGGATCGTCGGTCTCCGCGATCGAGTCCAGCCACTCGGCGAGCGAGGGGGGCACGCACAGATCGGTCCCTCCGACCAGGAAGCTCTCGAGTTCGAGGTCCTCGAAGGAGGCGGGAACCGGGCCGGAGAGACTCGTCGCCACCACGCTGACGCTCCGGAGGCTGTCGAGTGTGCCAAGTGCGGAGGGAAGCCCGCCGACAAACCCGTTGACACTCAGCGTGAGGTCGCGCAGCAGGGGAAGGTCGCCCACTTCGGCCAGGATAGGGCCGGAAATCCAGTTTCGGCTCAGGTCGAGGGTGACCAGCCTGTCCAGGAGCCCGATCGACGAGTGGAGCGGACCTCGCACGTTGTTGTCGCGCAGGCTCAGCTTCACGACCCGGCCGCTGTCGTCGGTCTCGACCCCCGCCCACTCGGAGAGCGGCTCGTCGCTCAGCCAGTTGGTCGCTTCGGTCCAGCCGTCTCCGCGCGCACGGTCGTAGAGGATCTCCAGGACATCGCGATCGTTCTCCGGCAGCGCCACCACCGCGGCGATCGTCCCGGCGATGGAGTCGTAGGTGGCCGTGATCTCCGTCTCGCCGGAGCCGACCGCGGTCACCTTCCCGGTCGCGCTCACCGACACGACCGCCGTGTCCCCGCTCGACCAGGTCGCCGTCACCTCAAGCGTGGTGTCGCCCTCGGCGCTCACGTACGTGGCCGACAGGTCGCCCGTCTCGCCGGCCGCATAGAACTTCAACGACGGCAGGTCGACGACTTCGATCGCGATGGAGGCCACGCAGTGCGCCGCGCTGTCCGTCTCCTCGATCTCCTCGAACCACTCGCCGAGTGAAGGCGGTACACACACGCCCGAGCCCGAGGCGTAGAGGGTGTCCAGCTCAAGGTTGCGGAACGAGCGCGGCACCACTCCGCTCAGCTCGTTGTCGCCGATGTGAAGGTAACGGAGCGCGGCCATGGATCCGATGCTCCGGGGAAGGAGACCATCGAGCGCATTCCCGTTCAGGCGCAGCCGGCGAAGCTGCCCCAGTTCGTGCAATTCCCGGGGGATCTCCCCCCCGAGCGCGTTTCCGCCCAGGTCGAGGGTGACCAGGGAGTCCAGCTCCGCCAGAACACCGCCAGGGATCGACCCGGTCAGGTTGTTGCCGCCGAGCGACAGGCCCACGACGACCTCCCCCGACGAATCGCCGGTCTCGACCCCGTACCACTCCGAGAGCGGTTCGTCGCTCAGCCAGTTGGTCGTGTCGGTCCAGTTCTCGCCGCCGGTGACCCGGAACAGGCTGTCCAGAACCTGCCGGTTGCTGAGCTTGAAGACGATCTCCACCCGGGCCGTGTCGGCGAGCGAATCCGAGGTGGCCGTGATATCGACGTCGCCGTAGCCGACCGTGGTGAGCAGCCCAGTGGAGTCGACGGTGGCGATTGCGGTGTCTCCGCTCGCCCAGGCGATTTCGGCGTCCTGCACCGTGTCACCTTCCGCGTTGATGACCGCGGCCGTCAGCCGGGTCGTGTCGCCGGGCGAGTGCACCTCCAGGTACAGCGAAGGCGGATCGATGACGATCTTGTCGGTGCACAGCCGGTAGTCGTCCTGATTTTGCGGAATCGAGTCCACCCATTCCCGGAGCGCGGGCGGGATGCACACGCCGTCGCTGTCGAAGTAGAAGCGGGTCAGGTCCAGGTTGGCGAAGGTGAGGGGGACCGGGCCGGAAAGGTCGGTATCGGTCACATTGAGGTACTCGAGCCCACCCGTATATCCCATCTCCGGGGGCAGCATGCCGCTGATCCCGGCGTTGCCGTACAGGTACAGGTCGCGAAGGCCCCGAAACTTCGAGAGTTCGGCCGGAATCGGTCCCGAGAGTTCGTTGTACCGGAGACCGAGGCTGAACAGCTCGTCCAGCCCGCCCAGCTCCGGCGGAATCGTCCCCACCAGGTTGTTGTCGCCGAGACTCAGCCAGCCCACCTTGCCATCGTCGGCCGAAACGCCAAACCAATCGTCCAGGTCCTCGTCGCTCAACCAGTTCGTGTCGTCGGTCCAGTCCTCGCCCCCCGTGGCTTCGTAGAAGATCTCCAGGATCTCGCGGTCGGTGAGCTGCTCGGCGACCTCCACCGTGGCGTAGGAGGAGACCGAATCGTACGTCGCCGTAACCTTGGTCTTGCCGAACTCCACCGAGATGACCACTCCCGCCGTGTCGACCTTCGCGATAGTGGTGTCGGCGCTCTCCCACGTCACCGACGCGTCGTCGATCGTGTCCCCCTCGGCACTGATCACCGTGGCGGTCAGCGTGTCGCTCAGCCCTATCGTGTCGAGCGTCAGCCAGTGGGGCTCGACCACGACCCTGGCCTCCCCTGCCGCCATTGCGGCCAAGCCCGGGGCGGCCTCGTCGCCCGGCGCAACCGGGGTGTCGTCCGAACAGGCCTCGATCAGCAGCGCGGCGAAGAGAACGGCCACCAGACTGGCGACCCGGCCGTGGCTACCGTGCCGAATGCCCATTGGGCCAATTCCTCGAACAGTCGCACGGTGCTCAACTCCGGATACTCCGCCAGCCGCCCCTCGATCCAGCGCCAGCGCGGCCGTCCAGCGCGCCCACCGTCCACGCCCCATGGTGTGTCTGCCCAGGGTTTTCAACTCGCCATCCTGTCTCGTCTCGATTCTCGGCCCGGTCGCCCCACGGGCGGCCCCACTCATCGTATTTGTAACGTGTCCATCTCGCGGCGACTCGCTCGCTCAGCGCGAGCATAATAGGGGTTACGGGTCCCATTGCCAACTTTGCCGTGTCCATCCGCCGAGAATGGTATGCCTTGCATATGTCCATTTGGCTCGTTATTGTGTATTGATCGTGAACACTTGACTAGGAGGATAGACCCGTGAACGACTTCCACCTACCGGTACAGGAGGCTCAGCACCCGGGCGGGGGCGACTGGGCCGTGATCGCGGCGATCCTGCGCATCGGCGCGAGTCTCGACCTCGACACAGTGCTGCGCGAGGCCGTCGAGGGCGCCCGCGCGCTTACCGGAGCCCGCTACGGCGCCATCTACGCCCCGGCCGTTCCGGACAGTCCCTTCGATTTCGTGACCTCCGGCCTCACGCCGGAGGAACACGGAATCCTGGCCGCGTGGCCCGACGGGCTCCGGCTCTTCGAACAACTGCGCGGCCTCGCGGTGCCGCGAAGGCTGCCGGACCTGGAGGACTTCACCCGCTCGCTCGGATGCGCGCCGCTCCCGCTCCCCTGCGGGGCCCTGATGGCCACGCCGATGCGTCACCGGGACACGCCCGTGGGCGGCTTCTTCCTCGCGGAGAAGGAGGGCGGGTTCACGGACCGGGACGAGGCGGTGCTGGCGCTGTTCGCGCAGCAGACGGCGGCGGCCATCGCCCACGCCCGCGCGCACAGCGACGAGCGGCGCGCCCGGGCCGACCTGGAGGCGCTGCTCGAGACCTCGCCCGTCGGCGTCGTGGTGTTCGACGCCGCGACCGCCGCGCCGGTGTCCATCAACCGGGAGGCGAAGCGCATCGTGGCCGGGCTGCGCACGCCGGGCCACTCCATCGAGCGGCTTGCGGAGGTGGTGACCTGCCGGCGCGGCGACGGGCGCGAGACCACTCTCGCCGATGTCGGCAACGCCGAGCGGGTGCGCGCCGAGGAGGTGGAGCTCTCGGTGTCCGGCGGGCGGAGCGTCCGAACGCTGATCAACGCGACCCCGATAGTCTCCGCGGACGGCTCGGTCGAGACGCTGGTGGTGACCATGCAGGACCTGGCCCCGTTGGAGGCGCTGGAGCGCTCGCGGGCCGAGTTCCTGGAGCTGGTGAGCCACGAGCTCCGGGCGCCGCTCGCCGCCATCAAGGGCTCGGCGGCGACGGCGCTGGGGGATTCGCGGGACCCCGGCCGGGCGGAACTGCGCCAGTTCCTGCGCATCGTCGAGGAGCAGGCCGACCGCATGGACGGGCTCATCGCCGACCTGATGGACGCGGGACGCATCGGCGCGGGCACGCTGCCGGTGGACGCCGCGCCCGAGGAGGTCGGCGGCCTCGTCGAGCGGGCGCGCACGGCGTTCGCGGGCGCGGGCGGGAGGCACACCATCGTCGCCGATCTGCCGCCGGACCTGCCCCCGGTGATGGCCGACGGCCGACGCGTCGTCCAGGTGCTCGACAACCTGATCGCCAACGCCGCGCGCCACTCGCCGGAGACCTCTCCCATCCGGGTGGCGGCGGCGCACGACGGAGAGCACGTCGCGGTTTCGGTCGCCGACGAAGGAGAGGGCGTGGCGCCGGACGCGCTCGCCCACCTGTTCAGCCGGCACGCGGGCGCCGACCCCCGGGGCCGGGGGTCCGGCCTGGGACTCGTCATCTGCAAGGGGCTGGTGGAGGCGCACGGCGGGCGCATCCGGGCCGAGAGCGGCGGGCCGGGGCGGGGCACGCGCGTGGTGTTCACGCTGCCGGTGGCGGAGGCGGAGCCCGAGCCTTCCCGGAGCGGTTCTCCGCCGACGCGCCCGTCACGGGAGCGGACACCCATCCTGGTAGTGGACGACGATCCCAATTCGCTGCGGCAGGTGTGCGGCGCGCTCGCCGCGGCGGGCTACGCCCCCGTCGTCACCGCCGAGCCGGGCGAGGTGTCCCGCCTGATCGAGACCCACAGGCCGCGTCTGGTCCTGCTGGACCTCATACTGCCCGGCAGCGACGGCATTACGCTGCTGGAAACGCTCCCGGCCCTAGCAGGACTGCCGGTGATACTCATCTCCGCCTACGGACGCGGCGACACCGTCGCGAAGGCGCTCGAGGCCGGCGCCGCCGACTACATAGTCAAGCCGTTCTCGCCGGCCGAACTCGTGGCGCGCGTCAAGCTGGCGCTGCGCAGGCAGGCCGGACCCGGACGCGAGCCCTTCATGCTCGGCGACCTCGCCATCGACTACGAGAAGCGCCGCGTCACCGTGGCCGGCCGCCCCGTGCGCCTCACCGCCACCGAGTACGGGCTGCTGCGCGCCCTATCGCTCAACGCGGGGGGCGTGACGACCTACGACGCCCTCCTGCGCCAAGTCTGGGGAGAGCACGCCCCCGGCAGCGCGCAGCCCGTGCGCACCGCCGTGAAGAAGCTCCGCAGCAAGCTCGGCGACCGGGCCAGGAAGCCGACCTACATCTTCACCGAACGCGGGGTCGGCTACCGCATGCCGGCGGTATAGTCCGCAAGGAAACCCCTTGACTTCCCTTGACGCCGGAGTAGCGTCAGAGGCAGGGACCACGACTCGGACAGCTAGGAGGGCGATGTGGATAACGACACATTGGCAATCATCCTCACAATTCTGCTCGCGGTTGGCGCAGCCTATGCCGCGTTGTCTCGCAAGCTGTCCGAGTTCGGTGAACGATTGGCCCGCATCGAAGGCATCATCGAGGGCTGGCTGAATCCTCCTCCGCCACCGGAGAGGCCGTAGCCAACCTCCGGAGGAGCACCCGGTGCCGGACTCAGGCGCCGGAAACCACGGTGAGGGGGAGTTTCACGTCGTGGCCGCACAGCTTCCCCTCCCACCCCCCGGTCACGGCGGGACTGGCCGGGTCGGAGAGATCGACGGCCGCGTCCAGCTCCAGGTCGATCGCGCAGGTGCCCGAGCGGTCGGCCAGCGTCCATTCGACGTCGCCTTCCACTCCCCCGGTGAGGGTGCTGTTCCGAAGTGCCACGACTTCGATGTTCGTCTCGATTCGGACCGACGGATCCCCATCCACGGTGAACTGCCTGCCGTCGCCCGTCACCACGCACCCGGCCGGCGTGACCACGGTGACGATGTCCAGCCGGATCGTGTCGCCGGAGGTCCGGTCCTTCGCGGACCCGACAATCCTGGCCTCGCCACCCCCCGGACACGCAAGCGTGGTGTCCACCGAAGCGCCGGGTTCGGCGTCGTCGTCGAGGACCCCGAGGGTTCCCATGGCCTTGAACAGGGCCCCGGCCTCGGCCTCCGTAAGCGTGGCCGCCGGCTTCACGGGGTCGTCCCCGCATCCCGCCAGGAGGACGGTGAACCCGATCGCCATGAGTGCCGCACGTGCTGCTTCCTTCGTTTTCATCTTCGCTTCTCCCTTGAATTGAATAATCGAATAGGGTCCCGTGTCCCGGAACCCCGGGTGTTGCAGGGCGGCCCCCGGAACCGTTCCCGGGGGCCGCCGGTTGTCCTTGGGTCGCGCTCGGCAGGGCGGGCTCCCTACGAAAGCCCCTGCCTGAACCAGTGCCGCCAGTCCACGTTCTCGTCGTCGACGGAGATCCCGCAGACCGTCCCCTTCATGCCCCCGGACTGTTCGACCGCCCAGGGCCTGTGGGTGATGTCGAAGTCGGCGTCGATCTCCAGGTCCAGCTCGCAGGTGCCCTCGCCGCCATCGTCGTCCTCCCAGTCGACCTCGCCGGCCACCGTCCCGTCGATGTCGATGTCGCTCTTGCCGTCCGAGACGGTGAAGGACAGCGTCGTCTTCGAGTTGACGTCGCCGTTCAGGGTGATGATGACATCGTCCATTTCCTCTGCGCAGTCGATGAACTCGGTGACCCCGGTGATCGTGTGGGTGGTGCCGTCCTCCTTCACGGTCACGGAAATTTTGGCCTTTCCGCCCTCGGAGCAGTCGACCTCGAACTCGTGGGAATCGTCGGAACTGGCCATCACCTTGCCGACCGCGGGAGCGGTGGACACCCCCACGACCGCGTTGGCGACCGTCATGGCCTCTGTCTTGGTGAACGCGACCGGTTCGTCGTCGTCGCAGCCTGCCACCACCAGACAGGCGAAGACGCCGAACAGAGCGAACCTGGGGAACTGCCGTCTCTCGAACATCGTGTGTACCTCCTTCTTGCGGGTGTCTCCCGTTTGCCCCCGGCCTTCCGGTTGCAACGGCTCTCTGGAAGGGCGGCCCGTCCGCGGCGGGCGATGCCGGGGCTCGATGGCCGCCTCGAAAGGGTAACCCGTCACATCCGATTTGTTCCGTCCATTGCGGCTGTCACGTGTTCATGTCGAGACAGCCGACGGCATTGTGAGCAACCGAAGACTGTATCCGGACGGTATGTGCAGCGGTATTGTGTGGTTTTCATGTCCAATGAGCCAACTATCATGTTCAAATCGTGACCATCGGCGGCGTCGCCTTCGACACGCTCGTGCTAGGTAGCTCCTCAACTTTTCACGATGCTTAGCTAGCTACCGCCGCGCACGGGCTATCGCCTGAAGGTTCTCGGGCCCCTGCGCGCTACGAGCCGGCACCCGCCCTCCTGCCAGTCATCAGCCTCCATGCTTCGCGGTCCGGCACCCCGCGGCTCCAGCGCACGACATGGCCCGGCGGCGCGGGCGGCCGCTCGGCGAAGTCGCCCCGGATGGCGCGCACCTGCCCGCTCCGCGCGTCGCGGATCAGCGCCATGGTCGCCTCCGTGTCGCCGTCGAGGATGAATAGGGCGTCCCCCGGACCGGCCAGGACGAGGCTCGCGAGCGCCTCCCACCCCGGCTCCACCGGCAAGAGGAAGACGAAGATCCCGGTCCCCTCCTCCGCGTCCGCCGGCTCGTCCATATCGAACGAAATCGAGAAGAGCTCGCGCTGAGCGTCGTCCAGCCCCGTCAGCGTGTAGTCGCCACGCGCCTCCGGCAGCAGGTTCCGGCCCTCCACCAGCAGCGCCGGGTCCATCGACAGCTCCCCCGACGGGCTCCGCGTGCCCCACACAAGCAGCGACGGCCCCGTCCGGCTCGCCTCGCCGCGCGACATGCCCTGCGTGGTCCTGTACTGATGCGCCTTCTCGAAGTGGTAGTCGCTGACCCACCATGGCTTGCAGTAGGACATGAGGTCCTTCGCCTCATCCTTGTCGATCAGCGAGTCGCCGCGGTGATCGTAGCCCCACGCGCCTATGCTGCCGCCGTTGTGAGGGTAGTAGGGATCGGGCCCGCCGGCACCGCCGCATGGAGCGTGCCAAAGGCTCAGGTTGTGCCCCAGCTCGTGCGCTATGACCTTGACATGCGGGACCGACACCGAGGAGGTGCCGGAAAGATATGCCAGGCCCGCAATATTATCCGAGAACTCCGTCATCAGGCCCATCCAGTATCCTGACCCACTCTCGGCAGCCCGAATCGCTCTAGTCCGGCTCAGCACACGGTACGCGCTTTCGCTGTCGATCTCGACGGGGTCGTGGTCCTCCACGCCCATCCCATCGATCGGGAGCAGATCGTAGGTGTCGTGGAGGAGTTCGTGGTCTTCCTCGTCGTCCGCCATCTCCTCGACATCCTCGATCACCGAAGAATCGGGTTCCTCGGTGTACAGGAACGGAATGGCCGTGAGCTCGAAGTCGGGGACGCCCTCCACCCCCATATCCAGCTCGCCGCTCTCCGGGATCCGCTTGGTGGTGAGGATCTCGGCGTCGATCGTCGAGTCGGGGTCGATCTCGATCACCACCGACAGACCCTCCTCGATCACCGAATCGGGAATCGTCACGTTCAGCGACTTGTCGAGCGACCCCTCGTCGACCTCGGTCGGGATCGGCTCGGATGTTCCGTCGATCTCCACCGTGTACGTCTCGGCATCGTCGACGTAGAAGGTCGCCGTCGCCGGTGGCAGTGTCTCCGTCGTCGTGCTGGTGGCGGTCACGAAGACCCTGAGAAGGGCCTCCTTGTCCGCCACCACGGGCACGGGAACCTGATCCCGCCACTGCGGTTCCCGCGACTGCACTGCCTGGATCAAGTAAGCGTCCAGGGGGTCCCGGGAAATGTAGACGGTGGCGACGAAGGTCTGGGTTGCCGAGAGGCTGCCGTCGGAGGCCGTTACGGCGATCTCCGCGCTCCCTGCCGCCACTCCCGTGACCACTACGGTGTCTTGCCAGTGCCCCGAGACCGCGGCGGTCGCCACATCGGTGTCCGACGAGCTTGCGGAGTAGTCGAGGTCGTCGTCGTCCGGATCGCTTATGTATTCCCACAAGTGCGCGATCCTCACCGTGTCGCCCTCCCTGATCCTACGATCGATCATCTCGCGCACCACCACTGGCGCACGGTTCGGCACGGTCACCGCGAATGTCTGCGTCGCCGAGAGGCCGCCCGGGTCCGTTGCGGTCACGGTCACCGTCGCGGCGCCCTTGCCCGCGCCCGCCACCCGGAGAGTCGTGTCCGCGACGCTGACGGTCGCCACATCGGTGTTCGAAGAGCTCGCGGAGTAGTCGAGGTCGTCGCCGTCCGGATCGCTGAAGTACCCCGCGAGCGCGACCTCGACCGAGTCCCTGACGAAGGTCTCGGCGTCGTCCATCTCCCCGACCGCCTCCGGCGCACGGTTCGGCCCGGTCACGGTCACCGAAAACTCCTGCTCGGCCGAGAGCCCGCCCGGATCCGTGGCGGTCACGGTCACCGTCGCGGCGCCCTGGCCCGCGCCCGCCACCCGGAGAGTCGCGCCCGTTACGCTGACCGTCGCCGCATCGGTGTCCGACGAGCTCGCGGAGTAGTCGAGGTCGTCGCCGTCCGGATCGCTGAAGTAGTCCGCGAGCGCGATCTTCACCGTGTCGTCCTCATCGATCTCAAGATCGTCCATCTCGCCCACCGCCTCCGGCGCACGGTTCGGCCCGGTCACGGTCGCCGAAAACTCCTGCTCGGCCGAGAGCCCGCCCGGGTCCGTTGCGGTCACCGTCACCGTCGCGGTGCCCTGGCCCACGCCCGCCACCCGGAGAGTCGCGCCCGCGACGCCGACGGTCGCCACATCGGTGTCCGAAGACCTCGCGGAGTAGTCGAGGTCGTCGCCGTCCGGATCGCTGAAGTACCCCGCGAGCGCGATCTTCACCGTGTCGTCCTCATCGATCTCAAGATCGTCCATCTCGCCCACCGCCTCCGGCGCACGGTTCGGCCCGGTCACGGTCGCCGAAAACTCCTGCTCGGCCGAGAGCCCGCCCGGGTCCGTTGCGGTCACCGTCACCGTCGCGGTGCCCTGGCCCACGCCCGCCACCCGGAGAGTCGCGCCCGTTACGCCGACGGTCGCCACATCGGTGTCCGAAGAGCTCGCGGAGTACTCGAGGTCGTCGCCGTCCGGATCGCTGAAGTAGGCCGCGAGCGCGATCTCCACCGTGTCGCCCTCATCGATCTCAAGGTCGTCCATCTCGCCCTCCGCCTCCGGCGCACGGTTCGGCACGTTCACCGAAAACTCCTGCTTGGCCGAGAGCCCGCCCGGATCCGTGGCGGTCACCGTCACCGTCGCGGTGCCCTGGCCCACGCCCGCCACCCGGAGAGTCGCGCCCGTTACGCCGACGGTCGCCACATCGGTGTCCGAAGAGCTCGCGGAGTACTCGAGGTCGTCGCCGTCCGGATCGCTGAAGTAGGCCGCGAGCGCGATCTCCACCGTGTCGCCCTCATTGAACTCAAGATCGTCCATCTCGCCCACCGCCTCCGGCGCACGGTTCGGCCCGGCCACGGTCGCCGAAAACTCCTGCTCGGCCGAGAGCCCGCCCGGGTCCGTTGCGGTC
>JAPPGI010000033.1 GCA_028874985.1 Gemmatimonadota bacterium | reverse complement strand
GGAGTGTGCCATTTTCAATGCCCGAAAGTGTGCCGTTTTCGATGCCCATTGACACTCCGGTCCTCCGCTTTCCGAATTCCACAGGTACATGGAAGAATGGTTCGGCAGGTTGGAGGCCGAACGGGAGCGCGAGGAGACACTGAGGGTCGCGCGCCGGGAGGGCTGGGCCCGGCCCGAGATTCCGGATACGTGCCTTGCCGGTTTCAGGCCGGCCAGGCGGGAAAGTGGCAGCGGTGTCGTCTCGGACCTGATACGGCGCCACTACCCGGATGAGATGAAGGGGCGCGGGAGGGGCGGTACGACAGGCCTGACCCTTCAGATCGACGACAGGGGCAGAGTCGGGAACTCACGAGTACGTGATAGTTCCGGGAACAGGCACTTCGATGAAGCGGCACGTCGCATAGTACGCCGTTTGCGGTTTTCGCCGGCACTGATGTGCGACAAGCCGGTCCACGATGTGGTCCAGTACAGCCTGAGGTTCTACCCCAGTCATCGGGATCGGGCGCGCCGCTCACCCAGCGACGAAATCGGGATCTCCCGCGCCTCCGCCCCCGCTCCCCCGCCCGCACCGTCGTCAAGTACGCCTCCATGGCGCGGTAGCCGGGAAGCCCCGTGCCCGGCCGCGTTTCCGGGCCGGGCGCGGGGCTTCCCCTACATGGTTCCCTACGGGATCTTCTGCTCCGGCAGAAGCACGAACTTGGCGTACTGGTCCATCCGCAGATAACGGTTGGCGGCCTGCTGCACCTGCTCCGCGGTCCAGTTCTCGATCCGGTCGTACTTGGGAATGTCGCGGAAGTCCCTTCCCGTCTGTGCGTAGGCCCTCAGCTGGCCGTGCCAGTAGCGGTTCTCCTTGAGGTCGGTCTCCTTGGAGCGGCGGTCGGTTTCGCGCACCTTGGCGACGATTTCCGGGTCGGGCCCCTCGGCCTTCAGCCTCTCGATCTCTTCGAAGACGACCGCCGACAGCTCCTCGGCCCGCTCGGGATCCGAACCGAAGTTCACCTGTATCCGGTACTCCTCGTCGGGCCGGTACGTGAGGGATCCCGAAACACCGACGCCGTAGGTGCCGCCCATGTCTTCGCGCAGCAGCTCGCGCAGGCGAATGCGGAGAACGCCGGCCAGCGCCCTTATCGTCGTCGCTTCCTCCAGGGAATACTCCGCGTCTCCCGAGAAGTAGATCCGGGTCAGGCTCTGGGGCTCCAGTCCCTTGTGGACCACCTTTTCGATCACGCCGGCGGGCGGATCTATCCCGTGGTCGACCCAGCTCTCCTCGCGCCCCAGGTTGGGCAGCGCTCCCAGGTAGGTCTCCACCATCGGCTTGATGCCCGCCAGGTCGAACGCACCCACGAAGTAGAAGGTGAAGTCGGAGGCATCCGCGAAGCGGTCGCGGTAGAAGTCGAGGGCCACATCCAGGTCGGCCTCCTCCAGCGCCTTCAGCTGGTCGGAAAGAGTGCCGGACCGCGGATGTCCCTGGGTCATGGTGCTCGACACGGTATCGGCGAAGGCCACCTGCGGCATCGCCCCGTAGTTGGCCAACATGCCCACCTGTTGTGCCCTGAAGGCGTCAAAAGCCGTTTCGTCCTTCCTCGGGGCCGAGAAATACAGGTAGATGAGCTGAAACGCCGTCTCCAGGTCCTGGGGCGAGGCCGAGCCGTTGAATCCCTCGGTGAGGGACCCGATGGAAGGCGAAACCCTGGCGACCTTTCCGGTCAGCTTCTTGCCGAGCGCGATCTGGTCGAATTCGCCCACACCCCCCTGCCGCACCGCATTGGTCGCCATCTCCGCATCCCGGAACGTCTCCTCCGGCGCCAGCGAGGAACCGCCCGGACTCGTGGCCGAGAAGATGACCTCGTCGTCCTTGAAGTCGGTGGGTTTGAGAATGACGCGCACACCGTTTTCCAGCTCCCATATGGTGACGCCCACCTCGTCGATCGCCTCCTCGGACGCGACCGGGGAGCCTTCCGGCACGTCGGCGACGAGCGGTGCATCGACCGCCGCGTCCTCATAGGCCTCGATCTCCTTTGCGGAAACCGCCGCGAAGATGCCGGTCACCTCGTCCTCGGTCGGGGTGGCGAGTCCTTCCTTTTCCGGTCCGCTGACCACGATCACGCGGCCCTCCTCCTTCATCCATCCCTGGGCCAGCGCATTGGTTTCCTCCAGCGTGATCCCCGGCAGGAAGGCGTCCAGGAGCTCGATCTGCGTTTCCACGCTGGGATACGGAACTCCCTCCAGGAACACGTTGACGTAGCGGCTCGCGAGCGCCCCCGACTCCCTGTTCTCGACCTCGGCCAGCCTGCTCTCGTACAGCCGCCTAAGCGCAGTCTTCTCCCTCTCCAGTTCCGTGGCGGTGAAGCCGTGCCGGGCGACCCGTTGGGCCTCCGTCAGCAGCGCATCGAGGCCTCGCACATAGGCGTCCCCGGCGACGTTGGCCCCGAGCTGGACGGCGTCCATTCCCCGGACGAACCCGCCGCCGCCGACGGACGCACCCAGGAAGGGGGGGTCGGCCTGCTGAGTCAACTCGTCCAGCCGCTGGTTGAGCATGTACGAGTAGAGCGACCGGACCCGGTCACGCCGGAAGTCGGCCAGCGTCCCCCGCGGGCTGGGCGGCTGCTTGTACATGACCCCGATCTGGCTGAACGGCATCTCCGGGTCGGTGGCGATCGAGATCAGCGGCGCATGGTCGACGGGGACTTCCGTTTCGGTTCTGGGTCTCGGCTGCTCGGGGCCGCTCAAACCTCCGAACCGCTCCCTTATCGTGGCCTCGATTTCCGCGGCGTCGAAATCACCGACCGCGATGATGGCCATCAGGTCCGGGCGGTACCAGTCCTCGTAGAAGCGGCGCAGCGTCTCGGCCGGCGCCGTTTCGAGGATTTCGGGGTCACCGATCGGAAGCCGCTCCGCGTAGCGCGATCCGTGGAACATCACGGGGAACTGCTGGTCCTGGATCCGGGCAAAGCCACCTCGGCGGCCGCGCCACTCCTCGATGACCACGCCGCGCTCCTTGTCGACCTCCTCCGGGTCGAACACGACGGCACCCGCCCAGTCCACGAGGATCTGGAACGCGGTCGAGAGCATCTCGGGGTCGTCCATCGGGACCTGCAGCATGTACACGGTCTCGTCGAAGCTGGTGTAGGCGTTGATGTCGGGCCCGAAGCGCATCCCGATCGATTCGAGATAGTCCACAAGCGCCTGCTTCTCGAAGTTCTCCGTCCCGTTGAAGGCCATGTGTTCCACGAAATGCGCCAGACCGAGCTGGTCTTCGTCCTCGACGATCGAGCCGACGTTGACGGCCAGGCGCAGTTCAACCCGGTTTTCCGGCTGGTCGTTCTCGTGGATGAAGAAGGTGAGCCCGTTTTCGAGGGTGCCGGTGATGACGGCGGGGTCGGGGGGGATGGGGTCGTCGAGCGCCAGGTCCTGGGCCGAGGCGCCCGTGGCCCAGACGAGCATTGCCGTGCCCACAAGCGAGGAGAGCAGGCAGGGAGAGTGATGTCCTTTCATCGGTGTCCTTTCTTTGACGGTGTCCGTCGGGTGAGGAGCGGAACTTACACGCTGGCAGTCCGTGGCGCTCGGGGTATGCGCGGAACTTCGGGCGGTGCGCCACGATCGGGTTGCAGATCCCTACGGGGGGAATTGATGATAACTTCATGGTGTGCGACCGCGCACCCCCGTGCCCACCGCCGACTCCCCAGCCTGCGCGGGAGGAACAGCGGATCTGTTTGCAGGCCAACGGTTTGCGTGTTACACCCCCGCACCCCGCAGACACCCCCTGCCCGCCAGCGACGAAAAGGTCTCCCCCGCCACTATGACGTGGTCCAGCACCGGGATCCCGATCTGCTCCCCCGCCGCGCTCAGCTGGCCCGTCACCTTGAGGTCCTCGGCCGAGGGTTCGGGGTTTCCGGACGGGTGGTTGTGTACCAGGATCACCGCTGCGGCACGGAGCACGATCGCATCGCGAAACACTTCACGGGGGTGAATGAGCGACGCGTCCAGGATACCCCGCGTGACCTGGCGCTGGCAGATCGGACCGTTCTGGCTGTTGAGGAGCAGAACGTGGAACTCCTCGTGTGCGAGGTGGGCCAGGGCGGGCGCGAAGATGTCGTGGACATCTGCCGGGCCGTTGATGGGCTCCGCGCGGCTTGAACGCGCGGACCCGACCCTCCGCCCGAGTTCGATGGCCGCGACGATGCGCGAAGCAACGGCGGGACCGATCCCGCGGATCTCGACAAGGCGGCCGGTGTCCATCCGTGCCAGGTCGCGGAGGTGTCCGCCGGAGAGCCCCAGAACCTGCTCGGCAAGCGTTCGCGCGGAGAGCGGTCCGCTCCCCGAACCGATTACCAGCGCCAGCAACTCATGCTCCGAGAGCGGACCGGGACCGAAGCGCTGCAGCCGTTCGCGGGGCCTCGCCTCCGGCGGATATACCCCGCTCAGGTCAAGCGCCCGTGGCACTTCTTGTATTTCTTTCCGCTGCCGCATGGACAGGGAGCGTTGCGCCCCGGCGCCTTGGCGACCGTTACCGGCGTCCTTGACCGCTCCTCGCCGCGGTTGGTGGCCAGCCGCCTGACGTCGGTGCCCGCTCCCGCCGGGCCCGTGCCACCGGGACCCATTCCGGCCGGGACCGCAACCGGGCCTCTGCGCGCCGCGGCGGCCATCCCCATCGAGTCCACCGCTTGGCGGGACGCCCGCGGAGGGCTGTCGGCGACCCCACCGGGATCGGGCATGCCGGGAGCACGCAGGCCGCCACCCACGGTGTCGGCCGGGCCCGAATAGGAGAGCCGCCGCTGGCGCTGCAGGCGCATCGCCGGACGTTGTTCGAGCCGTACCCGAAACAACTGCTGGGTCACCGAGCGGCGGAGGTCGTCCATGAGGCCCACGAACATCTCGTAGGCTTCCTTCTTGTATTCCACCAACGGGTCCTTCTGCCCCCAGCCCCGAAAGCCGATCGACGCCTTGAGGTGATCCAGATCGTAGAGGTGGTCCTTCCACTTCCCGTCGATGGTGGAGAGGAGGACGAAGCTCATCACCCGCTCTCCGTGTTCGTCAAAGGACTCGACCTTGCGTTCGAACGACTCGCGCACCGCTTCCTCCGCTACGCGCAGCACCTCTTCGCGGTCCAGCTGCTCCGGGTCGTCCTCGTCCTCGACCGCGGGGAGGACGGTGTGCAAGTCGAGCAGAATCCTCTGCCTCAAGCCCTCGATCTCGATTCCCTCCGCCAGGTCGGACTCGGGAAGGTGGTCCTCGAAGACATTCTCCATGGTGTGGTGTACCATCTCCCAGATCTCGCCTTTGAGGTCCTCGCCGCCCTCCAGCGCGAAGAGGCGCAGGTCGTAGATGACCTCACGCTGCTGGTTCATGACGTCGTCGTAGTCCAGCAGCCGCTTCCGGGCCTCGAAGTTGTTGCCTTCGACCCGCTTCTGGGCCCGGCCGATCGATCGGGTGACCAGCGGGTGCGTGATGACCTCACCCTCCTCCGCACCCATCCGGTCCATGGCGTTGGCGATGCGCTCCATTCCCCCGAAAAGGCGCATCAGGTCGTCCTCGAGGGACAGGAAGAACTGTGACGCCCCCGGATCCCCCTGCCTCCCCGCCCGTCCCCGCAGCTGCCGGTCGATGCGGCGGGCCTCGTGCCGCTCCGATCCCAGGATGTGGAGCCCGCCCACCTCGATGAGATGGCCGCCCGGCTTGTCTTCCAGCTCTTCGTACCGAGTCGGGTCGGTGGCCGCCAGAGGCTCGAGCTCCAGGCCGCGCTCGTTCGCCCACTCGACGGTGCGCGCGTCGGTCACGCCGGGCCCCAGTTTGATGTCGGTACCACGGCCGGCCATGTTGGTCGCGATCGTGACCGCGCCGGGACGCCCAGCCTCGGCCACGATCTCCGACTCGCGCTTGTGCTGCTTGGCGTTCAGCACGTTGTGGGCGATCCGCCGCCGCCTGAGCATGCGCGACAGCGTCTCGGACACCTCGACGTTCGTGGTCCCGACCAGAACCGGCAACTCGAGCCGGTTGAGACGCTCGATCTCGTCCATGATGGCCGTGTACTTCTCCCGCTTGGTGCGGAAGATGAGGTCGTCGCGATCGTCCCGCGCGATTGGGCGGTTGGTGGGAATCACCGAGACGTCCAGGTTGTAGATCTGGTGGAACTCGGTCTCCTCGGTCTCCGCCGTGCCGGTCATCCCGGCCAGCTTCTCGTACATGCGGAAGTAGTTCTGGATGGTGATCGTGGCGAGCGTCTGCGTCTCGCCCCGGATCTCCACCCCCTCCTTGGCCTCGACCGCCTGGTGCAGCCCGTCGCTCCAGCGCCGCCCCGGCATCTGCCGTCCGGTGAACTCGTCCACGATGACGATGGCACCGTTCTCGCCGATGATGTAGCGCTCGTCCCTGTGGAAGAGGGTGTACGCCTTGAGCAGCTGGTGGATCACGTGGATCCGCTGCGATTTCTCCGCGTACTGCGCCTCCAGCTCGGTCACCCGCTCCCGCTTCTCCTCCACCGAGAGCGTCTCGTCCTCCTTGATTTCGCCCATCACCTCCGACAGGTCGGGCACCACGAAGGCCCGGGGGTCGCCCGGGGACAGCTCGTCGAGCCCGGCGTCCGAGAGGTGCACGTTGCTGCCCTTCTCGTCCATGGCGAAGAGCAGCATCTCGTCCACCTCGTGGAGGCGCTTCTCGCGCATGTAGTCCCCTTCGACCTTCTCGACGAGCCTCACCACGGAGGGCTGGTCCGCAAAGAGCTTCATCAGGCGCTTGTTCTTGGGACCTCCGCGCTTCGCAGCCAGGAGCTTCTCACCGGCCATGTACTCGTCGCCCTCTTCCGACTCCAGCGCCCTCACCGCCTCGGCCACCAGCCGATTCACCATGCGCGTCTGCTTGCGGTACAGCCCCCCCACCGCAGGCGCCATCTGCTTGAACGGCGTCGAGGTGTCGCGGCTCACCGGCCCGGAGATGATGAGCGGCGTGCGCGCCTCGTCGATCAGGATCGAGTCGACCTCGTCGATGATCGCGTAATGGTGCCCGCGCTGCACCCGTTGCTCGAGCGTGTGCACCATGTTGTCGCGCAGGTAGTCGAAGCCGAACTCGTTGTTCGTCCCGTAGGTGATGTCGGCGTTGTACGCGGCCCTGCGCTCGGGCGACCCGGGCTGGTGCAGGTCGATGCAGTCCACCGTGAGGCCGAGCAGCTCGTAGATGGCCCCCATCCACTCCGCGTCGCGCTGGGCCAGGTAGGAGTTGACGGTGACCAGGTGGGCGCCGCGGCCGGCCAGTGCGTTCAGGTAGAGCGGCATGGTGGCGACCAGCGTCTTTCCCTCGCCCGTGGCCATCTCGGCGGCCCGTCCCCGGTGAAGCTGCGCGGCCCCGATCAACTGGACGTCGTAGGGAATCATGTCCCATGCCAGCTTGTGTCCCGTAACCGTCACCTCCCGCCCCATGAGGCGGCGGCAGGACTCCTTCACGACCGCGAACGCCTCGGGCAGGATATCCTCCAGAACCTCCGCCAGCTCCTCCCTGTACTTCTCCTCGCGCTTTCCGATCTCGACGCTGAGGTCCTCGCGCTCATGCGGGTCCGTGGCCACGCGTTTCCGCTCCCGGATCGACTCGATCTCTCCAAACGTCTCCTCGGTGCGCCCGGCGATGGTCGCTCTGAACTCGTCGGTCTTCCCCCTCAGCGCTTCCGTCGAGAGCGAGGCCATTCCCGCGTAGAGTTCGTTGATCTCCTCAACGAGGGGACCGAGGCGCTTGACCTCGCGACCGTGTCTCGACCCGGCGATCTTCTTGATGATTCCTTTGATCATTCTTCCGTTCGGCACCCCCCGTTACCGGGAGGCATCCGCCTCTTCAGGCTTTCCGGCCCGCCCGCGTTCCTCCGCGGAGTTCCGGACCGGCTCGGTAGAGTCGTTCACCTTCAATAATGGACAGGACACCGGGCACCACCATATCGGAAACGGCCTCTCCGCGAACCACCCGGCTCCGGATTCGCGACGACGAGATGTCGACCGGCGTCACGCTGACGATGCATGCTCCGACAGCCTCCGCTGCCGGCGGCACCGGCATCCCGGCCCGGGAAACGGCCACCAATTCCGCCAGTCGGCCAATGGCTTCCGGTTCCTTCCAGGACGCGAACCCCGCCACCAGGTCCGGCCCGAGAATCAGGAACAGAGACCACGCGGGATGGCCCGCCCGCAGGCTCCGGAGCGTGTCGACCGTGTATGAGACTCCCTCCCGCTTCAATTCCAGGTCGCACAGTACGAACCTCGCATCGTCGCCGACGGCGGCTTCCACCATCCGTCTCCGCACCGCCGCCGCCGTGACCGCACGTCCCCGTTTGTGGGGCGGGATTCGCGCGGGCACCCAGAGGAGTCGGTCCAGACCCACCGCGTCCACCACCTCGCGGGCCACGACGGCATGGCCGATATGTGGTGGATCGAAGGTGCCCCCGAAAACCCCTACCCGCCACCCGACAGACATTGCGGCGGCGAAGGTTGGCCGGGCGGCGCGCGGCTCCCGACCGGCGGGACCGAGTCGCTCGGCGCGACCGCATCAAGAGCCCTGGCTTCGGGAGATTCCGGGTAGGTCCGCAGAAGCCAGGCCCTGGCCTCCTCCCGGTCATCGTCCCATCCCCATCGGTCGTAGATCTCGCTCAACCGCGCCAGAGCCGTGGGCGCCGCGTCGGTGTCCGGATAGTCTTCCAGCAGTCGACAGAAGACGTGTTCGGCCGATTCGTAGATCTTGCGCTGGAAGTACCACTGGCCCACGCCGAACTCCTTCTGGCCGAGCTTGTTATGCATATCCCGGGCCACGACCGCCGCGGAGTCCCCGATGGGCTTCCCCTGGAAGTCGCCGGCAACCTGGTGGCAGGTATTGCGGGCCTGGACCGTGTACTGTTGGTCGCGTTCCGGGTGAGGGGACATTGCGGCATAGGAGTGACACAGCCCCATCCACGCCCTTGCGCTGCGCTGGTCGTCCGGATAGAGCTGCGTGATTCGAGTGTATTCGGCGACGGCACTCAGGTATTCCTCGTCTTCGAACAATGCCCGGGCCAGGTAGTGTCGCGCCTCCACCGCACGGTCGTAGCCCGGAAAATTGAGGACCAGCCGTTCGAAGGCGCGGCGGGCCTCGCGCCAGTCACCCTCGTCGTAGGCGCGCTGGCCGTGTTCGTACAACTGCTCCGGCGTCCAGCCGGTGTAGGGCGGCGCCGTCGAGCACGCCGTGCCGAGCAGACCCACCAGCAGCCCGCGAACGACCCCGTGCGAATGCCTGGGACGTCCCGGGCTCAGCACGGCCCCTCTCCCACCCCGCCGAACCTGATCTCGTCGATCCTGTCCAACGCCCGCCGAGCCAGAGCTCCAAAACCGGTGCCGACTGTCGAAGATACGAGACGATAGGCCTCCAGCGCGCCGGCGCAGTCCCCGAGCTGCACCAGAATCTCACCCTTGTCGAAATACGCCTGGGGGAGATGGGTTCTCGGCTCCTTCAGCGCCAGAACCAGTTCGAGGTGTTCCAGGGCTTCCGTCACCGCGCCCTGATCCTTCAGTTCCCGGGCAAGCTGGAATGAACACCTGCCCACATGCCACCGGGCCTCGGGCGCTCGCCGGGGAGCCAGCTCCTCGAACTGGCCGAAGTACACGAGTGCGCTCCCACAGTCTTCGATCTCTTCATGAGCCAGCGCGGTTTCGAAGACGATGTCGGGATTGCTCGGGTCTGTCCCGAGGGCCCGGAGGTACAGCGGCCGCGCCCGCGCGCTCTGGCCCGTTTCGCTGTAGTGCCGCGCCAGGGGCAGCGCCAGTTGCTCGACAAGAACTCCCGGCCGGAAGTGCTGCGCTGCTTCGATCGCCGACGCCGTCCCATAGCCGTCGCCGTTCGCGTGCGCCCGCTTGGCCAGCGCAATCAGGTCGGATACGGCCTGATCGACGTACTGGCTGTCCTTCCGGGCGGCCTCGTCATAGAGCGATTTGGCTTCGTCCACCCGGCCAAGGACCGCGTAGGCATGGGCGGCGCGCACGACTCCCTCGGTCCCCGAATCCTCGCGGAGCAGGGACAGGCGGTATTCGGCCAGTGCCTCTTGGTAGTCACCGCGGGCGAAGGCGCGGTCGCCCCGCAGCTGCGCGGTCTCCTCCCCCGGGTCCGTGCCGCACCCGGAACCGGAGACCGTAAGAACCGCCGCCAGCGTGGCTCGCGTCAGGCCGCGGAAGGACCATGTCTTCATGCGCTGTCCAGTTTTCATACCCTGCTTCATTCCCCGTCGATCAACCCCCTGAAATAAGGGATCGTCCTTCTGACGCCCTCGCGCAAGCCGATGGTTGGCGACCAGTCCAGTTCCCGCCGGGCGGTGGAAATGTCCGGACAGCGCACTACGGGGTCGTCCGGGGGCAGCGGCCGAAAGACCGGGGGAACCGGGCTTTCCGTCTCTTCCATGACCAGGGCGGCCAGTTCGAGGATCGTGTATTCGTCGGGGTTACCCAGGTTGATCGGATCGACGCGCCGGCAGTGGTAGACCCGGACAATCCCCTCCACCTGGTCGTCCACATGACAGAAGGAGCGGGTCTGGGAACCGGTCCCGTAGATGGTCATGGCTTCACCCCGCAGCCCCTGCACGATGAAGTTGGAAACGACCCGGCCGTCCCTCGGCCGCATGCGGGTTCCGTAGGTGTTGAAGATCCTCACGATGCGCGTGTCCAGCCCGTGGGCCCGGTGATAGGCCATGGTCATCGCTTCCGCGTAGCGCTTGGCTTCGTCGTACACGGCCCTCGGACCGACCGGATTGACGTTGCCCCGGTAGCCCTCCGGCTGGGGGTGGATCTCGGGGTCGCCGTAGACCTCCGAGGTCGACGCCAGCATGTACCGGGCGCCGTGGCGGCGGGCGAGTCCGAGGGTGTGGTGGGTCCCGAGTCCCCCGACCTTGAGCGTCTGTATGGGCAGGCTGGCGTAGTCCACCGGACTGGCGGGCGACGCGAAGTGGAGGACGCCGTCCACCCCAGGCTCCAGGAAGAGTGGCTTGGAGACATCGTGCTCGATCAGGTCGAAGCGCGGTTCCCGCGCGAGGTGCGCCAGGTTCCTGCGGGAACCGGTCAGCAGGTTGTCGACACCGATCACTTCGTGTCCGTCCGCGAGGAAGCGGTCAGCCAGATGGGAGCCGAGGAATCCGGCAACCCCGGTGATCAGGATACGTCGCGCCACTGCTACCGTGAGTCCGGGGATGAAGCCCCGCGTGCACCGAGAGCGGCGAGGCGCCGGGCCGGCGCAACCGGGCGGCGGCCGACCGAGTAGTATTCGAAGCCGCGAGCGTGCATTGCCCGGGGCGAATACAGGTTGCGTCCGTCGAAGATCACCGGCTGCGCGAGGAGCGCATGCATCCGGGAGAAGTCGGGGTGGCGGTAAGGGTGCCACTCCGTGTGAATGAACAGTGCGTCCGCACCGTCGAGGGCATCGTAGTTCTGTTCCCGGAAGTCGACGGCCTCGCCGAGGATCCGCCGGGCCTTGCGCGTCGCCACCGGATCGTGCGCGACCACCCGCGCCCCGCGCTCCAGGAGAGCCCGGATCGTGACCAGGCTCGGCGCCGCGCGCATGTCGTCGGTGTTCGGTTTGAACGCCAGGCCCCAGAAGGCGAAGGTCCGGTCGCGCATGTCCTCGCCGAAGCGCTCCACGGCCAACTCGGCCAGCAGCCGCTTCTGGTCTTCGTTGACGCGTTCCACGGCGTCCAGGATGGAGGAGTCGAGATCCAGTTCTCGCATCGTGCAGGCGAGCGCCTTGACGTCCTTGGGGAAACAGGAGCCCCCGTACCCCACCCCGGGAAAGAGGTAGGTGGGTCCGATGCGCCCGTCCGACCCGACGCCGAGCCGCACCATGTCCACGTCGGCTCCCACGCGCCGACACAGCCGGCTGACCATGTTCATGAAGCTGATCCGCGTGGCGAGCATCGCGTTTGCGGCGTACTTGGTGATTTCGGCGGAAGCCGCGTCCATCACCAGGATCTGGTTGCCGGTGCGCACGAAGGGAGCGTAGAGATCCCGCAGCACCTCGGCGGCTCCCGGGTCGTCGACGCCCAGGATCACCCGGTCGGGCTTCCGGAAGTCGCTGACCGCGGCCCCCTCCTTCAGGAACTCGGGGTTGGAGCAGACGTGGACGGGGTGCTCCGTCTCGGCCTCGATCTTCTCCCGGACCAGCCGCGCGGTCCCCACGGGCACCGTGCTCTTCGTGATCACGATCCGCTCGCCGTCCATTGCGCGTCCGATGTCGCGGGCGGCGGACAGCACGTATCGCAGGTCTGCCGATCCGTCCTCCTCGGGCGGGGTCCCGACCGCTATGAAGACAACAAGGGAATCACGGACGGCATGCACCACATCGGTGGTGAAGGTCAGGCGACCCTCCTCGAAGTTCTGTCTCACGAGCGCGTCCAGGCCGGGTTCGAAGAAGGGGATCGTGCCTCGGTTCAGTGCCTTCACCTTCTCCTCGATGATGTCCACGCAGACTACATCGTTGCCCGTCTCGGCCAGGCACGCACCCGTGGTGAGTCCGACATACCCGCTTCCCAGGACCGCGATTCTCACCGGTACCCGCTACCCCTTTACGATCCAGCGCTGCGGACGCGCCGTCCGTTTCGAGGCCTCCACCGACGCGGTCACATTCCTCGCGTCGACGAGAACCGGCGAGAGTTCGAAGATCCTCTCCGCGTCGAAGCGGGAGTGGTCGGTGAGTATCACCACTGCGTCGGCCTCCCGCAGCAGGTCGTCGGTAAAGCGGGCGGACCGGAGCGTGCGGCCATCCCGTGTCCCCCACTCCGGCACATGCGGGTCGTGGTAGAATACCTCCGCCCCGTCGCGTTCGAGATGGTCGAGGATGTCCATGGCGGGAGACTCACGCACATCTGCCACGTCTCTCTTGTACGCCACTCCGAGGAGCAGGACCCGCGAGCCGCTGACCGGCTTCCGCACCCCGTTCAACGCCTCCCTCACCTTGCCCGCCACGAAGGTGGGCATCTCGGCGTTGATCTTGGACGCCATTTCGATGAAGCGCGTGCGGTAGTCCATCGTCCGCATCTTCCAAGACAGGTAGTGCGGATCGACCGGAAGACAGTGCCCGCCCAGTCCGGGGCCCGGCGTGAACTTCATGAAACCGAAGGGCTTGGTGTCCGCGGCCGCGATCACCTCCCAGATGTCCAGACCCAACCGGTCGGCTATGAGGGCCATCTCGTTGACGAGGCCGATGTTGACCGCCCTGAAGGCGTTCTCGAGGATCTTCGTGAGTTCCGCCGCTTCGGCCGAGGATACCGGGACCATGCGATCGACGAAACGGGAGTAGAAGCCGGCGCCGACTTCGGTACACCGGTCCGTCACCCCCCCTATGATCCTGGGCGTGTTCCCCGTCTTCCAGACGTCGTTGCCGGGATCCACCCGCTCGGGCGAGAAGCAGAGGAAGAAGTCCTTGCCCACTTCCAGACCGCTCGCCAGCAGGATCGGCAGCACCACCTCGCGGGTCGTCCCGGGATAGGTGGTGGACTCCAGTACGATGAGCTGCCCGTGACCGAGCGCTGCACAAACGGCTTCCGTGGCCGCGAGAACGTGGGAGATGTCCGGGTCGCGCGTCTTGGAGAGCGGTGTGGGAACGCATATGGCGACGGCATCGCAATCGTCCAGCCCGGACATGTCTGTGGTGGCCGCGAGAAGGTCCCGCTCCACCAACCCCGCCACCGTCTCGCCGCTCGCATCCCGGACGTGGCTCCGACCACGGTTGACGCCGTCGACGACATTCGGGTCCACATCGAACCCGCGCACCCGGACGCCGCTTCCGGCAGCCGCGACGGCCAGGGGAAGGCCCACGTATCCCAGCCCGATCACTCCGAGGGTGGCCTCCCCGGACTTCAACCGGGCGAGCCTCGGTTCCCTCAACCCCGTCACCTCCGTGCGATCCGTCTCCGGCCGTTCAAAGTGACCGCACTACCGTTCCGCACCGCCGCGGCCCGGCGCTCGGGCGGCTATGTCCACGGACCGCTAGCCGGACCCGGAACCAACACCCTGGCCGGGCCGGGGAGCATCCGGCGGCTTGATTCTGGTGACTTCGAGGAAGCTAAGGTGGTAGGTCGACCTGGCAACCTGACTTTCGACCGGGATCATGAAGGCACCCGCCGCCGACCATTCCTCAACGATCGAGTCGGTGGTGTTCGTGACGATGCCCGAAAGGCTTACGATCGTCCCGGAAGCGAGCGTCGTGAGCGCGATGGTGGTGTCGGCCCGCAGCGAGTCGGACCAATGGAGCAGGAAGGCGTTGTTCTGCGCGTCCGGCAGGTTGATCCAGCGGAAATGGTTGCCGAAGCGCTCGCCAAGTCGGACGCCTTCCAGGCTGACAGCCTCACCGATGTACCCTCTGGGGTCCACCGAGAAATCCGCGAGGCTGACCACGTTCTCAAAGATATCCTCGGGATCCGGCAGCACGACCTCGGTCGGTTTCGCCGTCACCGACAACCAGAACAGGAAGCCCGCGACCATCACGAAGCTCGTTATCATCAGCGGTATGCCGAGCTTGGCGGCCCCCGCCCGGGACTCCAGCAACGTTGCCATTCTGCCTTTCCTCAGTACTTGTCCAGTTCGGTTTTCGGAGGCCCTCGGACCTCTCCGGTAGGGCAGGATTCTATCACACCAGTTCGATGAGCGCCATGTCGGCGGCATCGCCACGACGATTGCCGAGTTTCAGGATGCGGGTATAGCCACCAGGCCGCTCGGCGTAGCGGGGCCCGATGTCGTCGAAGAGCTTGCCAAGCACTTCTCGGTCAGCGATGCGCCTTGCCACCAGGCGGCGGGCGTGCAGGTCGCCGCGCTTCGCGAGGGTGATCAAGCGCTCGACATAGGGCCTGAGCTCCTTGGCTCGGGCGGTGGTCGTGGTGATTCGCTCGTGGCGCAGGAGC
This sequence comes from Gemmatimonadota bacterium, assembly GCA_028874985.1. Lineage (GTDB taxonomy): Bacteria > Gemmatimonadota > Gemmatimonadetes > Longimicrobiales > Gaopeijiaceae > Bin94. Next base: position 19,095 of record JAPPGI010000033.1, on the reverse strand, counting down.
GACGTGGCCATGTTCCTCAGCAGGGCCCTCCGGTGACTCGGAGACCGCGAGAGGCTTCTCCCCTTCTTCCTGTGACGCATGGTCTATCCTGTTTCTGTTTCACCCGGCGGCTACTCTTCCGGGCCGGCGGGCGTTCCCTCTTCCACGTAGAACAGCTGGCCGTCCTCCCCCCGCTGCATCTTCATCCCGAACCGGAGTCCGTGCCCTTCGAGGAACTCATAGATCTCCGCAAGGGATTTCCTGCCGAAGTTGCCGATCCCGAGCATGTCCTCTTCGGTACGGCTGATGAGATCGCCCAGCGTGAGAATCGATTCCTTCTGGAGCGAGTTCCTGGAGCGCACGCTGAACTCCGCGACGTCATCAATCGACTTGTCCATCAGCTCCGCCGTCTTTTCGGGAATCGGCTTCAACGCGGGCACGCGCTGCTCGGGAAGCCCGCCCTCGGCGAAGTAGAGCATGTACCTCAGGTGGCGGCGCACCAGTTCCGCCGCATACCGGACCGCACTCACGGGCGGCACCGACCCGTCCGTCTCCACATGAATGGTGAGCCGGTCGAAATCGGTACGCTGCCCCACCCTCGTCTCCTCGACCGTGAAGTTGGCCCGCAGAACCGGATTGTAGATCGCGTCGATCCGCACCAGGTCGACCGGGGCCGTGGAAGGGAGCGGCTGCTGGTCGGCCAGAACGAATCCCCGCCCCTTGTTGACGTAGAGTTCCATGTGGATTTCCCGGTCGTCCTCCAGGGTCAGGAGGTGGTGATCCGGGTCGTGCACCGTGACCATTCCCGGAGCTCTGATCTTCCGGGCGGTCACCGGCCCCTTCCTTTTCACGTGGATTTCGAGGACCGCCTCGTCGATGTCGTCGTCCAGAGACACCACGAGCGACTTCAGGTTCTGAATCACCTGGTGAACATCCTCGACCACGGACGAAATGGTCTGGTGCTCGTGCACCACCCCTTCGATCCGGAAGGCGCGCACCGCAGCGCCCCGAAGCGAGGACAGGAGCACTCGCCGGACCGCGTTGCCGAGGGTATGGCCGTATCCCCGCTCGAGCGGCTCGAGGACGAACGCGGCGGAGCGGCCATCGGCGGCCTCCCCGGTCATCTCGATGCGTTCTGGAAGCACGAGACCGGTCAGATCAATATCCAGATTCACGCTCGGTATTCCCCCTTGGTCATTTGACTGTATGCGTTGCGATCGGTGAAACCGGCCGGACTCGTCGACCCGGCTGCCGGATCACTTGGAGTAGAGTTCGACGATCAACTGTTCCTGCGCCGCCAGCGGGATGTCACCCCGCACCGGTTGCCGAAGGACCCTGCCCACCCGCTTCTTTTCGTCGAGGGCGAGCCAGTCCAGCAACTGGGGTCGTGAACGAGACCCCAGGCTCACTTCCACCGGCTCCAGCTCCCGGGAGCGCTCACGCAGCGCAACCTCGTCGCCGACGGAAAGCCGGTAGCTGGGAATGTCCACCACCGAGCCGTTCACCTTCACATGCCGGTGCCGGACGAGCTGGCGTGCCTGGCGGCGGCTCACGGCCAGTCCCATGCGAAAGATCACGTTGTCCAGCCGGCTCTCCAGAGCGACGATCAGGTTCTCGCCCGTGACCCCCGGGCGCCCCGCGGCGTACTCGAACAGGTTGCGGAACTGTTTCTCGTGAAGCCCGTAGATCCGCTTGACCTTCTGTTTCTCGCGCAGCTGAACGGCGTAGTCCGACTGCTTGCGGCGCCGGACGGAAGCCGGACCGTGGTGGCCGGGCGGGTACTGGCGCCTTTCGACGGGGCACTTTTCCGTGTAGCACTTGGCGCCCTTGAGAAAGAGCTTCTGCCCCTCCCGTCGGCACCGCTTGCATACCGGACCTGTGTATCTTGCCATGAGCGGGTTCCGCTACACGCGGCGTTTCTTGGGTGGACGGCAGCCGTTGTGGGGCAGCGGTGTCACGTCGTGGATCGATTCGACGGTGAGTCCGGCCGAGGCCAGAGCCTGAATTGCCGATTCCCGGCCAGACCCCGGACCACGCACTCGAACCACCACCTTGCGGACGCCCATCGCCACCGCTTCGCGTCCGACCTGTTCGGCCGCCATCGTCGCCGCGAAGGGCGTGGACTTCTTGGATCCCTTGAACCCGGCCGTCCCGGCCGAACCCCACACCAGAACGTTGCCGGCCTGGTCGGCGATCGTGATCAGCGTGTTGTTGAAGGTCGCCTTGATATGGGCCACCGCTTCCGCCGCCACGACCTTTTTCGACTTCTTCGTTCTGCTCGATCTGGGTGCTGCCAACAGGCACCTTCCTCCCGGGAATACGATCCCTTCCGTGGATCGGCTGTGAGACTCTGCGACGCCGTTCGCTACTTCTTGGGCGCCTTCTTCTTGCCCGCGATCGCCCGTCTCGGACCCTTCTTGGTGCGGGCGTTCGTGTGCGTACGCTGGCCCCGGACGGGGAGCCCCCGCCGGTGCCGGAGACCCCGGTAGCAACCGATGTCCATGAGGCGCTTGATGTTCATGGACACCTCGGTCCTCAGCGTGCCCTCAACCTTGTAGTTCTGCTCGATCTCCCGGCGAAGACGGCTGGCGTCCTCTTCGGTGAGTTCGTGGGTGCGCAGATCAGGGTTGATTCCGGTCGCGTCGAGGATCTGCTTCGACGAGGTGCGGCCCACGCCGTATACGTAGGTCAGCGCCACCTCAATACGCTTGCTCCGGGGGAGATCTATTCCGGCGATGCGTGCCATGGCGTTCCTACCAGGCCGCCCGAGCACCGAGAGCGACGAGGCGCCGGGCTGGCAGGGCGCGACGAGAGGGGAATGGCAGCGCTATTCGCCCGAGGAGCAACGAGGAGCGAAGCGGTCCAGCACGAATGCATCGCCGCTCGAATGCCGGGGGGATTCCGTCCACGGGCTAGCCCTGCCGCTGCTTATGACGGGGATTGCGGCTGCAGATGATCCGCACGACGCCCTTTCGCCGGATCACGCGGCAGTATTCGCAGATGGGCTTCACGCTGGTTCGGACCTTCACGCCGGAGTTTCCCTTTCGTTCATGTCCTTCCGCCAAGGAGCAGGCCCTCCAATGGGGCACAGCTTAAAAGGATAACGCTCATGATTGTTGGACGGTAGCCCCCGCCCCGGTCCCGACCGCTCCCCCGGCCCCGGCCCCGGCGTGACCGGGCCGGACCGAGTCCACCTCCAACCCGTCATCCCAAATCCCGCCTCCGGTGAGAATCGCCGGCCCCTCCACGGTGACGGCGACGGTGTGCTCGTAGTGGGCCGACAACGACCCGTCCAGGGTGGTGACCGTCCAGCGATCCCGGAGCGTGCGGATCTCGTCGGTTCCCACGGCCAGCATGGGTTCGATCGCGAGCACCATTCCCGCCTGCAGCGGGACTCCGAAACCCGCCCGGCCGATGTTGGACACCTGGGGTTCCTCATGAATCGCTCGCCCGATGCCGTGCCCGACCAGATCGCGGATGATCGCGTGACCGGTCGGGCGAACCGTCTCCACTACCGCCGCACCGATGTCTCCGACGTGAAGGCCGGGCTGCGCGGCCGCCACCCCGGCGGCAAGCGCCTTGTATGTGACCGCCAGGAGGCCCGCCGCCCCTGCTCCGATCTCCCCCACCGGGAAGGTGTAGGCCGAGTCCGCACACCACCCCCCCTGCTTCACACCCACGTCGATCGACACGATGTCCCCCTCCTGCAGCGTCCGCCCGGACGGGATCCCGTGCACGACCTCCTCGTTGATGCTGATACAGGCGCTCCCCGGGAAGCCGTAGAGACCCTTGAAAGCGGGAACGGCCCCGCTGTGCGACCGCACGAAACGATCGACAAAGCGATCGAGCGCCGCAGTCGAAACACCCGGTTGCACCCTGGGCTCGATTTCGGCGAACAGGGCGGCGATGATACCGCCGCACCTCCCGATCGCCCGAATCTCGTCCGGGGATTTGAGGTGGACCAACGGACGCCTGCTCCCGGCCATCGCAACAATCACTACCTTCCGACCGCCGCGCGCAGGGCTCCGTAGACCTGCTCGATACCGCCCTCGCCGTCCACGCGTGCCAGCAGACCCCTGTCCTCGTAGAAGCCGACGAGCGGGGCCGTGACCTCCCGGTAGACGGACAGCCTCGTCCGCACCGTGTCCGGATGATCGTCGGCGCGGTGGATCAGGGGTTCGCCGGTCTCGTCGCAGACGCCGTCCCTGAGGGGGGGATCGAAATAGATGTTGTACACCCGCCCGTTCGGCGAGGCGCGGCGACCGGAAATCCGCTTGACGAGAATCTCCTCCGGCGCCTCGAGGAGACACACCCGGTTCACCGTCCTGCCCGCCCCGGCCAGCACACGGTCCAGCGCCTCGGCCTGGGGTACGGTGCGGGGGAACCCGTCGAAGACGACGCCGCGGCCGGCGGGCATCGTGGCGAGGTGTTCGCGTACGAGGTCCACGATCAGGTGGTCGGGGACCAGTTCCCCCGCGTCCATGTACTTCCCGGCCTTCACGCCGAGAACCGTCCGCTCGCCCAGGGCGGCTCGCAGCAGGTCGCCCGTGGAAACGTGCGCCCACCCCAGATCCTGCCCTAGACGGACACCCTGCGTTCCCTTGCCCACACCCGGGGAGCCGAGGAGCACCAGGACCCCACCCCCGCCGTTCGTTTCCCTCACTGCCCGTGGCGGTCCGCGGACAAAGCCCCGCTAGCGCCGGGAGCGGCGAGCCGCTGCACCGGCAGGGCGCGACGTGTGGGTGGCGGCGGCGCTGTTCGCCCGAGGAGCATTACATCTCTAGCTGGCCAAGCGAAGCGCCCAGCCCGGATGCATCGCCGCTCGAATGCCGGGGGGATCTTGTCCACGGGGCTGCTAGTGCCGGGGGGGGCTTCCACGGGCAGCCCCCTACATGTAGCGCCCGCGCCCGCGCATCTTGACCCGCCCCTTCTTCATGAAGCCGTCGTAGCGGCGAAGGAGAAGATCCTGCTGGGCCTGCTGGACGGTGTCGAGCCCCACTCCGACCACTATGAGCAGGCTGGTGCCTCCGAAAAAGAACCACTGCATGTTGAAGATGTCGAGGATCCAGAAGGGAAGCAGGGCGATCAGCGCCAGGTAGATCGACCCGGGGAGGGTGACGCGGGTCAGGATCCGGTCGATGTACTCCGCGGTGCGGGAGCCCGGCTTCACTCCGGGGATGAACGCACCCTGCTTCTTCAGGTTCTCGGCCAGGTCCACCGGGTTGAAGATGATGGCCGTGTAGAAGTACGCGAAGAAGATGATCAGGGCCGCATAGGTGATGGAGTACGCCCAGCTCGCCGGCTGGAAGATGTCCGCCAGATCCTCGAAGATCCCGACCGAACTGAAGGCGGCGATCGTTCCCGGAACGACGATGAACGACTGCGCGAAGATGATCGGCATCACCCCCGCCGAATTCACCCGCAGCGGGATGAAGCTCTTCTGACCCTCCCGGATGCGCCCGCGTCCCACGACCTTGCGCGGAATCTGGATGGGAATCTTCCGCGCCGCCATGGTCATTGCGACGACGCCGGCCGTGATCCCGACGATGACCGCCAGCAGGGCCAGCACCTCGAAGAGGCCGATCTGCCCACCGCTGACCGCCTCCCAGGTGCGGGCCACGGCCCCGGGGAACCCCTGGATGATGGAGAACAGGATCATCAACGACATGCCGTTGCCCAGACCCCGCTCCGTGATCTGTTCGCCCATCCACATGATGAAGACACCGCCCGTGGTGAGCACGACCACGGTCGTGAACGCGAATCCCAGACCCGGGTTGTTGACCGCCCCCGCCAGATTCTGCAGGAAGGAGGCGTACGCGTAGGACTGGATCACGCAAAGCAGTACGGTGGTGTAGCGCGTCCACTGCGTCAGCTTCTTGCGTCCCTCGTCGCCCTCTTTCTGCAGCTTTTCCACCGTGGGGAAGACCGCGGCCAGAAGCTGGAACATGATGCTGGCGGAGATGTACGGCATGATCCCGAGCGCGAAGATCGTGGCCCGGCTGAGCCCCCCGCCCACGAACATGTCGAAGACGCCCAGGAACGTGTTGCCGAACTGCCCGGCGAACGCCTGGAGCGCATTCACGTCGATGCCCGGCACCGTGATGTGCGAGCCGATGCGGTAGACGAGCATCATGAAGAGCGTGAAGAGGATCTTCTTCTTCAGCTCCGGAGCCCGTAAGAGATCCGGAATGGGATTAGCCATCGTCGGGATACCCCCCCTTAAGCCACACTATTCAGCCTTCGCTCCCGCCACCCGGGGGAAGCACGGTCACCGACCCGCCGGCGGCCTCGATCTTGCGCCGCGCAGCGGCGGACGCGCCATGGACCGTGCAGCGCAGGGGCACGCCGACTTCTCCCATACCGAGGATCTTGACCGGACGGCGCAGGGAACGGATCAGTCCGGCATCCTTCAGCGACTCGGGCGTCGCCTCCCCATCCAGGATGTTCAGGTCGCCCACGTTGACCACCTGGTACTCCACGCGGTTGCGGTTCTTGAAGCCGCGTTTCGGGATGCGGCGCTGCAGCGGCATCTGCCCGCCTTCGAACCAGGGCGGCACGCCGCCGCCCGAGCGCGAGTTCTGGCCTTTTTCGCCGCGGCCCGCCGTCTTGCCCTTCCCTGAGCCCGGACCCCGGCCGACCCGTTTCCGGCCGCGGCGAGATCCCGCGGGTGCGCGCAGGCTGTGAAGTTCGATCATGGATCAGTCCTCCTCCGTCACCTCTACAAGATAGTCCACCTTCGCGATCATGCCGCGGATCGCCGGGTTGTCGTCGTGTACCACCGCCTGCTGGTGGCGCCGTATCCCCAACGCCTTCAGGGTGCGCCGCTGGATCTTCTTGCGCCCCACGGCGCTCCGCACCTGGGTGATCCTGATCCGCTTACCCACGTTTCCCGACCCCCAGTTCTTCAACCGTGATTCCACGCTCGGCCGCCACATCGTAGGCGGTCACCAGATTCTCGAGACCGTGGACCGTGGCGCGCACCACGTTGATCGGGTTGTTGGTTCCCAGGCTCTTGGTCAGGACATCGGTGATTCCCGCGGCTTCCAGGACCGCGCGCACCGGCCCTCCCGCGATCACCCCCGTCCCCGGAGCCGCCGGTCTCATGAGCACGCGTCCCGCGCCCCAGCGTCCGATGATCTCGTGCGGTATGGTCCCCCGCACCACCGGAACCTCGATCATCTCGCGACGCGCCTGCTCGAACGCCTTCCGGATCGCCTCCGCGACCTCGTTCGCCTTTGCGTGGGCGATGCCCACCCGTCCTGCCTGGTTTCCCACCGCGACGAGGGCGGTGAAGGAAAACCGGCGCCCACCCTTCACGACCTTCGCCACCCGGTTGATGTGGATCAGGTTCTCGACCTGTTCCGCACCCTCCGGAAGCCCCTTCTTGTCCCTGGCCATCAGAAGACCAGCCCTCCTGCCCGCGCGCCCTCCGCGAAGGCCTTGACTCGTCCGTGGTAGCGGAACCCCCCCCGGTCGAAGACGACGGCGGAGATTCCCTTCTCGCGCGCCCGCTCCGCAAGCTGCGTTCCGGCCGCCCGGGCCGCCTCCACCTTGCGGTTTCCTTCACCCTGCACTCCACCCCGCAGCTCCGGTGCCAGCGTCGAAAGGCCGAGCAGCGTCCGGCCCTCGTCGTCGTTGACCAGCTGGCCCTCGATGTTCCGGAGCGACCGATAGACCACCAGACGGGGCCGCTCGGCCGTGCCGTGCATCGTCTTCCGGATGCGGGTGTGGCGCCGGTGCCGCTGAAGCCGGCGGCTCTTTCTCAGCTTGGCGGGTTTGATCCTGGTCATGTTCCAGCCGTCTTGCCGGCCTTGCGCCGGACGTGTTCGCCTCGGTATCTGACCCCTTTGCCCTTGTAGGGTTCAGGGGGACGGAAAGCCCGGATGACGGCGGCCGTGTGGCCTACCTGCTGCTTGTCCGGACCCTTTACCACGATCGTCGTCTGATTCGGAACCTCGAAGGTAATCCCCTGCGGCGCGGGAAATTCGATCGGGTGCGAGAACCCCAGGCTGAGCCGGAGTCCGTTGCCGTCCGCCCGCACCCGGTATCCGACACCGACGATCTCCAGCGTCTTGCTGAAACCCCGGCTCACCCCTTCGACCACGTTGGCCACCAGGGACCGGGTGAGCCCATGCAGCGCCCGGTGCTCCTTTTCGTCGGAAGGCCGGGTCACCACCAGCGTCCGCCCCTTGTCCGCTCCCCACCGCACCGCGATCGGGGAGGACACCTGCAACTCCAGTTCGCCCAGGGGGCCCTTCGCCGCGAAACGTTGGCCGTCCAGCGTCACCGTGACGCCCGCGGGAACCGTGACCGGTTGCTTGCCGATACGTGACATGATACCTCCTACCAGACCACCGCGAGGACTTCGCCGCCGACCCGCGCATCCCGGGCGCCCCGATCCGAGAGGAGTCCTTTCGAGGTGGACAGAACGGCCATGCCCAGACCGTTGCGGATCCGGGGAATCCCGTCGACTCCCACGTAGCGTCGCCAGCCGGGCCGGGAGACGCGCTCGATACGCCGGATAACGTGCCGGCCGTCGTAGTACTTGAGGTAGACGCGGACGATTCCGTGGCGGCCGTCGTTGAGGACCTTGTAGTCGTGAACGAAGGCGTTCTCCTTCAGGAGCCGCGCCACCTCGACCTTGAGCTTGGACAGCGGTATGTCGGCCCAGCGGTGTCCCGCGCCGCCGGCGTTGCGGATCCGGGTAAGCATGTCCGCGATGGGATCGGTCATCATGTTCGGTTCGTCTCCAATGTAGGGTCTCCTCCACGCGCCGCCGGTCGGTGCTCGCAGGCGCTCATGAAGCCTGGGCCCCGATGATCACCGGGATTTCGCCCCGGAACGGAAAACCGAGCTGCCGCAGGAGCGCATAGGCCTGGTCGTCCTTGTCGGTCGACGTGACGACGGTGACGTCCATGCCGTGAATCTGTCTGACCTTGTCGTAGTCGACCTCCGGGAAGATGATCTGTTCCCTGATTCCCACGGTGTAGTTGCCGCGGCCGTCGAAGGAACGCGTGTTCAGCCCCCGGAAGTCCCGGATCCGCGGCACCGCCACCGAAACGAACCGGTCCAGGAACTCCCACATGCCGCGCCTGCGCAGTGTGACGGTCGCACCGACAGCCATACCCTCGCGGAGCCGGAAATTGGAGATCGACCTGCGGGCCCGCGTGATGACCGCCTTCTGGCCCGAGATCACCGCCAGCTCGCCGGCCACCGATTCCACCAGCTTCCGGTCGCGGCTTCCCTCTCCGACCCCGACGTTCAGGGTGACCTTGACCACCTGGGGAATCTGGTGGGGGTTCGGGAATCCGAACTGCTCCCGCAGCACCGGCCGTGCAACCTCCCTGTAGTGGGTAAGAAGGCGTGGCTCGATGGCGCCGGGCATCCTCTTGCCACCCCGGGTCCCGTTTTTCCGTGCCGCCCTCCGCGCGGTCATGACACGTTCCTCGGTATGGGGTTGCCGGTCTTCACCGCGATTCGCTCCTTCAGACCGTCCGGCTCGACGCGGAGACGGATGCGGCTCGCTTCGCCGCTGGCAGGCTCTATCAGCATCACGTTGGAGATGTGGATCGGTGCCTCGAAGGTGATGATCCCGCCCTCCGGGTTGGCCTGCGAGGGCTTGGAGTGGCGCTTACGCATGTTCACCCCCTGGACCACGACCCGGTTCGACTTGCGCAGCACGCGCAACACGGTGCCCTCGACCTCGCGGTGATTGCCGCGGATGACCCGGACCCGGTCTCCCCTGACGATCCTGCTGATGCCCCGCGCCATGATCACAGCACCTCCGGGGCCAGGGAAACGATTCTCATGTAACGCTTCTCCCTGAGTTCACGACCCACCGGCCCGAAGATGCGGGTTCCCCGCGGCTCCTTCTGGGCGTTGATCAGCACGGCGGCGTTGTCGTCGAAGCGGATGTAGGTACCGTCGCGACGCCGCATCTCCTTGGCCGTGCGCACGACCACCGCCTCCATTACTTCGCCCCGCTTTACCGGCGCGTTGGGCACGGCGTCCTTGATCGTCACGATGACCCGGTCGCCGATCCGGGCGTAGCGCCGCCCGGAACCGCCGAGCACTCGGATGCACAGCGCACGCTTGGCGCCCGTGTTGTCGGCGATCTTCAGCATCGATTCCTGTTGGATCATCGGGTCTCACCGTCCTCTTTCCGTGTGGCGTCAGGCGGGCCGCTCGATCAACCCGACCACGCGCCACCGCTTCGTCTTCGACAGGGGCCGCGTCTCCATGATGGAGACCTTGTCGCCCACCCGGTACTCGTTGGCTTCGTCGTGCGCGTGGTACTTCCTGGTGCGCGTGACCTGCTTTCCATAGAGCGGATGGGCGAACCGCCGCTCCACCACAACCGTCACCGTCTTGTGGGCCCGGTCGCCCACCACCACTCCGTGGCGGATCTTGCGCCGCCCGCGAACGCTGTTCTCAGTCACCTCGGTCTCCCTCCTGCGTCGCTCATCGGCCGTTCGGCCGTGCCGGCGGTCCGGCGTTCGTGCAGGATGGTCTTGATTCGCGCGATGTCCCGGCGGATCTCGCGTCTCAGCCGGGGGTTCTCAAGCTGCATGATGGCACTGCGGAAGCGCAGGCGGAACTGTTCCAGCTTGAGTTCGCCCAGCCGGTGCTCCAGCTCCGCGCTCTCGAGTTCCCTGACTTCCTCTGCCTTCACTGTGTGCTCTCCTCTGGGTCGTGACTTCTCTAGAGTTGCGATTCCCGGTCGACGAAGCGCGTCTTCACGGGCAGCTTGAAGGAGGCCAGCTGCATGGCCCTGCGGGCCGTTTCGACCGGAACCCCTTCCAGCTCGAACATGATCCGGCCGGGCTTGACCACCGCGACCCAGTGCTCCGGGTTGCCCTTCCCCTTACCCATGCGGGTCTCGGCGGGCTTCCTGGTGACGGGCTTGTCGGGGAAGATGCGGATCCACACCTTGCCGCCGCGTCTCACGTGCCGCGTGATCGCCACACGCGCCGACTCGATCTGCCGGTTGGTTATCCAGCCCGCGTCGAGCGCCTGCAGTCCGTATTCGCCGAAGGAAACCCTGTTCCCCCGGTACGCCTTGCCGCGCATCTTGCCCTTGTGGGTCTTCCTGCGCCGTATCCGCTTCGGTGCCAGCATGGTGTCTCTCCTTCCGGACCCTCTACGCTCCCGGTCCGGCCGAGTAGGTCCGGCCGAAGCGGTCCTCGATTACCTCACCCTTGAAGATCCAGCACTTCACGCCCACGACTCCGTAGGTCGTCCGGGCCTCCACCTGCGCGTAGTCGATATCGGCGCGCAGGGTGTGAAGGGGCACCCGGCCCTGGTTGTAACCCTCGGTGCGAGCGATCTCCGCCCCGCCCAGCCGTCCGGCGCACTGGATGCGGATCCCCTCGGCACCCGCGCGCATCGCCGACTGGACGGCCCGCTTCATGGCCCGCCGGTACGAAATACGCTGCCGCAGCTGGTGAGCCACGTTGTCGGCGACCAGCCGCGCGTTCATTTCCGGGCGCTTGATCTCCTCGACGTTGACGGAGACCTCGCTGTTCGTGAGCACGGCCAGCTCGTCGCGCAGCTTGTCCACCTCGGCGCCCCGCTTGCCGATAACGACGCCCGGCCGTGCGGTGTGCAACGTGACCACCAGCTTGGAGGGCTTGCGCGCGATGTCCGCGCCGGCCAGCGCCGCGTGGTGGAGGCGCCGGTGGAGGTAGGTGCGGATGACATGATCCTCCTTGAGCAGCGCGGGCAGATCCCGCTCCGCGTACCACCTGGAACGCCAGTCGGAAACGATCCCTAGCCGGAATCCGTGGGGGTGTGTCTTCTGGCCCATTCGTCAATTCTCCTTCGCTTCCACGACAATGGTGATATGGCTGGTGCGCCGGCGCCGGGGCTTCGCCCTCCCCATGGCACCTGCCCTCCACCGCCTCAGACTCGGTCCCGCGTCGACGAACACGCGGCTCACCATGAGTTCGTCAATGTCCACCGCCCCCCCCTCCAGGTCGGCCCTCTCGCGGGCATTGGCGACTGCGGACATGAGCGTCTTGTCGATGGGTACGGCCGCGGCCTTCCTCGAAAACCTGAGAACCGAGATGGCCTCGTTCACGGAACACCCGCGGATCCGGTCCGCAACCAGACGCACCTTCCGCGGACTCATCCTGATGTCCCGTGCGATCGCGCGCGCTTCCATGACGGTCTCCATCACCTCCTTGACCGCTTGTCGGCCAGCTTGCCGCCGTGGCCTCTGAAAAGGCGGGTGGGTGCGAACTCGCCGAGCTTGTGGCCGACCATGTTCTCGGTGATGTAAACGGGGATGAACTTGTTCCCATTGTGAACCGCCACGGTGTGCCCCACGAATTCGGGGGAAATCGTGGACGCGCGGGACCAGGTCCGGATCACCGTTCTCTCGTTCCGCGCGTTCATGAGTTCGATCCTGCGCAGCAGCTTCTGGTCGATGAACGGGCCCTTCCTGACGCTTCGCGGCATGGCTCTATCCGGTCTCCGTGTCCCCCATGGGTCAGCGCGTCGCCTTGCCGCGCTTGCGCCCACGGACGATGAACTTGTTGGACAGCTTCTTCTTCTTGCGGGTCTTGGTTCCCTCGGGCTTGCCCCATGGGGTGACCGGCGGACGCCCTCCGGACGCCTTCCCTTCCCCTCCTCCGAGTGGATGGTCGACGGGGTTCATGGCCACACCGCGCACCTTGGGGCGCCTCCCCCGCCAGCGGCTGGCGCCCGCCTTGCCCAGCGACTGGAGGCTGTGGTCCACGTTGCCCACCTGGCCCACCGTGGCCAGACAGCGCTTGTGGATTCGGCGAACCTCCGTCGAGGGGAGGCGCACCGTGACGTAGCTGCCCTCCTTCGCGACGATCTGCACGCCCGCTCCGGCGCAGCGCGCCATCTGTCCACCCTTGCCCGGCTTCATCTCCACGTTGTGTACGGTGGTGCCGAGCGGGATACGATCGAGGGGCAGCGCGTTTCCCGGAAGGATGTCCGCGTCGGGACCGGACGAGACCACGTCGCCCACACCCATGCCCCTGACGTAGAGAATGTAGCGCTTGTCCCCGTCCTCGTAGTGAACCAGGGCGATGAGCGCCGATCGGTTGGGGTCGTATTCGATCTCCGCGATCCTCCCCTTCACGCCGTGCTTGTTGCGCTTGAAGTCCACCTTCCGGTACGTGCGCTTGTTGCCGCCACCCCGCCTGCGGACGGTGATTCGGCCGTGGTGATTCCTGCCTCCGGACCTCTTGAGCGGCTCGGTCAGCGATTTCTCGGGACCCTTGCGGGTAACGGCGTCCTTGGCGGTCACGGACCGGAACCGCGTCCCAGGAGTAACGGGCTTGAATTTCTTGAGCGCCATCGGGTCAACCCATCTCGTAGAATTCGATCTCGTCGCCCTGGACCAGCTGAACCACCGCCTTCTTGTAGGACGGCGTGCGGCCCAGCTCCCAGTTCTTCACCATCCGGCCCAGCAGCGCCCGCTTCGACTTGCCCGGATACCGCATCGTGCGGACATCCGCCACCTTCACATCCCACAGCGCCTCGACGGCCCGCGCGATTTCGTGCTTGTTGGCGCGTTGGTTCACGATGAAGGTGTACAGGCTCGCTTCCATCTGCGCGGTCGTCTTCTCCGTCACGACCGGAGCCACGATCACGTCGTAGGCCTCGCGCATCAGGCTTCCTCCCCGTCCAGCGCGGGTTCGGCCCTCGGGACGCGTTTCAGTGGGCGCCGCCGTGGTCGTTCGGCCGCGGGAAGAGCATCGCCCAGTTCGGCCAGCGCCGCCTCTTCGATGACCGTTGTCCCGGACCATACGACGTCGTACGCCGATTCGGTGCCGAAGGGGAGGACGCGCACGCCGGGAAGATTGCGCCCCGAGAGGTGGAGTTCGCGGTTCACGCCGTGCGTCAGCAACAGGATCTTGCCGGGAAGGTCGATTCTGCCAAGCAGCTCGTTGAGTCTGCGCGTCCCGGGCACCTCGAAGTCGAAACCTTCGATGACGGCCACCCGCCCCGCTCCGGCACGGCTGTTGAAGGCTGAAGCGCGGGCCAGGGCGCGCAGCCGCCTGGGCACCCGTAGCGTCCAGGAACGCGGCCGTGGAGGGAAGGCCCTACCGCCACCCTTCCACTGGACGGCGCGTATGGTTCCCTGCCGCGCCCGTCCCGTGCCCTTCTGCCGCCAGGGTTTGCGACTGCCGCCGACAACGGCCGCGCGGTTCTTCTTCGAGGCCGTGCCCTGCCGCTGGTTGGCGAGGTAGGCCCGAACCACCTGGTGGAGCGCCCCCTCGTGGACCACCCCGTTGAAGAGGGAGTCCGGGAGCGTGACCTGCGGTCCGGCGGAGCCGTCCGTCTTGAAGTAGGGAGCCTGGTACATGGTCAGCAGCCCGTGGACAGAGCCGCCCGAGCACCGAGAGCGGTGAGGCGCCGGGCTGGCAAGGCGCGACGAGGGGCGAATAGCAGCGCTATTCGGCTGAGGAGCAACGCAGAGTGCAGCCTCAAGGACAGAACATGTATACTGGACATGACATATTGTAATGTTGTCTTTACAGTGCGATGGCGCTGGGCGAAGCGACCAGCCTGGATGCATCGCTGCTCGAATGCCGGGGGGATTCTGTTCATGGGCTGCCCTATTTCCGGATCAGGACGTAGCTGTTCCTGCTGCCTGGAACCCCTCCCCTGACGAAGAGCAGATTCCGTTCCGAGTCGACCCGGACGACTTCCAGATTCCGGATCGTTTTCCTGGTCCCACCCATGCGGCCGGGTAGTTTCTTTCCCTTGATCACCCGGGAGGGATCCGTACCGGGTCCCATCGAGCCCGGATTGCGCGACATGGGATGGCCGTGTGAGGCGGGTCTCCCGCGGAACCCGTATCTCTTAACGACGCCCTGAAATCCCCGCCCCTTGGTGACCCCGCTGACCCTGACCTTCTCACCCGCCTCGAATAGCCCGACCGTCAATTCCTGACCGGGTTCGTAGGTCTCGCCGTCCCCGGGCCTGAATTCACGAATGAGCCGCGGGGCCGCGTCGAGCCCCGCCTTGGCCGCGTGCCCCAGTTCCGCCATCGTCGAACGCTTGTGCTTGCGCTCGCCGAAACCGACCTGCACGGCCGCGTATCCGTCGGACCGGGGGCTCTTGATCTGGACGACGGTACAGGGACCGGCCTTGAGGACGGTTACCGGAATGGCGAGGCCCTCTTCGGAAAAGACCCGGGTCATCCCGACCTTTCTGCCAATCAGTCCGGGCATCGTTCAGTCCACCTTGATCTCGACGTCCACGCCGGCGGGCAGGTCGAGCTTGGTCAGCGCGTCGATGGTCTGGGGACGGCTCTCGACGATGTCGATCAGGCGCTTGTGGGTCCTGAGCTCGAACTGCTCCCGGCTCTTCTTGTCGATGTGCGGGGAGCGCAACACGGTCCACCGCTGGCGGCGGGTGGGCAGGGGGATGGGCCCGCGAATCCTGGCACCGGTCTTCTGGGCCGTGCGTACGATGTCGGCGGCGGTCTGATCCACCACCCAGTGGTCGAAGGCCTTGAGCCGGATGCGGATCCGGTTGGTGATCCCTTTGTTCGACCCCCCCTGGGCCGTGCCGGCCGGCGGGGGGCCCGTGCCGCGTGTCCGTGCCATGATCCCCGTACCCCTCTACTCGATGATGGCGGTGACGACGCCGGCACCCACGGTGCGGCCGCCTTCCCGGATCGCGAAGCGCAGCTCCTCGTCCATCGCGATCGGCGTGATCAGCTCCACCTCCATCTGCACGTTGTCCCCGGGCATCACCATCTCCACCCCGTCGGGCAGCATCGCCGATCCCGTCACGTCCGTCGTCCGGAAGTAGAACTGCGGCCGGTACCCGTGGAAGAACGGCGTGTGACGGCCCCCCTCCTCCTTCGTCAGCACGTACACCTCCGCCTTGAACTTCGTGTGCGGCGTGATCGACCCCGGTATCGCCAGCACCTGGCCACGCGAGATCTCCGTCTTCCCCACGCCCCGCAGCAGCAGCCCCGCGTTGTCCCCCGCCTGGCCCTGCTCCAGGATCTTGCGGAACATCTCCACACCCGTCACCACCGTCTTGCGGTCCTCCCCCATCCCCACGATCTCCACCGTCTCACCCTTGTGGATCACGCCCCGCTCGATCCGGCCCGTCGCCACCGTGCCCCGGCCCGTGATCGAGAACACGTCCTCCACCGGCATCAGGAACGGCTTGTCGATGTCCCGCTCCGGCTCCGGAATGTACGTGTCGATCGCCTCCATCAGCTCGTCGAGACACTCGCCCGCCTCCCCCTCGCCCCCCGCCTCCAGCGCGTGCAGCGCGCTCCCCATCACCACCGGCAGGTCGTCTCCGGGGAAGTCGAACTCGCTCAGCAGCTCCCGCACCTCCAGCTCCACCAGCTCCAGAAGCTCCTCGTCGTCCACCATGTCCACCTTGTTCAGGAACACCACGATGTGCGGCACGTTCACCTGACGCGCCAGCAGGATGTGCTCCCGCGTCTGCGGCATCGGCCCGTCCGCCGCGCTCACCACCAGGATCGCACCGTCCATCTGCGCCGCGCCCGTGATCATGTTCTTCACGTAGTCCGCGTGGCCCGGACAGTCCACGTGCGCGTAGTGACGGTTCGCCGTCTCGTACTCCACGTGCGCCGTCGCGATCGTGATGCCGCGCTCCCGCTCCTCCGGCGCCTTGTCGATCTCGTCGAACCCCACCGCGTCCCCGCCGAACTTCTTCGCCTGCGCCATCGTGATCGCGGCCGTCAACGTCGTCTTCCCGTGGTCCACGTGGCCGATCGTCCCCACGTTCACGTGCGGCTTCGTTCGCTCGAAGGTCTCCTTCGCCATTCTTGCTCCGTGATTGGGTTAGCTGTGTGTTGGGGCGGGGCCGTCAGACGCCCGCCAGGACTCCCTGCCCGGCCTTCCTGCGCCGGGACTTCCCGGATTTCCTCTCCGGGGCGACTTCGTCGTAGTGCGAGAACTGCATGGTGAACACGGCCCGCCCCTGGCTCAGGGACCGCAGCCGCGTCGAATACCCGAACATCTCACCGAGCGGGACACTGGCGCCGATGACCTGCGCGTCTCCCCGGTCGGTCATTCCGCCCACCTTGCCGCGGCGGGCCGAAAGATCGCCGATGAGATCTCCCATGTACTCGTGAGGCGTGACCACCTCGACGTCCATGACCGGCTCCAGCAGGACCGGGCCGGCCCGCCTCAGTCCCTCCTTGAACGCCAGCGAACCGGCGATGCGGAAGGCCATCTCGCTGGAGTCGACATCGTGATACGAGCCGTCCAGGAGCGCAACCTTGACGTCGACCACCGGGTAGCCCGCCACCACCCCGGAGTGGAGGGCGTCCCGGATGCCGCGTTCGACCGCGGGAACGTACTCGCGGGGAATGACGCCCCCCTTGACGCGGTCGTCGAAGAGGAAGCCGGATCCGGATTCTCCGGGCTCGACGTCGATGACGACATGCCCGTATTGTCCCCGTCCCCCGGTCTGCCGGACGAACCGGCCCACGACTCCCGACGCCACGCTGCGGATCGTTTCGCGGAAGGCCACCTGGGGACGGCCGACGTTGGCGTCCACCGAGAACTCCCGGCGCAGGCGGTCGACGATGATCTCCAGATGGAGCTCGCCCATCCCGCTGATGATCGTCTGCCCGGTATCGGGGTCGGCGTGCACCCGGAAGGTCGGGTCCTCCTCGGCCAGCTTGGCCAGGCCGGTCCCCAGCTTGTCCTGGTCGGCCTTCGTCCTGGGCTCGATCGCCACCGAGATCACCGGTTCCGGGAAGTCCATCGCCTCCAGGATGATGGGGTGATCGGGATCGCAGATCGTGTCGCCCGTACGGACGCTCTTGAGGCCGATCACCGCCGCGATGTCGCCGGCGTACACCTCGTCACGCTCCTCGCGCTTGTTGGCGTGCATCTGCAGGAGGCGCCCCGCGCGTTCCTTGCGGGCCCGTGTGGCGTTGTACACCCGGGTGCCCTTCGGCAACGACCCGGAATAGATGCGCAGGTACGTCAGCCTGCCCACGAAGGGGTCGGTCATGATCTTGAATGCGAGCGCGGCCAGGGGCGCGTCGTCCGAGGCCTCGCGCGACTGCCGGACCGCGTCGCCGAGCGGGGGCCGTCCCTCGATGGCCTGAACGTCCAGCGGCGAGGGCAGGTAGTCGATCACGCCGTCGAGCAGGCGCTGGATGCCCTTGTTCTTGAAGGCGGAGCCGCAGAAGACCGGGAAGAAGGCGCCCGAGGCCGTAGCCGCCCGCACCGCCTGCCGCACTTCGTCCTCCGTGAGCGGCTCGCCGAGAAGGTACTTCTCCAGCAACTCGTCGTGGTGCTCCAGGGCGGCCTCGAGCAACTCGTGGCGGAGTGCCTCGACCCTCTCCCTCAGCGAGTCCGGGATTCCGACCTCGATGATGGTGGCTCCGAGCTCGTCATCCCATACGTACGCCTGCTTGGCCACGAGGTCGATGACGCCGGTGAACAGGTCGGCCTCGCCCAGGGGGTACTGCACGGCGAAGGCGTTCGCCCCGAGCCGCTCGCGCATCATCCGCACGACCCGTTCGAAGTCGGCGCCGGTCCGGTCCATCTTGTTCACGAAGGCGATCCGTGGCACGCCGTAGCGGTCCGCCTGGCGCCACACGGTCTCGGACTGCGGCTCCACGCCGCCCACCCCGCAAAAGACAGCGACCGCCCCGTCCAATACCCGGAGCGACCGCTCGACCTCGGCCGTGAAGTCCACATGGCCGGGCGTGTCGATGATGTTGATTCGATACTCGGTCCCGCCGCGATGCCAGAACGCGGTCGTGGCCGCGGAGGTGATCGTGATGCCGCGCTCCTGTTCCTGCTCCATCCAGTCCATGGCCGCGGCACCCTCATGCACCTCGCCCATGCGGTGGAGCCTGCCCGTGTAGAACAGGATGCGCTCCGTCGTCGTCGTCTTACCGGCGTCGATGTGTGCCATGATGCCGATATTGCGGAGCTTTGGCAGTGGTGTGAGTCTGGGCATATCCGTTCTTCAAATCGGTCGTCTGCGCCTGTCAAACAGCGGTCCCGCCGGAGATCCCTCCCCCTCGGCCGACCCCCGCGGGGGCCGGCTGCGGGCCGGACGGCCTACCAGCGGTAGTGCGCGAAGGCTTTGTTGGCTTCGGCCATCCGATGCGTGTCG
>JAPPGI010000142.1 GCA_028874985.1 Gemmatimonadota bacterium | reverse complement strand
CCCTATGATTCAGCTTCGGATCCTCCCCACCCACCACGACAGGTGAAGAGCCGTCTCGGCTTTTGGAGGAGGTGTGCCATGCGGGGAAGCGGACTCGGGCGCTCGGCTGAGCACGAGAAGCGTTTGGCCGAGTACTACGGGACATCTGTCGGCCCGAGACCACGCGGCCGCAGCTGGAGAAAACGCCGCCGCGTGGGCCAGACCGCGATTCCAGTCGGCTCGCGTTTGTCGGAAGCGAATCGCGTTCGGGAGCCCGTTCCTTGCCGGCCAGCCGGGGCGCCTCATCCGTCGCAAGGAGCACATGCCGCTCGATCATCGCGTCGATATCGTCACGTCTGCTTTCCAGATCGGGCTCCGATCACGCTCGACCCAGGCGGCGCTGAGGCGTCGCAAGAATCGGAACCGCCGCGTCGGTTGGCCTAGCCGCCTTGGAGGCAGCCCGCCCGCGTGAGTCCGGCCTGCGAACTGCCGTGTTGCGGGACCACTTGTCGTCTTTCCCCGCAGGAACCTAACGCGAGGCGCGTGCCGTCTCACGCGCCGGAGGGCGCAGTCGGCTACGCGGGGCTATGTTTGAGTGATGCCTTTTAGTCGCGCCTGAAACAGGAGGCCACACGGAGAGATGACTCGGCCTAGGAGCGGCCGCTGCGCGGTTGATCCTCCCAACCAAGGCAGCCCCGCGCCCGTTACTCTCGTCGAGTGCCATGGAACCTCGCTCTTCTCCTTCGGTCTTGGGCCGAGCAACGGAAGAGACCGGGCATGAGGGACGTCGCGCTCGCAGAAACGGTCGATTTCCTTCGAATCGACGCCTCGTTGAAGCTCGATGCTAAGAGACGCGCAGCACTCGGCCAGTACATGACGCCGGTTCCGACCAGCCGGTTCATGGCGAGTCTGTTCTCGGAAACGCAGGGCGACATGCTTGTCCTCGATCCCGGGGCGGGGGTCGGGTCCCTCACTGCCGCGCTCGCCGAGCGGCTTTGCGCGGAGACGGCTGGCCCGCGCTCGGTGGATTTCGTCTGCTACGAGATCGACGCGGAGCTGTCGGACTACCTCGCCGACACGCTTCGGAACGTCGAGGCACGGTGTCGGCAGGAGCGGGTCAGCGCAACCAGCCGACTCCTCAAGGAAGATTTCATACTCGGGCACGGAGTCGCACGACAGCCAGGGCTGTTCGATGGGCCGGACAACGACTCCGCCGGCTTCACCCACACCATCCTCAATCCACCCTACCGGAAGATCAAGTCGGACTCGGCACACCGAAAAGCGCTACGTAGCGCGGGTCTCGAAACATCGAATCTCTACACCGGTTTCATGTATGTGGCCGCGAGACGGCTGCGGGAGGGCGGTGAGATGGTTGCCATCGTCCCTCGCTCGTTCTGCAACGGCCCCTATTTCAGGCCCTTCCGGCGGCAGTTCTTCTCGATGATGCGCCTGCGCCATATCCATGTGTTCGAGAAGCGTGATCATGCGTTCAAGGACGATGACGTACTTCAGGAGAACATCATCGTCCACGCGGTCAAGGGCGGCCCCGCTAGTGACGTCACGATTACGACGAGTTGCGGGGGCGTGTTGGAACTTGACGCAGCGCGCGGAATGCATACCGCGGCCGACCTGACGCAGCGAACGGTTCCCCTCGGCTCGGTGATTCGCGAGGGCGATCCCGACCGCTTCGTGCACATCGCTGCCGATGGCATCGAACAAGGCATCATGGACCGCATGGCGCACTTTGTGGCGACCCTTGCCGACATCGGAGTCGAGGTGTCCACGGGACCTGTGGTTGATTTCCGTCTCAAGGACGACCTGCGTGCCGAGCCGGAGGACGGTGCGGTCCCTCTTCTCTACCCCGCGCACTTCCGGGACGGGAGCGTGTCCTGGCCCAAAGTCATGCGCAAACCAAACGCCATCCAGGTGTCCGACGGCAGCCGGAAGTGGCTGTGGGCGAACGAGGGAAGCTACGTTGTCGTGCGACGGTTCACTTCCAAGGAAGAGCGGCGGCGGCTCGTCGCTGCCGTCTATGGCTCGGACCTGCCCGGCGCGCTCATCGGCTTCGAGAACCATCTCAACGTGTTTCACATCGGTCGCGAAGGCATGCCTCCGAACTTGGCCGCAGGACTCGCACTTTTTCTCAACTGCACACTGGTGGATCGCTATTTTAGGCAGTTCAACGGGCATACCCAGGTCAACGCGACCGATCTGAGACGGTTGCGCTACCCGGACCGAGCGACCCTCGAACGGCTGGGAGGGCAGCACGGTGCCCTGACACTCTCACAGCAGACAACCGACACAATCATTGAGGGGGAGATCGCACACATGGCACGCGATGAGAACCCGCTAGAGGCACGGCGGAAGATCGACGAGGCGATCGCGATACTGAAGGCTCTCGGGATGCCGCGCGGCCAGCAGAACGACCGTTCGGCCTTGACGCTCCTCGCCCTGCTCGACCTCAGGCCTTCCGGCGCGTGGAATCAGCTAGGACGGCCGCTTATGGGCATCACGCCCATCATGGACTACACGCGGGAGCACTACGGTCGGGAATACGCACCCAATACCCGCGAGACGTTTCGGAGGCAGACGATGCATCAGTTCGTCGAAGCCGGTATCGCACTTTACAATCCCGACGATCCAGCCCGCCCCGTGAACAGCCCAAATGCCTGCTACCAAATCAGCGAGGAAGCCTTGCGGGCGATCATGGCTTTCGACACGCCCGCGTGGGACGCGGCGGTGGAGAGGTGGCTTGCAATACGAACTCCGCTCGCAGCCAAGTGGGCGCAGGATCGGGCGATGCAGATGATCCCTGTGAAGGTGGCGAAGCGCCGGGAAGTCGCGCTGACGCCGGGCCCTCACAGTGAACTCATCCGAGAAATCCTCAACTCGTTCGCCCCGCGGTTCGCGCCCGGAGCCGAGGTCATCTACGTGGGCGACACCGGAGACAAGGTCGGGCATTTCGACGAGGAGGCCCTCGCGGACCTCGGCGTCACGGTTGACAGGCACGGGAAAATGCCGGATGTCGTGCTGTATCTCGGTGAGAAAAACTGGCTTCTGCTCGTGGAAGCGGTCACCAGCCATGGACCGATGGACGCCAAGCGCCACAATGAACTGGCCGACCTATTCGCTGGGGCGCGGCCTGGGCTCATCTATGTCACGGCCTTTCCAGATCGGAAGGTTATGGGTCGCTACCTGACCGAGATCTCTTGGGAAACCGAAGTGTGGTGCGCCGACGCCCCAAGCCATCTCATTCACTTCGACGGCGAGCGCTTTCTGGGTCCCTATGAGCCGGTCGATGGGTGAATCCCATTTTCCCTAGGGGGGTCTATCGGGGTGGGCTCGGCAACCTTTGGCGCTTCTTCGCGCTCGGGGCCACACCCGTCACGTGGGACACGGAACGCGCCGTCTGCTCTACGCCGAGCCGGGTCACGGGACCACGACGGCGCGCCATTCCTTGGGCGCGGTGTGCCGCGAACTCTGGAAGGCGCTCCCTATCTGCCAACGCGGGGGGAGACGCGGGAGGGTAAAATGATTAGAGTAGG
>JAPPGI010000162.1 GCA_028874985.1 Gemmatimonadota bacterium | reverse complement strand
CCCCGATGGCCTACGCGCATGACCTGCTACCCACCAGAAAAGGGGAAGAACCCATGCGCCATGCGGTGGAGCGGGCCGTCCGGATCCGTCATTCCCGAACCCCAGCGGGGCGATCGGTGCCTGGGGATACGACTTGGCATCGGACACATTGGTGGACCCAGGAATCTCCGACCTGATGTCCTATTGCGAACCGGATTGGATCAGCGACTACCACTTCACCAATGGGTTGCGCTACCGCCTGAGCTTGGAGGAGGAAGCTGCGAGGCGGGCGGGGCGGGGCGCTGCCACCAAGTCGCTACTCCTCGTCGGCGGGATCGACCGCGAGGGCGTTCCCCGACTGGAGCCGGCCTTCATGATCGACGCGGTGCCGTCACTTCCGTTGGCCGCGGGTGATCATTGGATCAGAGGCGCGACCGCGGACGGTGCCGAACTCTTCTCGCTCAGTTTCGCTGTGCCCGAAGTCGTGGACGGTGACGGGAGCTCATCCTTCGCATTTGTCGTGCCGGTGCAATCCGGGTGGAGGACGCGCCTCGCGCGGATCACGCTTTCGGGACCGGGCGGTTGGGCCACGCTAGGCACGGGCGAGCGTCCTTCGGTGATCATGCGCGACCTCCGGACGGGCCAGGTACGGGCCATTCTGAACGATCTGCCCCCGGAGGTCCGGACCGCGGCCGACGCGGCTCGCATGGCCCCCGAACCCGGCCTCGAAGTTCTCTTCAGCCGTGGCATTCCCGACAGTTCGGCCTGGAAGCGCTGATTGTGGGAATCCGCATAGCGGGAATCTGCAGGAGGTTCGGCTGGGCGGATTCGCTTTGCCTGGTACTATTGGCGGGAGTGGGTGGCGCAGCCGCGCAGGAACCCGAAGACGAGACGGCGGTCATCTCCGGCCGGGTCATTGATGCGACGGCCGGGGACCCGATCCGCGGTGCGACGGTGGAGGTTGATGGGGCGGACATCCGCGTCAAGACGGATCGCAACGGCAGGTTCGAGTTGGAGGTCCGCATAGGCCAGTATCGCCTCAGACTCTCTCACCCGGACTACGACTCCTTGGAAGGTGACTTCCCCGCCTTGCGTAACAGGGGCGTCGTCATTGCGATGCACTCGGCGCGCGATCGCGAGCGTATCACTGGCATCATGGGCGTTGTGACCAACCGCAGCAACGGCTCCCCTCTCCCAAGCACCGCGGTTCTGTTGGAATCGGGTCAGCGAGCCGCGTTGACCGACCGCCGGGGCGAATTCAGGTTCGAGGAACTTGGTCCGGGTTCATATGTGATCGGTTTTACCCATATGGGATATGCGCCTCGGCAGGACACCGTCCGCGTGTCGCCGGGGCGTGTCAGCTACGTCCAGGCATCCCTGTCCGTGGATCCGGTGCAGCTTGAACCTCTGGAAGTCACCGTCGAGCGACGCGAAGTCGCGTTGGAGGCCGTCGGGTTCTATGAGCGTGAGGCGGAGGGCTGGGGTAAGTTCCTCGATCGCGAGTACATCGAGATGCGGGCACCGAGCAGGATGACGGACTTGTTCACCGGTCTCGCGGGGGTCACCGTGCAGGTGTCGGCCAGCGGAATGCGTCAGTGGGTCGTTCTCCGAAGCGGTCGCTCCAGAGGCTTGGGCCCAACCTGCTTCCCGCCGGTCTATTTGGACGACTTGCTCGTCGCAACGGGGGGGAATGAACCTGCCGGAATCGACGATCTCGTGATTCCGGGTGCCGTTGCCGGTGTCGAAGTCTACGTGTCGTCCGCAGGAACGCCGGCCCGGTACTGGAGACCCACTCCCACGGGCCGGCAGTGCGGAGTCATTCTGATCTGGACGCGTCGGTGACCCGGAAAAAGACCCGACTCGGTAACCTACTGAATTGAAATTGAATTGAAGGGGGTATTCGTCGAGTGGGAACCTCCGCACCACCACGCTGGCCACGTCAAAAACGTCCAACTCGATGAACGCCGCCGGTCCGGCCGGCCCGAAGGCGTCCGGCATCTCGGTCGCCTCGGTCGCGTAGGTTGCCGACGCAGGCCCCTTCCGCCGTCAAGACATCGATCGGGCCGTGGTGGGCGAGCTGGACATCTCGCCGATCGAGGAGGCGATCCGGAGGAAGGACGCACGGGGCCAGCGGCCATACGATCCGCAGATGATGGTGGCGCGGCTGGTGTACGCCTACTGCACGGGGGTGTATTCGTCGCGGCGGATGGAGCGGGCGTGCCATGAGAACGTGGCGTTCCGGGTGATCACGGGGAACCGGCAGCCGTACTTCACGACGATCAACGATTTCCGGCGGGTGCACCGGAAGCACTTCGAGGCGTTGTTCGTGGAGGTGCTGAAGCTGTGCCGGGAGGCGGGACTGGTGAAGCTGTGCCGGGAGGCGGGACTGGTGAAGCTGTGCCGGAAGGCGGGACTGGTGAATGTGAAGCTGCGGCACGTGGCGGTGGACGGCACGAAGGTGAAGGCGAACGCGAGCAAGCACAAGGCGATGAGCTACGCGCGTCTGGTGGCGGAGGAGAAGCGGCTTCGCAGGGAGGTGAGGCGGATGCTGGCGGAGGCGGAGGCGGTGGACGGGGCGGAGAACGCGCGCCACGGGGAAGGGGTGCGGGGGGACGAGCTGCCCGACGAGCTCAGGCGGCGGGAGAGCCGGCTGGATCGGCTGCGGGAGGCGGAGGCGCGCAAGGCGCGGGCGCGGGCGTTGCGGGAGCAGGCGGAGGGCGGACGAGCTGGATCCGCCGGAGGAGGATCCGGCGGGCGGGGCGGAGGAGGAGGCCGGGTCCGGCGCGCTGCCCCGCAGGGAGACGCGGACGACGACCGGGGGTCTGCCGGCGGACGGGGCGCAGGCGAACTTCACCGATCCCGAGAGCAGCATCATGAAGGGTGCGGACGGGTTCGTGCAGGGATACAACGCGCAGTTGGCGGTGGACGAAGAGACGCAGGTGATCGTGGCGCAGGGCGCGACGGACCAGCCGCCGGACAACGGGAACCTGGTGCCGATGATCGAGCGCGTGGAGGATCATCTGGACGAGACGCCGGCGAACGCGACGGCCGACGCGGGATACTGGAGCCCGGAGGCGGAGGACGGGGCGCGGGCGCTGGGGACCGAGTCCTGGGTCTCGACGGAGCGGCAGCGAGCATCTACATTTGAGGGACGACCAAATCGCGATTGAGAATTCAACTTACCAGCAAAAAGAGAGGGAGACCGATGGAACTGGCTCACACATTTCGAGGTTCGCTCGTATTGTTGGCGCTACCGGCGATTCTCGGCTGCCCGACGGACTTGGACCCCCCTTCCCCCCCTTTCCGGGACATGGACCGGGACCGCTGAAGCCTGGCCCTTCTTGATTGAGTGGGAGCTTCAGGAAAGTGGAGGTGTGATCGACGGTGACGGAACGCTCCCCCACGAAGCTCCCATGAACAGCCATGGGCACGTAATCGGCTCCTACACCCATCCCGATGTCAGGATGACGATGGAGGTGTGGGTTGATCCCGGCCTCCCCGTGGAGGTTCTTCCCCTTTTCTGGTGGGTAGCAGGTCATGCGCGTAGGCCATCGGGG
>JAPPGI010000225.1 GCA_028874985.1 Gemmatimonadota bacterium | reverse complement strand
AGCCGCTCACACTGGAGCGGCTCTTTGACATCTACGGTCAGGAGGTGACGCCCGCGAAGGGCGCTCACACGCGGCAGCACGACCGAACGTCGATGCGGATGTTCCTCCGCTTCTTCGGACGGAACCGCGACCCGGCGACGCTGTCTCAGAGGGACTGGGACCGCTTCATCCGGGAGCGTCGCGCTGGCAGGATCGGGCCGAGTGGCAGGCCGGTGGCGGACCGGACGGTCGAATACGACCTGAAGTTCCTGATCGCCGTCCTCAACTGGGCGGCGAAGTCCCGCGACGAGCGGGGCCGGTTGCTGCTCGACCGGAACCCGCTCAGAGGCTTCAGGACGCCGAGGGAGAAGAACCCGAACCGGGTGGTGCTCGAAGAGGAGGAGTACCGGGCGCTTATGAAGGTGTCGCGCCGGGTGGACTGGCGGTTCCGCGTGGCGCTCGTGCTCGCGCACGAAACCGGCCACCGCATCGGTGCCATTCGGCAGCTTCGGTGGCGCGACATCGACTTCGAGGGCGGAACCATCGTCTGGCGCGCCGAGCACGACAAGACCGGCTACCAGCACGTCACGCCGGTCACTCCCGAGGCCTTGGACGCCTTGAAGGAGGCGCGGAGTTGGAATCCCACTGCCGGGGATGCCCCGATCATGCCCGCGCCCCGGAATCCGTCGGCCTGCATGGGAGCCGCGTTGGCGCAGGGATGGTGGGACAGGGCCGAGAGGCTCGCGGGACTGGAGCCGAAGCCCGGCAGGGGCTGGCACTCGCTGCGGCGCAAGTTCGCCTCCGACCTGATGGACCAGCCGTTGAAGGTGCTCTGCCAACTCGGCGGCTGGAAGACGGCCAAGACGGTGCTTCGGTGCTATCAGAGAGCCGACGAGGGACAGCTTCGGAAGGCTCTGGAAGACCGCCGCCGGGCTCGCGGCTGAAATCGAGACCGGCGGGAATCATTCAGCGGGAAATCGGGCTGTCGAACATGCAACCACAATCACCGCAACAAGATGCGAAACTACAACCACATGTCAGCCCGGCGCCTCGCCGCTCTCGGTGCTCGCGGGGCTTTGTCCACGGACTGCCAAGGGCGGAGCGCGTCCTGCCGACGGTTCGAGTTGGCGTCCGGAGCGTTTCACGGCCCATTCAACAAGCGCAGACACCGCCGCAGCACGACAGATCGTCGAGGTACATTGCGTAGGGGCGGTACCGCTCCAGCGGCTTCGTGCTCACCCCCAGGCGGTCGGCGATCCGGTTGGCTACCACGGCGAAGCGTTGGCGGAACTTGTAGATGAAACAGAGGACGAGATCGTCGTGGCGCACCTGCGGGCCGATCAGGAAGAGCCCCGTCGTCACGGTGGACTCGTCGTTTTCCGTCAGCAACGGAAAGTACTCATCCCGCCAATCGAACAACGAGCGAACGAGGCTTGCCGAACCGACGAATCCGGAGGCCAGGATCGGCTTCTCGGTGCAGTCGAGGACGTCGCCGTCCTCCAGCGTCACCCGATAGCCGTTGCCGTTGCGGCAGACGCCGATGACGGTACAGCCGCCGCGCAGCGTCACCCGGCCCGAGTCGAAGGCCGAGACCAAGCGCGCCCGCGTAAACGGTGACAGGAGTTGGCTGGGGTCCGAGCCTCTTCGATTCCACGGCTCCCCGCGGTCGAAGACCACGGCTCGCCGGCCGGCGGCGGCCAGGGCGACGGCGGCGTCGACACCGCTCTCGGCACCGCCGATGATGCATCTCTCGCCGCCGGCGAGATCGTCCCACGAGGTCACGTTGGCGTAGTGCAGGCAAAGCTCGGCCCCGTGGAAGCCGTGGGTCCGCGGGTACTGCATTTCGCCACCCGCCCATACCACGAACCGCGCGCGGATGTCGCCGCCATTCGTCTCCACCCGAAACCGCTGGTCCTGCTCTTTCCTCGCGACCGACAGAACGTCGATCCCGGTCTCCACGGGCAACTCGAAATGGCCCGCAACCCCACGCAGGTAGTTGGCGTATTCCACCCCCGTGGGGTGCTCGACGCCGACCGAGAAGGCCGGCGAGGTGTCCAGACAGACGGCGTTCAGGTCCAGCAGGCCGAACTGGTTGCTGGCGAACGACGGCGTGATGAAGCGCGATTGCCGGGGCCAACGCAGGAACGAGGCACCGACGGCGGCGCGGTCGAGGATCGCGAAGTTCTCGATTCCCAGGTGGCGCAGCGTCACCCCAAAGCCGACACCCGCAGCCCCGGCGCCGACGATGACGACGTCGAATGACCGGGCTTCTTCCGTCATCGGCTCACCCGAACCGTTTCGCGCCCGCCGAGGCGCAGCGCGCCCTCGCGCGGCCGATCCCGGCCCTGTTAGTGCTCGTGCACATGGATATGGAGCGGTTTGGTCACGAAGTCCGCGTGCCCGGATCCGACCGAGCCGTGCATCAGGCTGAAGGTGATCTCGGTGTCGCCCTCGGCCTGTCCGTGCAGGTGTCCCCCGAACTCCCCGGGAGTGTCCTGTTCGAACTCGGCGATGGACTCGTCCTCGACGTCCACTTCCAGGTAGAAGTCATCACCCAACTGGACCACCTCCATGTCGTGGTCGACGAATTGCACGGTAATGTGGGCGGTTTCCTCGCCAGGCTCAACTTCCAGTTCTCCGGTCCACTCGCCGTCGTGCCCATCGTAGGACGCGATCGTACGGCCGTTCAGCACCAGGATCACACCCTCGACTTCGTCAGCATGGCCTTCTTCGGGTTCGACGCCGTCGCACGCCGAGAGGGCCAGGATGCCTGCGCTCAGCAGGGCGAACGGCAGTGTCAGTCTCGAATGTCTCATCTGTCTCTTCCTCCGTGGGGTTCATGTGCTCGTCATCCCTCTCGCGAAGCGTCTCCGCAACCGGCGGCGGCTCGCGCTAGAAGACGACTCGATATGTCACGCTGATGGATCTCCCCGCCTCGGGCATGATCTCCTTCACGCGCGACAGGTGGTTCCTGTATTCGGTGTCGCCGAAGTTCTCGAGGTGGAGCGTCACGACGTGCAGCCGTCCGGCGAAGGTGAGACGCCTGCCGCCCGAGAGGCCAAGGATCGCGTATCCGTCGGTTGGTTCCTCGAACTGCCCCGTCCGTTCCTGGCTCCGAGCCATCCGCGCCTCGGCCTCCACGAACCAGTCCGCCGGTGAATAGCCGATCGCAAGGCGCCCCTGGAGCGGGGGGATGAACGGGAGAGGTTCGTTTGTGGCGCGGATCGTGCCGCGCACATGCGACGCGGCGGCCTCAAGCTTGAATCCGGCGGGCACCGACCACCCGAGCAGGCTCTCGAAGCCGGTCAGCACGGCGTCCTCGCCCACGAACTGATACTTGGGGAGCTGTATACGGCTGAGTTCCCCCGTCGCCTGCGGAAAGATGTAGCCAGCGATCTTGTTTCGAAACCACGTCACCTCGGCGCTCAGGCGTTGTCCAGTGATGCGTCCGAACACATCGACTCCGAGTCCCGTTTCCGTCTCGAGCGAGGGATTGCCGACGTCGAACGAATTGGCCGCGAGGTGCGGCCCCTCCGAGTAGAGTTCGTGTACATCCGGGGTGC
>JAPPGI010000039.1 GCA_028874985.1 Gemmatimonadota bacterium | reverse complement strand
CCCTATGATTCAGCTTCGGATCCTCCCCACCCACCACGACAGGTGAAGAGCCGGAGTACCTTGGGACCCTGGCCGGCTACAAAACGAATCGATATCGACTTGATCAGGCCACAATCGACAAGGTGAATGCAAAGTGGAGTTTTGCCGTGCAGGAATGGGGGTACGAAGCGCCAGAGCCGAACGATCCATGAGTGAACCTGTGCCATCCCAGCGTGGCTTCGGAAAGAGCCGCTGCTCCGGCCGCACGTAGCGGAGGGGTTCGGAGACATCCACGCGTACTACGGGTATGTGAAGGGGCCGTCGCAGTTTCTGGGGGAGATGGGGGTGTGAGGGGGGGCGGGGGACAAGGTCGGCAATGACAATCAGGCACATCCAGCCATGTCAACGCCCCGTCCACGCCGCGAGGATGATGTACCGCCCCGCCGGGGCCACGTCATCACAGCCAGGGCCGGTCTCATCCGATGGACGACGCCGCATTCAAGAAGCTCTTCTCCGACCCGCGGATGATAGAACTCCTCATCCGCCGACACGTCCCCGAGTGGGCTGACAGGATCGACTACCGGACCCTCGAACCGCTGCCCACGGAACTGATCGACGAGCACCTGCGACGGCATTACCCCGACATGATCTGGCGGGTCCGCACGACTGACGGGTCCACGGACCTGGTGCTCCTACTGGAATTCCAGGGCCGGCCGGAGCGGCATATGGCGCTTCGCACGACCATCTACAGCTGTCTCGCGGCCCAGAGCTTGATCCAGCGCGACAAGGAACTCGGGCGCGGCGACCGGGAACTGGCCGTGGTGGCCCTGGTCCTTCACCACGGAGACAGGCGCTGGAACGCCGCAACCCGCCTGAGCGACCTCTTTCGGGATTCGGCGCCGGATACCTACCGGCCGGTGGGCCGGCTGCTACCGGACGCGCAGCCAACGGACCCCCTGGACCTGCCACAGGTCGTGATCGGGCTTTCCGGCGTGACGACCGCCGCGCAGATGCGGGCGGCGCTCAAGGTGCTGCTGCCGCTGGTCGTAGCCTTCGGGGACGAGGATTTCGACCGGTTCATGGCCCGGTCGGTGAAGGCGATGTTACTTTCGAAGGGGTTTTCCAGCCGACAATTGGAGGAGGCGATGACGATGAGCACCGTTCTCGCCTCGAGGAAACCATATGCAATAAGGGGTTTTTCCGACTCTGCCCCGGTGGCTTATCACTCGGATTATCACTAGTCGGTTGATCCTCACTGACCCCGCCTGACACCAATTGCGAAGTTGGCGTGGTAGGTAGGATAGCTTGGCCGCGGGGATCTCGGGCTGGTTCCGGAGGAGATCCGTTGCCCGAAAACGCTTTCCGGATGGACGGTTACGAGAGCCGGTCAGCCTCGTCTATGGAGCTACCCTGCGAGCCCGTGAGCGACTCGCACAACCCCTTTTCCAAGAGGACCGGACGGAAATGCCGAAGCTGATGGGGGACGAAACCGACGACGGTGCGGGAGCGGTGTCTGCCGCCCCCTCCTCACCTTGGGGCATCTGGCGTCCTTCGGCGGGGCCGGGGACGAATCGGCGACCGGAGCTGTCGGAACGCTGGGGATTATAACGAATAGTTGACAAGGGATTCGAGGCCCAGCTGTGGCCCATTGAGCGGTGCTGCGGGCACTGCGACAGCGCCCGGACGACGGAAGCCAGCCACAAGACGATGCCCTATTGGTGCTCGGACTGCCGGTCGTACTTCAGCGTGAAGACGGGCACCGCGCTGGCGGCCTCGAACGTGAAGCTGCGGAAGGCGGTCTTCCACAAGGGCCGTCGCCTCGTCAATGACCCTGGCCGCCACCTGCCTGGTCTTCCGGTCCTTCGCAGCGATCACCGTCGTCTTCCCGGCCCTTCCACCCTTCACGCCCGCCCGCTTGCCCTTCGGCTTGTTCTTCTCCCTACCCCCCATGTAGGTCCCGTCCACCTTCACCGGGCCGGCAATGCGCCGCCCGGCCGCGTGAACGCCTCCCGTATCCGGTGGAGCATGAACCAAGCCGTCTTCTGGCTCAGCCCGATGTCCCGGTGCAGCCTAATGCTCGACACCCCCTTCAGGCTCGTCAGCTCCAGGTAGATCGCCCACACCCACTCGCGCACGCCCATCGCCTTCGCCTCCTCCAGGTTGGCCCTGCTGGCGTAGCCCCCGTCGAGGGCCACCTGCTCGGGCGGCGACCCGAAGTTGGCGGCGTGCCTCTCGATCATCGGGATGCACCGCGAGCTGTCGGCCGGGTTGCCCGACTCGACCACGGCGTCGAGGACGAGACCGCTCGGCCCGGCGCTCAGGTTCAGCTTGCGGCCGAACTGGACGCAGCGCCCCCCCTTGATGATGATGTCGGTGTGGGGCTCGAACAGGCTCACCACCTTCTCCTCGGCGGGCACCTTCTCGCCTTCGAGCACCCGGCGCACCGTCTGGTCCACGACGGCGCCGCCGAGCTCGCGGAAACGGGCGACGCCGGCGCGCCAGCGCTACACCCAGGGCTCCTCGCGGCCCTCGACGGCGGCGAGTGCGCCGTCCGCGTACCCCAGGGTCCGCCGCGTCGCGACCAGCAACTCGCGGTACAGCTTGACCTTGCGCTTCCCCCGGGCCTTCGGGATCTTCCACTTCCTGCGCTTCGCCAGCCTGCGGTGGTCGTGGAAGGGGAAGACATCGGCGCCGAGCTTCTCGCGGGCCCGGACCAACAGCCGCGACAGCACCCGCACGGCGTCGTACAGGAGCTGGCTGTCGCTGGGCTCGAGGATGTGGGTCTCCGTCACCGTGCTGTCGATGCGCACCCTGCGGCCCTCCTCGATCCCGTCGCGCCGCGCCGTGCCCAGGAGAACCCGGTTGATCTCCTCCCAGGTCGCCGGACGGACGGCGGCGATGCACCGCTGCAGCGCCGAGCGCTTCGGGGGACCCAGCGGATCCACGCGGGTGAAGCGTCTCGCCGAGTCCGAGTCGAGCAGGGCGAACTCCAGGTCCCGGTAGTCCATGCGCCGCAGATGCTTCAGGATCCCGCAGCGCAGAACGACCTCGCAGGGCAGGCCCGCCCGGCCCCTCGACGACGGGCCGCCCCGGTCCACGTCGCGGGCGATCCAGTCGAGGAACTCCGGGTGCCCGTCGAGAAGGTCCGAGATGGCGGCGAGCGCCCGGCCGGTGTCGTGGTCCGGATAGTCGTTGTCGAAGATGCTACGCTGCTCCGTCCGCTTCGCCCGCATGGCAACGCTCCTTTGCGAATTGGCGTGGCTGCAACCGCTCGTGCGATGTATAAAGATAACGGGTTGTGCATCCGATTTCCAGCGGAACGGACCCGCTCCGGCGTCCGTATCTCATTGCCCACAAACGAGTTGCAAATTTATGGACGGGAACTAGATCGTCGAACTCAACTTCGGAAATACGCCGAAGTTGAGTTCGACAAAATCCTTACTGGGCGGTCCCTTGCTGTCTCTGATGTTCAAATTGGAGGGAATTTCTTGAATCACCCCTCTTTCATCGACAAATGCAGGATCTGCATGAAAGCAATTCTCGAGGTTCTTCCCCTTTTCTGGTGGGTAGCAGGTCATGCGCGTAGGCCATCGGGGT
>JAPPGI010000223.1 GCA_028874985.1 Gemmatimonadota bacterium | reverse complement strand
GAACCGTGCCATTTTGGATGCCCACATGTGTGCAATTTTGCGCGCCCGGCAACACGGAGGCCAGTTCGGACAGGACGGATCGGGCGGCATCCCGGTAGCGCTGGTCGTTCTCGAGGTCCTTTCCCGCAAGATCCTCTCCGTAGCGCTGAGTAATCATCGTCTGGGCCGCCTGGCCTCGCCAGTAGTCGGTGACCGTGGAGTCCATGGCAATGTTCCGGACGAGCGCCTGCGTGGCCGAATCCTGCGACAATCCGATGTACGCCAACAGCACGAACGGCCAGGTTGAGGGATTCTCATCTTCTTCACCCGGGCCGCCTTCTTCGTCGCCCATCGAGCCATCGCCCCACTGCCGGTGCAGCTGGTCCGCAAGCCAGGACTCAAACCGGGGGAGATCCGAGAGGCACAAATCCCTCGCGAGCACCCTGGCCCCCAGGGTATTGGCCAGTTGAGACCGCAGCACCGTGTCCGTCTCCGCAGCCTCTTCGAGGGCGGCGAGCGCGGCGGCGCCCCATCCGCCCTCGGACGGGCAATCGGCCTCGAAAACGTGAATGATCGGCAGACCGCTCGCCAGGACCAGGCGGGGAACTTCTTCGGGATCTTCGGGCAGGCCCAGCCGGGCCGGCGATTCCGGCGGCTTGTCCTGGGCCGCCAGGCCGGGGGGTGTGCCCGCGGCTGCCAAGAGGGCGGCTGCCAACAGACGCAACGTCGTTCGAATGCTCAATGGATCTCTCCCTTCTCCGGGACCGGTGCCCCGGTCCCGCCGAGACATGTCGTCCTCGCAGGCACCCGTTGGTCCGGCTTCAAATGATGCCGCAGACCTCTGGTCCCGTTCCGTGTCCGAGTCCCATACTACCGGCCCCGCGCAAGCGGGACCAGCGGCTCGCAGCCCGATCGGCGGCTTGCCCTCACCGTGGCCGCGCCACCCCGGTGCCATACCGGGCTTTCCATGAACCGTACCCGGTCCGGTAGATTTCCAACTTGGCAGGACCGGAAACCCGGAACCCGGAGAACGATCCACATGAGCGGTCGGAAGTTGGATTCAGGAGGGCGCGGGCCGGTGCCGGAGGCGGGAGCCGGCTTCGGGCCCGCCCGCGAGATCGAGCGCCGCTACGCGCTCGAGGTGTTTCCGAAGCGCGACATCACGATCGTGAGGGGGAGGGGGGCGGAGGTGTGGGATGACCGGGGCCGGCGCTACATCGACTGCGTGGCCGGGATCGGAGTCGCGAGCGTGGGGCATGCCAACCCGGCGGTCGCCGAGGCGCTGGCCGCGCAGGCCCGGACCCTGGTGACCTGTCCCGGCATCTTCTACAACGACGTTCGCGCGCGGCTCCTGGAGAAGCTGGCTGCGCTCGCGCCGCCGGGTCTCTCGCGTGGCTTCCTCTGCAACTCCGGTGCCGAGGCGGTCGAAGCGGCGATCAAGTTCGCGCGCCTCACCACGGGTCGCACCGGTATCGTCTCGGCAGTGCGCGGCTTCCACGGCCGCACCCTGGGCGCGCTCTCCGCCACCTACAGGCAGGCGTACCGGGAGGCCTTCGAGCCCCTGGTGCCGGGCTTCTCCTTCGCCCCCTTCAACAACCCGGGCAAGCTGCGGGACGCGGTCTGCGAAGGTACGGCGGCGGTCCTGATCGAGCCGGTGCAGGGCGAGGGCGGGATCCGTCCCGCCACAGCCGGGTACCTGGGCGCCGCGCGCGAGGTCTGCGACGAGACGGGTGCGATGCTGGTCCTTGACGAAATCCAGACGGGTTTCTGCCGCACCGGGCGCATGTTCGCCTGCGAGCGCTACGGGGTTGTGCCCGACATGCTCTGTCTGGCCAAGGGGATCGCGGGGGGCATGCCCCTGGGCGCCGTGCTGGGGGACGATCGCGTCGAGCTCACGCCCGGCCGGCACGGGACCACCTTCGGAGGCAACCCGCTCGCCTGCGCCGCCGCCCTGGCCGCCATCGACTTCATGGAGAACGAGCGGCTCGACGAACGCGCGGAAGCGTTGGGCGCACGCTTCCTGGAGCGCCTCGAGGCCCGGCTTCCCGCGCGCGTGCGGGCGGTGCGGCAGGTGGGTCTCATGATCGGTGTCGAGCTGCGGGAGCGGTGCCGGCCGTACATCGACGCGCTGGCGCGGGAGGGCGTACTGGCGCTGGCGGCAGGGACGACGGTGGTCAGACTGCTCCCGCCGCTGGTGATCAGCCGGAAACAGATCGACGAAGTGGTGGAGGTGCTGGTCGGGGTGCTGGAGTGAGGCGGCCGACCGCCGGCCCCGGTTGTTCGGCCGCCCGACCGTCCCGGATTCCCCAGGAGGTGTGGGGTTTCTACCCCCCGGGCGTCAGTTGTACTCGCGCGGTCATCCGGCCTTCGCCGTCGGGAAACCTGACCCGCATACCGCGGCCCGTGCGGGTCACGGCGACGTTCCCTTCCGTTACCCGGGCCCGAACCGCGGTCCCGAAGAGCCCGACGTCGTACTCATGCCCGGCGGTCCCCTCGATCGTGAGGAGCCATCCGTCGCCGTCGGCCTCCAGGTCGATGATGCGCGGTCCGGTGCTGCGCTGACCGGGTTCCAGGTCGATCCGGGGCGGCGCCACCGCGAGTCCGCCCTCCCAGGTGACGACGATCTCGGCCGTCCGGCCCTCGGTAGCGCGGATCGCGATTGGCAGGGCTCCGGCGCGCTCGCCTGCTGCTCGACGATCCGCTTGCCGGACCGGCACGGGAACCCCTCCCGCCAATGCCACGATCTCCACCCCCGCCGCCCCCACCGGCACATCCGGCACGAACTCCACCTCGAGCGGCGGCCCCTCGCTGCGAATCACCGCCCGCTGCTCCCCGCCCCCCGCCTCCCAGCTCTGCCGCACCTCGACATCTACGGTGGTCGCGCCCACCCGCAGCCCCCGCACCGCCGCCTCCGGCCAGTCCGGCGGCAGTTGCGGCGCCAGCCGGGCCCGTCCCCGCGGCGCGTCCGGCTCCCACCCGAAGACGCCCCTCAGCAGTGGCGTCACAAGCATCGACGTGGCGAAGAACTGGTGCGGCA
Organism: Gemmatimonadota bacterium; assembly: GCA_028874985.1. Taxonomy (GTDB): domain Bacteria; phylum Gemmatimonadota; class Gemmatimonadetes; order Longimicrobiales; family Gaopeijiaceae; genus Bin94. Next base: position 633 of record JAPPGI010000223.1, on the reverse strand, counting down.
CGGTCTGGTCGAGCGGCTGGTAGAAGTCGCCCGAGAAGAGCTCGCCGTGGCGGCCCAGGCTCCAGTCGAAGGTCATCTGCTTCACGGCGTCCATCAGGTGGAACCCCGCCCAGGGGCGCCGGTAGCGGTACTGCGCCCACGACGCGAACCCGGTCACGAAGGGCCACACGGTGCCCATGTTGTACTGGAGCGGGTGGTAGAGCGGACTCTCGGTAGAGAGCATGTGTGCGCCCCAGTCGGATGAGATGTGATCGCTGGCGATCCGGGACAGGGTGCCCCCCGCGCGCGCCTCGTCGAAGAGGCCGAAGGCGGCGGCGGCGGCGGGCCAGACGGTGAGATTGTCGTTGGTGCCGCCGCCGGCGAGGATCCCGAAGGCGTGGTGGCCGTCCGCCTCGCGCCAGTACGCGCTGTTGAGCGTCTCGCGCGCCACCGGGGCTATTCGGGTGGCCGCCTCCAGGACCTCGTCGTCCCCCACTCGCTCCGCCATGTCCAGCGTCCCCTCCAGCGCCGCGACCCAGACGCCCGCCAGGTAGATGTCCTGGTGGAGCGCCTCGCCCAGCCCGCCCACCTCGACGGCGCCCAGCCCGCCCACCGTGTTCTCGATGATCCCGTCGCCGTCGGTCTCGGCGCTCA
>JAPPGI010000063.1 GCA_028874985.1 Gemmatimonadota bacterium | reverse complement strand
CCCCGATGGCCTACGCGCATGACCTGCTACCCACCAGAAAAGGGGAAGAACCCTCGCGATGACGATCGACGCCGACGACCAGGTCGGCAACGGCGTGCGACTGTACGACCCCGGGACCGGGCGACTGCGGTCGCTCGACACCGACGAGGCCAGGTACCGCCACCTGGGCTGGCGCGAGGACGCGGCCGATCTGGTCGTCCTCAAGACCTACACCGACGAGGATCACGAGGATACCGCGCATGTGGCCCTGGCCTGGCGCGATCTGGACGACGACGACTTCACCGCCTTCGTGCTGGATCCGCGCGGCGACGAGGGCGCGGTACTGCTGCCCGGGGGGATGCGCGTGGTCGAGCACCGGCGGCCGTCCTGGTCGGACAAGGGGAATACGATCTTCCTGGGACTGCAGGAGCGCACGCCGGTCGAGAAGGAGGGCGAGGAGGGCGAGGAGGGCGAGGAGGGCGAGGAAGGCGAGGAAGGTGAGGAAGGTGAGGGGGACGGGGAAGAGGGTGAAGGAGAAGAGGAAGGTGAAGGAGAAGAGGAAGGTGAAGGCGAAGAGGGTGAGGGCGGGGAGGAAGAGGGCGAAGGGGACGGTGACGAGGAAGAGGGCGAGGGTGAGGGCGACGACGAGGGCGAAGGGGACGGGGACGGCGAAGACGAGGAGGGCGAGGAGCCGGCCAAGCCCGCCGAGGAAGAGGACGAAGACCCGCCCGGCGTCGAGATCTGGCATTCGAAGGACGTGGACCCCGTGCCCCAGCAACGCGTGCGGGACCGGTTCCTGCGGCAGGTCAACCACATCGGGCGGTGGCGGCTGGAGGAGGGGAGCTTCCTGCAGCTGGGCGGCGATCACGCGGACCGGGCCTCCATCGTCGAGGGCGGCCGGCACATGATCGCCCGCGACGAGACCCCCTACGACGTCGACGCCATGTTCCGCCAGCAGGCCTTCGACCTGTACGTGGTCGACGCCGGCTCCGGGCAGCGCGAACTGGTGCGCGAGCGCGTCTTCCAGGACTACGGCGCCAGTCCCGGCGGCCGCTACCTGCTGTGGTTCGAGGGCGAGGACTACCGGACCCGCGACCTGAGGAGCGGCGAGACCCGCAACATCACCGGGGGGCTGGACGGCGAATTCGTCAACCTCGACCAGACACCCACCCGCGAACAGATGCCCTCTTTCGGCATGTCGGGGTGGCTGGAGGACGACGAGGCGCTGCTCATCAACGACCGCTGGGACGTGTGGGAGGTGCAGCCCGACGGCTCGGGCGGCAGGCGTCTCACGCGGGGCGCCGAGGACCAGGTGCGCCACCGGGTGGTCCGGCTGGACTTCGAGGCCGACGCCTACGACCCGGACGAGCCTCTCTACTACTCGACCTACGGACAGTGGACCAAGAAGGCCGGCTTCTCGCGCGCGCGCCGCGGCGACACGCCCGAACCGCTCTTCTGGGAGGACGCCAGCTTCGGCTTCTTCGGCGGACTGCGGAAGGCCGAGGACGCCGACGTGTACATCGTCCGCAAGGAGCGCTTCGACGATTCGCCCGACTACTTCGTGACCGACGGATACTTCAGGGACACGCGGCAGGTCACCAACACCAATCCCTTTCAGGACGACTACGCCTGGGGCCGCACCGAGCTCATCGACTACGAGAACGAACGGGGACGCAGGCTCCAGGGCTCGCTCACCTACCCCGCCGTCTACGAGGAGGGCAGGCAGTACCCCATGATCGTCTACCACTACGAGCTGCTGTCGCAGGGACTCCACCGCTACATCGTCCCCGACGAGACCAGCTACTACAACGTCCAGGCTTGGAGCCAGGACGGCTACTTCGTCCTGCAGCCGGACATCGTGTACCGCGACCGGCGGCCCGGCCAGTCCAATGTCGAGACCCTGCGCCCGGCCGTCGCGGCGGCGGTCGCCACCGGCATGATCGACCCCGGGCGGGTCGGCCTCATCGGCCACTCCTGGGGCGGCTACCAGACCACCTTCTTCGTCACCCAGGACGACCTCTTCGCGGCCGCCGTGGCGGGCGCACCCCTCACCAACCTCATGAGCATGTACCTGTCCTTCTACTGGAACTCGGGCGGCACCGACGCGCACATCTTCGAGATCAGCCAGGGACGCATGCAGGTGCCGTGGTGGGAGGACTGGGACGCCTACCACGCCAACTCACCCGTGCACCACATCCGGAACATGAACACGCCCCTGCTCATGATGTTCGGCAGCGAGGACGGGGCGGTCGAGTTCAACCAGGGGGTCGAGTTCTACAACGCGGCCCGGCGGGCCGGGAAGGACATGGTGCTGCTGGTCTACGACGGCGAGAACCACGGCCTCAGGGAGGAGCCCAACCAGAAGGACTACCGCAACCGGATCATGCAGTGGTTCGCCCACTACCTGAAGGGCGAGCCGGCGCCGGACTGGATCACGAAGGGGCTGTCGTACATCGAGCAGCAGGACGGGCTGAAGAAGAAGAAGCGGCCGATCAGCTGAGGGGGAGGCTGGGGGCCGGGCCATGGCTGCGCGTCGTCATCGTGGGAAGTTGCGGAAAGCCGAGTTCCCCCCACCCCTGCACGGGTTGACCACCCGGCGGCCCACGCCTACGGCACCCAGCCGATCGCGCGGCACCTTGCCTCGCAGGTAGTCCGATGGGGTGAGGCCATCGTCGTCGGGCGCAGCTGGATCGGCACCGAGCTGAAGAAGCAGTTGGTATTTCTCCGGAATCCGGGCTGCCTCATGTAGTGGGGTGCGCCCCCCGTTGCCGCGCGCCTGCAGGTCCGCGCCGGCCCGCACCAGCAGTTCCAGAATCTCCGGGGACGGTCCGCGCGATGCAGCGCCGTGAAGGGGCGTCGCCCCGTCCTCCAGGCGCGCGTTCACCTCCGCCCCCAGGTCCAGCAGCACCGCCACCACGTCGGGCGCCGCGTACTCCGCCGCCACATGGAGCGGCGTCCGTCCACCCTCCGCCCGCGCATTCACATCCGCCCCGGACTCCAGCAGCGCGACAATGACGTCCGGGCCGCTGTTCGCCGAGACGGCGCTGTGAAGCGGCGTCCGTCCCTCGCCCGGGATTCCACCTCCGCCCCCGCCTCCAGCAGGGCCGATACGATCGCGGGATCGGTGTTGTGCCGGGCCGCCAGGTGCAGGGGGGTATGGCGCTGGTCGTCACGCGCGTTTACGTCCGCGCCCCCCCGGACCATTGTGGAAATCACGGCCGGATCGCGGGTGAATGTCGATGCGTGGTGGAGTGGCGTGGCGCCGTCGCCGGCCCCGGTGACATCGGCGCCCCGGCGAATGCAGTCGGCAACGACATCGGCTCCGGCAAGGCGGAAGAAAACCGGGGTGTTCCACCTCCCGCAATTCGTCGGATCCGGCACGTTGCCACCGTCGTCCGGGAGCGTCGGGTCGGCCCCCAGCCGGATCAGCGTGTCGAATACGTCGGGCCTTACGGCACGCAAGGGGCTTCGTGCAACGCGGTTCGGCCACGCTCGTCCCGCGCATCCACGATCGCTCCGGCGCCGACGAGCAGCGAAACCAGCTCTATGGGATCTTGTCTCACGACCGCCGCCCCATGCAGCGGCGTCCGGCCCGATCCGGTGGCCGCGTTCACGTCGGCCCCGGCTTCGAGCAGCGCGGTTGCCAGGCCGAGCCGTCCGGCGCTCGCGGCCAGATAGAGGGGTGTCGCGCCGTCGTCGTTTCGCGCGTCAACGTCGGCCCCCGCCCCGGCGAGCGTCACGATGAGCGCACGCGCCGCGGGATTCGGCCGCTCGGCACGCACCAGATGGTGTAGCGGGGCCAGGCCCTCGTCGTCGGGTGCGTTCACGTCCGCGCCCCAATCGATACACTCCTGCAGGGTCGCCGCCGTGACTGTGGCCAGGAACTTCGGATCGGGCAGTTCGCAGGGGGCGGGACCCGGGTTCCGCTCCGGGGTTTCCAGTGTCTCCGGGTCCGCCCCCAGTTCCAGGAGTTCGTCGACGACCCACCCGTTGTTGGCCCGCAACGCCAACTGCATCGGTGTCCGGCCCTCGTCGTTGCGCGCGCTAATGTCGGCGCCGGCACGCACGAGAGAAGCGGCGATCGGCCCCGCATAACCGCGAATGGAGCCGGCCCGCAGGTGCAGCGGTGTGTCGCCGCCCGGGGCCCACGGGCCCGCACGTCCGCTCCGGCTCCGAGCAGGGCCCGGACGAGAGCGTCGTTGTCGCCCTGAACTGCCAGAAGCAACGGGGTTCGGCCTTCGTCGTCGCGCGCATTGGGGTCCGCCCCGGACTCGAGGAGTCTGCGTGCAAGCTGAAGCGCGTTACGCTTGTCGGGCCCGGATGCCACGAAATGCAATGCCGTCCGACCGGAGGTGTCCCGGGCGCGCACATCGGCTCCCGCGCCAAGCAGCAACTCGAGAACAGCCGGCTCGGGCAACGGGCTGTCCGGATTCCGATTGTGCCATTCCGGCCAGATCAGCGGCGTCGCACCGTCGTCGCCGTTCGCCGCGTTCACGTCCGCGCCCGCCTCCAGCAGGAGCTCGACGACCCGGGGGTTGCCTCCGCGAACCGATATTGCCCCGGACACCGCTGCGAAGGCGGGCGTTCACGTCAGCGCCCGCCTCGATGCATCGTGTCACCGCCCCGGCGGTGGCCGCCCCGGCGAACTGACGCGAGTTCCAGTGTTCGCAGTGCGAGGGATCGGCGACCCTGCCCCATTGGTCGCGCGCCAGGGGGTCCGCGCCGGAGGCCAGCAACTCGCGGGCCGCGGCGGGGTTGTGGTGGGCCGAATGCAACGGTGTGCGGTCGCTGGCGTCCCGCGCGTTCACGTCCGCACCCGCCTCGATCAGGGCGGTGACGAGGGCGAGCTTTCCCGGGGGACGCGGCGGCGATGTGAAGCGGGGTCGTCCCGCCCGAATCCGGCGCGTTCACGGCCGCGCCGCCCTCCAGCAAGGCGATGACGACTCCGAGATCCCCGGTCTCCGCCAGCGCCGAGTGCAGCGGCGTGCGGCCGCCGCCGCTCCGTGCGTTGATATCCGCCCCTTCCCGGAGGCAGGACCTGACCGCGTCGGCGTCGGCACTGCGGAAGAAGAGGGAGAATTCGCCCGACTTCCAGTCCGCGCAGTCCGGAGGGCCGGGCTCGGGGGGAGGGGGAGGCTGGGCGGGAGCGGGGGGCGCAATAGCGGCCAGGAGAGCGGCGATTGCGGCGAATGGGGCGATTCTGCTCATTGTTTCGTCACTCCAAGACTTCAGCCCTGGGCCGGGTGGACGGGCGCAAATCATGCGTGCGCCCTGGCCGTGGTCAGCGGCAGTTCTGCGAGAATCGAGTCACCGTGGAGGTATAGTCCAGGACCCCCGGCAACCTGTCCATCGGGGTCCTGCCGTGATCGTCGACCGCGGTGGTATCGGCGCCGAGTTGCAGGAGCACCGAGAACTTCGCCGGGTCCAGGGCAGCCGAATGCAATGGAGTGTAGCCCCCCCCTCCGCGCGCGTGCAGGTCCGCGCCGGCTCGCATGAGCCGCTCCAATACCGCCGGGTCAGGGTTCCAAAGCGCCGCTACGTGAAGGGGTGTGTCCCCGTCACTGGCACGCGCGTTCACTTCCGCTCCCGCTTCGAGCAGTGCGTCGACCGCGACCAGGCCCCCTTCCCGCGCCGCGTTGTGAAGCGGCGTCCAACCCCCGGCCGCCCGAACACTCACATCCGCCCCCGCCTCGAGCACCGCGGCGATCACGGCCGGGATGCGATTGGTCTTAGCCGCCTCGTGCAGCGGCGTCTGACCGAAATCGGCGCGCAGATTCGGATCGGCGCCGGCACCTGTCAGCGCGGCGATCATGGCGGGGCTGCAGGCTCGGGCCGCAGCCAGGTGCAGCGGGGTCCTCCCTTGCCATCCCGTGCGTGCACGTCGGCCCCACCGTCCAGGAGGGCGGCTACGACGGCCGGGTTCGGATTCGCCGTCGCATCGTGAATGGGGGCGTAGTCCCACCCCTGGTCGACACCGAATCCCGTCCTCCAGATGTTCGGCTCCGCCCCGGCATCCAGCAGGGCGGTCACGATGGCGGGATTGGTATTGTGCTTGGCCGCAAGGTGCAAGGGGACCTCGTTGTCGTCGTCACGAGCGTCGACGTCGGCCCCGGCCCGGACCAGTACCGGGATCACGGCCGGGTCGCGGGACCACGTCGATGCCAGGTGCAGCGCGGTGCCACCATCGACACCAGCCGTCACGTCGGCGCCTTCGCGGATGCAGCCGGCGACGATATCCGCACTGGCCAGGGAGAAGAACATCTTGGTGTTCCATTGCCGGCAGCTCAGCGGGTCCGGCACGTTGCCGTTCTCGTCGGGGATCGCCGGATCGGCGCCCAGTTGGACGAGCGTGTCATAGATGCTGGGGTTCTCGGCTCCGACGGCGTGGTGCAGAGGCGTTCGGCCGCGCTCGTCGCGCGCGTCCAGGTTCGCTCCGGCATCTGCGAGGAGCGCAACGAGTTCGACGGTGCCTCCTGGCCGGCCCGCCGCCCAATGCAGCGGCGTGTGATCCTCGTACGCACGCACGTTCGGGTCGGCCCCCGCCTTCAGGAGCGCTGCGGCCATGGCGGTTCGCCCGGCCGAGGCGGCACTATGAAGGGGAGTTTCTTCCCGGCCGGTCCGTGCGTTCACGTCCGCGCCCGCCTCCGCAAGCATCGCGATGAGCGTGTCGGTGAAGGGATTCGGCCTTTCGGCATACACCAGATCGTGCAGAGGCGTCCCCCCCCACCAGGCAACCGCGTTTACATCGGCACCCGTCGCGATACACTCTCCCAGGCGTTCCGGGGTGACCGCACTCATGAAGTCCCCTTCCAGCAGCGCGCAGGTGCCGGGATCGTCGCGCTCGGTGGTGTCCGGCACCTCCGGTTCGGCCTCGGCCCCGAGTTCCAGGAGATCCTGTGCGGCATACGAATTGTTCCACTTCATGGCCACCTGCAGCGGTGTCCGGCCCGCGGTATCGATGGCGTTGACGTTGGCACCGCCGCGCAGGAGCTTGGCGGCGATGGACCGGCTCGGGTCCACCGGCTCCCAGAAACGCGGTCCCGTCGTCGCCCATCTGTGCAGCGGCGTCTCGCCCTTACGATTGCGGGCGTTCGCATCCGCACCCGCCTCCAGGAGCACCGTAACGACGGCGGTGCTGTCCCCCCAGGCTGCATGGTGCAGGGGTGTATTCCCGGCACTGTCCACCGCGGCCACGTCCGCCCCGGACTCCAGAAGGAACTCGACGACGGCGGCGCTCTTCGAGGACCGTGCCGCGCGGTGGAGCGCGGTGGTGCCCCGGGAGTTGCGTGCTCCCAGATCGGCTCCGGCTTCCAGCAGCGCCGACAGCACGGCCAGGTTCGCCGCCGTATGCAGGACGGTTTCGCCCCGGCGCGCCCGCGCTTGCACATCCGCCCCGGCCCGGATCAGCGTGCGGACCATGGCCTCGCTGTCGCCGCCGGCCGCCAGGAACAGCGGGGTACGGCCCTGGTCGTCGCGCGCGTGCACGTCCGCCCCGGACTCGAGGAGCCTGCCGGCGACCCGAAGTGCTCCGGGAGCGTTCGCGTCCGACGCCACGCCGTGCAGAGCGGTTCGGCCGGAGCGTGTCCGGACGTGGACATCCGCCCCCGCGGCGAGCAGCAGGTCGAGAGCAGCCGGCTCGGGAAACACCCGCTCAAGGTCGGATTCCCGTTTTCCCGGCCCAAGCAATGGCGTCGCGCCGTCATCGTCGTGCGCATCGACTTGGGCGCCCCATTGCAGCAGCAGGGCGATGACCTCGGGGGAGCTCATGCGGACCGCGCGGTGTAGTGGGGTCAGTTGGTCGTAGTCGCGGGCGTGCACGTCGGCGCCGGCCTGCAACAGCATGTCGACGATCTCGGCGCTGTCCTGCCGGATCGCCCAGTACAGCGGTGTCCAGAGGTTGCTGCTGTCGCGTGCATTGACGTCCGCTCCCCCTTCCAGGAGCGCGGCCACCGGTCCCCTGCGCCCGTGCAGGGCCGCGACCGTGAGTGGGGTGGCGTCCCGGTCGTTGCGCGTGTCGACTTCCGCTCCCGACTCCAGGAGCAGCGCCACCCCGGCGCGGCTACCGTACGTCGCCGCTTGGTGAAGCGGAGTGTATCCCGCGTCGGGGTCGTAGTCTCCGGATCCGCGAAGGCGGGCATTCAGGTCGGCGCCGGACTCTATGCAGCGGGCGACCGCTTCCGTGGTCGCCGTTGCGGCGAACCACCGCGTGTTCCAGTGCTCGCAGTGGGCCGGATCGGCGATCATGCCCCGGTCGTCGCGCGCGAGCGGGTCCGCGCCCGAGGCCAGCAATGCGCGGGCCACGTCGCGGTCCTCGTTGTGCAGCGCCGAATGCAGCGGAGTGCGACCCCTGGTGTCCCGTGCATGCACGTTCCCGCCCGCCTCGATCAGGGCGGTGACGACGGCGGGATCGCGCGCCGCAGCCGCAATGTGAAGCGGGGTCGTCCCCGCCCAATCCCGGGCGTTGGCATCGGCGCCGCCCTCGAGCAGCGCGGCGATGACGCCCGGGTCCACGCCACTCCGGGACACCACCGCGTGCAGGGGTGTCCGGTTGCCGGCGCCGCGCGCGTTCACATCCGCGGCGGTCCGGAGGCAGGACCTGACCACGCCGGCGTCCGCGTCGTCGGAGAACAGGAGGCTCCAGACCGATTCCCAGGCCTTGCAGTCCGGAGGGCCGGGTTCGGGGGAAGGGGGGGGCTGGACGGGAGCGGGGGGCGCACAGAAGAGCAGAAGTGCCGCGGCTGCGGCGACCTGGGCGATCCTCTTCATCGCTGGTAGCCCTCCCGTCGCGGGAAGGGGGACCGCGTCACGATCTCCAGCCGGCGCAATTCCTCGTTGCTTCGCGCCAGCTCCAGCGGGGTTCTGCCCGCGTCGTCGAGGGCTGAGAGGTCGGCACCGAGTTCCAGCAGCACGGGAAAGACAGCCGCGTTGTGCAGGGCGGCCAGGTGCAACGGAGTCAAGCCGCCGCCCACGGGTGCGGCCACATCGGCGCCGCCGCTCACCAGCGCCTCGATCACCGCGGGGTTCGTGTTGCGCCGGACCGCCAGGTGCAAGGGCGCGCTTCCCGATTTCATCCGCGCTCCCACATCCGCCCCGGCCTCAAGCAGAAGCGACACGATCTCCGGATTGCCGTTCCACTCGGCGGCGGAGTGCAGGGTTGTGCGGCGCTCCCGCTCGACGGGCATGCCCGCCAAGGTGCTCCAGTCCACTCCCCAGGTGTTCACCTCGGCTCCGGCGTCCAGTAGCGCCGCGAGGACTGCGGGGTTGGCGTTGCTCTGAGCCGCTTCGTGGAGCGGCGTCCTGCCGCCGTTTCTCCGTGCGTTGACATCGGCGCCGCCACGGAGAAGGGTGTTGACCATCGCAGTATCCGCATTGCCTCCGGCGGCCAGGTGAAGCGGAGTTTCCCCGTGGGTGCCGCGGGCGTTCGCGTCCGCGCCCGCCTCCAACAGGACGGCGGCCACGGCAGGGTTTTCGTTCCCGGCGGCCCGGTGCAGAGGCGTGTAGTCCCAACCGTAATCGGTGCGAAATCCCGACGCCCATGCGTTCACCTCCGCTCCGGCGTTCAGCAGGGCCGACACGACGGCGGGGTCGGCGTTGTGCCGGGAAGCGAGGTGCAGAGCCGTCTCCCCCCGGTCGTTGCGCGCGTTGATGTCCGGGCCCGCTTCCACCAGCAGCCGGATCACCGCCGGATCGCGGGCAAACTTCGACGCCGCCCGCAGCAGCGCACCGGGATCGGTTTCCTGTCGAACGCAGTCGGAGACGGCGTCAACTCCGGCGGCACCCCAGAGAACCACCTCGTGTTCGACCTCCGGCAGCTCGCCGGATCGGGCACGTTGCCGTTGTCGTCGTGGAGCGTGGGATCGGACCCCAGCTCGACGAGCGCCGCGAAGACACCGGGATTCTCGCGGTCGAGGGCGTCGTGCAACGGAGTCCGGCCACGGTCGTCGCGCGTGTCCAGGAACGCCCCGGCTCCGGCGAGAAGCCGGACCAGCTCGACCTGGTCCCCCTTTGCGGCCGCCGCCAGGTGCAAGGGTGTCCGGCCCGGTTCGCTTCGCGCGTTCACCTCCGCGCCGGCCTCCAGGAGCGCGGCCGCCACGGCGGACCGCCCCGCCCTCGCGGCCAGATGGAGGGGAGTCGCTCCGTCGTCGTTGCGCGCGTTCACGTCCGCTCCCGCTTCCGCCAACGTCCCGACGATCGTCCGAGCCACGGAGAGTGGCCGCCCGGACCGCGCGAGATGGTGGAGCGGCGTGTACCCCGCGATGTCACGCCCGTTCACGTCAGCACCGGACTCGACGCACCCCACCAGCGTGTCCACGGGGGCCGTATCCATGAGGGTGGCGCCGAGGCGCTCACAGACATCCGGAGCGGCGATGCGTCCGGCCGCGTCCTGCGCCTCCGGCTCGGCGCCCAGCGCCAGGAGCCGGTTGACGAAGGGCAGCTTGTTTCTCCGCACGGCCACCTGCATCGGAGTTTCACCTGCGTCGTTGCGCGCTTCCATGTCGGCCCCACCGCGCACCAGCGCGTTGACGGTCGTCGCATTGAGACGCGAGTAGGCCTGCTCGTGCAGCGGCGTATCGCCCGTCCGGTTGCGGGCATTCGCATCCGCGCCCGCCGCCAGCAGCGTGGCGACAACGTTGGAGGGATCGCCCAGCGAAACCGCCCGATGCAGGGGGCTGTCGCCGGCGGTGTCCCGGACGCTGACATCCGCGCCGGCGTCGAGCAGGGGCAGAAGGGCCGGATTCGCCCGGCGAATGCGCGTGCTGACCCTGTGGAGCGGGGTCTCCCCGGCGTGGTTCGTTGCGTCCGGTTCGGCTCCGGCGGCGAGCAGGACCTGAACGACAGCGGCGCTCCTGCCGGCCTCCGCCGCTACGTGAAGGGCGGTTGCGCCCTGCAAGTCCCGTGCGCCTACGTCCGCCCCGGCTTCCAGGAGGGCGGCCAGGACGTCGGGACTCGTCCTCGCGCCGGCGGCCTCGTGAAGGGCGGATTCGTCCCGGTCGTCCCGCGCGCGCACATCCGCTCCGGCGCTCAGCAGGGCCGTGACCAGAGCCACGTTGTCGCCGGTGCTCGCCATGTGCAGCGGGGTGCGCCCCTGATCGTCGCGGGCCCCGGGATCGGCCCCGGCTCCGAGAAGTGCCTCGGCCCCTTCGAGGATGCCGTTCTGATCGGGTTTCGACGCGGCGAGGTGCAGGGCGGTCCGCCCCCCCGGGCCGCGTGCGTTGACGTCGGCACCGGCGGCGAGCAGCGCTTCGACGACGGCAGGGTGAGGATGCACCCAGTACCAGCGCTGAAGCAGGGGCGTCGCCCCCTCGTCGTCGCGCGCGTGGACGTCCGCGCCGGCCCCGAGCAGTAGAGAGACGATTTCGGGACTTCCGGGAAACACCGCGTAGGAAACGGAAAACATCGCGAGGTGGAGCGCGGTCATCCCGCGGCCGTCCGGTGTGTTCACGTCGGCCCCGGCCTCCAGGAGCGCGGCCACCGCGGGGGGCCGGGCCTGTCCGCTCACGGCCGCAACGTACAGCGGAGTCCAACCCGCCTGGTTGCGCGCATCGATTTCCGCGCCTGCCTCCAGGAGCTTCTCCACATGGGGGCCCCTCCCGCAGGCGGCGGCAAAGTGCAGCGGAGTGTTCCCTTCGTTCAAATCGCGAGCGCGCGTACTGGAATGGCGGGCGTGCACATCGGCACCCGCCTCGAGGCAGCGGATCACGGCTTCCGCAGTCGCCGCCCGGGCGAAGGCGCCCGTGTTCCAGTGCTCGCAGTGCCCCGGGTCCGCGATCCTGCCCCGGTCGTCGCGCGCGAGCGGGTCGGCGCCCGCGGCCAGCAAGGCCCGAACCACTTCGGGGTTCCTGTTCCGGTGGGACATGTGCAGCGGGGTGCGGCGGTTTCCCTCCCGGGCGTTCACATCGGCTCCCGCCTCGACGAGGGCGGCGACGACGGCGGGATCGGGGTTTCCGGCGGCCGCGCGGTGAAGAGGGGTCGTTTCCGCCCAGTCCCGGGCGTTCACGTCCACGCCGGCCACCAGCAGCGCGGCGATGACGGCGGGGTCTGCGACGCTGCCGGCCGCCGAGTGCAGAGGCGTCCCGTTGCCGTCGTCACGGGCGTGCACGTCCGCACCGTCCTGGAGGCAGGAGGCGACATCGTCGACCGTAGCGGTCTCGAAGAAACGGTCGAACCGGCCTGACTTCCAGTGGTCGCAGTCGGGGGGGTCGGGCTGGGAAGGTCGGGGCCGGCCGGAGACGGGGGCGGCGCAGAGCTGGAGCAACAGCGCCGCGATCCCGGACAACGTGACGCCATGGAGAGTGAAGGGCCACGCCGGATTGGGACGAAGTCGGGGGGACGGGGAAACCGGAAGCATCGCCTCCGAAGGATGTGCCGCGATCCGGCACCCGTCAATGACCGGAGCGCTTCACCACCTCCAGCTCCCTGAGCGCCCTGCCCTCCCCGGCGTAGTCCATCGGGGTCTTCCCATACCCGTCCACGGCAGCCGGATCGGCACCCGCCTCGAGCAGAATCATGAATACGGCGGGATTCCGCATCGCCGCCGCATGCAGCGGTGTCCGGTCCCGCCGAACCCCGCCGCCGCTCTCGTCCCAGAAGTTCCCACGGGCGTTGACGTCCGCCCCGGCCCTGATCAGCAGCGCGGCAACCGCCGGGTTCGGGTTCTCGTGCGCGGCCCGGTGCAGCGGGGTGCGGCCCCGGTCGTTGCGCCGCACATCCACATGCGCACCGGCTTCGAGCAGCGCGGCGACCACGGCGGGGTTCTCGTTGCCGCCCGCCGCTTCGTGCAGCGGCGTCTCGTCCCACCCCCAGTCGATGCTGAAGCCCTTCGCCCACGCCTCAAGCTCGGCGCCCGCCCCGATCAGGGCCGTGATCACTTCGGGGTTGTCGTTCACGCGCGCGGCCACGTGGAGGGGTGAATAGTCTCTGTCGTTCCGGGCGTTCACGTCGGCCCCGGCCTCGACCAGGAGGGAGATGACCGCGGGATCCCGGGCCCATGCCGCCGCGAAGTGCAGGGGTGTGGAGCCCGGAGGCAGGCCCCCGCCTCGATCCTCCGGCCGGACGTTCACATCCGCCCCGGCCGCGATACAGGCGGCGACGGCGCTTGTCGGAGCGATGTGAAAGAAGGCGCCCGTGGGCCACCACCGGCAACTGGCGGGATCGGCCACGTTGCCCGAGTCGTCCCGCGCGGCGACATCGGCTCCGAGTTCGAGCAGCCTGGCCGCGACGGCCGGGTTGTCCGCCTGAAGCGCCCAATGCATGGCGGTGCGCCCGGCGGCATCGGTCGCGTGTATGGCCGCCCCGGCCTCCGCCAGCAGGGATACCATGGCGGCATCTCGGCGAAAACGCCACGCGACCCGGTGCAGCGGCGTCAATCCCCCGTCGTTGCGGGCGTCTACGTCCGCGCCGGCGTCCAGAAGCGCGGCCGCGACGCGGATTCCGTCAACCCGCGCCTCCCAATACATCGACTCGTGCAGGGGAGTATCGCCCCTGTGATCGCGGGCGTTCACGTCCGCGCCCGCCCCGACGAACGCGCCAACCACCCTTGCGGCGGGGTAGTCCTTCGATCTCACATCCCGGGCCAGAGCATGGAGGGGCGTTTCACCGTGGTCGTTCCGGTCATGTACGTCCGCTCCCGCCCGCAGACAGCCGAGCACGCTCTCCCAGTGTGCACGGCGGAAGAAACCGAAATCCGTCCAGTCGCATACCATGGGGCGGGGCGTGCGGCCGAGATCGTCTTCCGCCAACGGGTCGGCCCCCAGCGCCAGGAGCTTGTCGGCCACCGGCCGGTGTCGGTTCCGCACGGCCACGTGCAGCGGCGTCTCGCCGCGGTCGTTGCGTCCATCGGGGTCCGCGCCCGCCCCCACCAGAGCGGCTACCATGGCCGTGTCGGCGTGCGGGGGCGCTGCCGGATCGATCGACCCCGGTGGCATCATCGCCGCCCGGTGGAGGGGCGTGTCGCCGTGCGGCGGTCGGATGTGCACATCCGCGCCTGCCTCGATGAGCGCGGTCACGTTGGCGGGCATCCTCGCCCTGACCGCCCGGTGCAGCGGCGTCTCGCCGCGGTCGTCCCGGGCGTCCAACTCCGCCCCGGCCCCGACCAGAATCCCTATCACCGCGGGCACTCCGGAGCGCGCCGCCCGGTGCATGGGCGCTTCGCCATCATGGGTCCGGGCGTTCACGTCCGCACCGGCGTCCAGCAGGATCGAAGCGACTTCGGCGATGCCGCCGAGACCGGCGGCCCTGATCAGCGGGGTCCGGCCCCGGGAGTCCCGCGCGTTGGGGTCCGCTCCCAGTTCCAGGAGCCGGCCGACGACATCGGTGACCCGGCCGGCAGGGGACTCCCCCGGCGGCCCACCGCCGAGAGCACGCAGCAGGACGGTGGCACCGTTCCCGTCCCGGTCGCTCACGTCCGCGCCCACCTCCACGAGTGCCTCGAGAACGGCTGGGTCCCGGAACCCTCCTCCGGCCGCCAGCAGCACCGGCGTGTTGCCTCGGGAGTCCTGCGCGTGCACTTCCGCACCGGCTTCGAGTAGCAATGCCACGGTCTCGCGTTCCTCCGACCCCGCCGCGAGGTGGAGCGGGGTCGTGCCCGGGACGAAGAGCTGGAACCAGCCCTTTCCCTCCGCGACAGCCGCGTTCACGTCCGCCCCAGCCTTCAGCAGCATCGCCACGGTCTCGGACCCCTCCAGGGCCGCGGCCAGGTGGAGGGGGGTCACGCCCTCGTTGTTGCGGACGCTCACATCCGCCCCGGCTTCGAGGAGCGCGGAGACAATGCCCGGACCGGGAGTCGATTCGGTCCACGAGACCGGGTCCATCAGGCCGGCGGCGGCGTGGAGGATAGGGGTGTCTCCCCGCGCGTTTCGCGCGTTCACATCCGCACCCGCTTCCAACAACAGCGTCACGACCGCAGGTCCCATGCCCGCCGGCGCCCCGAGCGTTCCACCGACGCCCTGCATGGTGGCAAGGAGCAGCGGAGTGTTGCCGCGACCTCCCTTCCCGTTCGCGCCCGCACCCGCATCGAGGCAGGCGGCCCAGGCCTCGGGCGTGGCGGTGCGGGCGAACCACTCCGTGTTCCAGTGCTCGCAGCTCATCGGATCGGCTATCCGGCCGCGGTCGTTGCGGGCCGCGCGGTCGGCTCCCAGCTCCAGCAGGCGGTGCGCAACGCCGGGGTGCAGGTTGGACCTCGCGGCGTGCAGCGGCGTATTCGCGGAGTCGTCCCGGGCGTTCACCTCCGCACCGGCCTCGACCAGCTCGGCTATGACACGGGGGTTGCGGTAGTGGGCGGCCGCCACATGCAAAGGGGTCGCCCCGTGCGGGTCGCCCGCGTGTACGTCGGCTCCGGCGGCCAGCAGCACCGTGATCGTCCCGGGGTCGGCGAGGTATCGCAACGCGAGGTGCAGGGCGGTTGTGCGGCTGTCGAAACCCCGGTCCTCACCGGTGCGGGCGTTCACCTCCGCGCCGGCGGCCAGACACGCCGCGACGGTCTCGGGTGTCGCGTGGCCGAAGAAGCCGGACGTGTTCCAGTCCCTGCAGGGCGGCTGCCAAGGCGGCTGCGCGGACACCGCGCCCGCCAGGAACAGCGACGGGACGGCGAACGCCGACAGGTGTTTGCCCGTGATCAAAGGGCACCTCCGGTATGTTCTCAAATCCGGTTCTCCCGTCCCCCCGATAATCTCGCTCGCACCTGGTACGTCCAGGTGTCCCCGGGTTTCACGGCGTTCATATCCCATAGGATCCGCTTCCCACCCTGAATCTCACCACGAACATGAATCGTGTTGAACGGCCATTTCAGGGGGAAGGTCCCGGTGCTGTTCCCGAGGACGGTTCCGACGAAGATCTCATGAATGGTGGTCCCGGCTCCGCGAAGGAACTCGGGGGCGGCGAAAATCCTGACCGGCCTCGTATTGTTGTTCCGAATGACAACCACCACGTCGCTCTCCTGCTGCGTTTGGGCGGAATGCCAGGCACACGAGCTGAGCAGCGACGCGGCAGCAAAGACCAGCAGTCCGTGGATAGGGCCCCGCGAGCACCGAGAGCGGCGAGGCGCCGGGCTGGCAAGGAGCGACGAGGGGCCAATAGCAGCGCGATTGGGCTGAGGAGCAACGTTCATGAGTCTCCCCTGTTCCATTCGGCCCACCGCAACGTATACGTGATCTCGGCGTCAATCGGGGAACCGCACGATACCGCGGGCTCGAACCGTATCCAACGGGCCGTCCACACGGACGCCGTATCCAGGCCTCGATGCCCGCTGCTTTCGCCAATTTCCGCCTGTGTCACCCGGCCGCCGACATCGACCTTCAGATGCAGCACCGCGGTGCCGCCGACACCGTCGCGTTTCGTGCCATCCGGCCGGTAGCGAGTCATCATGTTGCTCACAAGACCCGAATCGCTCAGCTGTCTGGCCGGAGCGCTGACACAGCTATCCGTCCTAACAACGCCCGCACCTTCGCTTTTCGGACCGCGGGCGATCGCTTTCCCGCCCCTCCGCGACCACCATTCCGGCAGCGGACGACCGACATGCCGAAATACGTCCTCATATTCGGTGAAGAACGGGTCATCGGGATCGAGGACCATGTCGAGCCATTGGAGATGGTAGCGCTCGAGTTCCGGCAATGGTGGAGCCGATGCCGCCAGATCCAGCAAGACCGACTGGACGACTTCCATATAGCGAGGGTCCGTGCCGTCGGGGACGGAACCATAGTGCTGCTCAACCATGAACCGCGCGGCAAGGTCGCGCCAATAGTGTGCGACGGTGCCGTCTTTCGCGATGCCTTGAACAACTTCCCGCGAAGCCGCGTCGTCGGATGTTGAAAGGTACATCAACAGGCCGTAGTGGCCGGGAGCCGCCGAATCACCCAGCAGGCCGTCTTCCCAACCTCTCCGGAGCTGTCGTCGAAGCCAGGCCTCGAAGCCGTCCAGATCACTCGCGCAGATTTCTCCGGAAAGGACACGGTTTCCATATGACCGTCTCAGTTCCTTTCTGACCAGGGTGTCGGATTCGGCACGGTGCTCAAGGGCGGACAGCGCTCTGCGAACCCACTCGTGGTCGGCAGGACAGGCCCGCTCGAGAATCCGAAAGATCGAAATGCGTCTCGAAATCAGGACGTCCGGCAACTCATCGGGGTCGGACGGCAGCCGCAGGCCCGCCAACGCTGCCGGGATACCGGATCGTGCGCCGCGGTGCGGTGGCTTCGACGGTTCGAGGCCTCCGCTACCTGTTCGAATCGTCTCCCCGCCCATGGTATCGGGATTCACCAGCGTGAACCGCAACCGTACCTTCTCCCCCCGCGTCGCCGGAATCACGAATATCTTGAACGTAAGGACCACCGCAGCCACCGAAAACAGGCCAACGACCGTCTCGGTTATTCGGCGCTTGGTTCGAGCCTTCATCGCGATTCACCTCTGGCTGAGGTCCTCGTGCGCCTTCAGTCTAGCTCATTCCCAACCGGCCCGCACCAAAGCGCTCTATCGCCGCAGCGGCCACACCTGCACCTGCGCGACCCCCGGCTCCCCGAACCACCGGCCCAGCACGTAATCGGCCCCGATCTCGTACACCAGCAAGCGCGGCGGCGTCTCGACGAACCCGAGCACCCGGCCCTCCGGATCGAAGACCGTCCACACCGGAGCTGGAGTCTCCCGTCCCGGCACGGGGTATTCCCTGACCCACAGATGGTCCAGAGCGTCCGCCATGACCGTGGCGAAGGCGGGGAGGGTTTCGGGCAGGGGCATCCCGTCGAACCGGTCGCGGGCTCCCCACTGCTCCCGGGCGAGCTCGACGAGCGAATCCGTCACCGGAACCGGGGCGTGGTGCACCCGCACGATGCGGCGCAGCGCGCCGTCGGCCGCGTATGCACGGAGTTCGTACCTGTGATCGGGACTCACCAGAGCCAGTTCGCGCCACGCGGCCGCGTGCACAGAGCGCGAGAAGGCGACGTCCATCTCCACCGGCATCCCCCGGTTGTCGAAATGGAAGAACTCGCGGCCGGGGAGCGCGGCCAGAGACGCGGTCCTCGCGCCATCGGCGTCCCGGATCTCGAAGACCTGTTCCTGAACCATCAATTCGGACTCATCGTCGCCGTGGAGACCATGGTCGTGAATCCAATGGTCGGCGAGAAACGATCCTCCGCGAAGTATCGAGATGCTCCTGTCGGGACCACCCATTCCCAGCGCGACCATGCGGCCCAGGTTGCCCTCGGCGTCGAAGATCGCCACGCCGCGGTAGGGAAAGCGGTCCCACGCGGCGATCGAATCGCCCCGCCACCGCGCGACCCCGTACAGCTCGTCGAACTCGCCCGGACCTGTCCCGTACTCTCCCCAGCTCGCCAGGTGCCCGCCCTCGGCATCGAACTTCCGCACCTCGTTAGACCAGCCTTCCGCGACGACGATGCTCCCGTCGGGGAGGGTGGCGGCCATTCCGACGCGGTCGAAGCGGTAGGGGGCCTCGCCGTTGGCGGCCCCGATCGTCAGGGTGGGTTCCGGGCCGATCTCCCAGCCGAGCCGGGATCCGGCGGGGGGGCGGGGGTTCTCGGCGATGCGGACGCCGGCGCTGTCGTAGAGACGGCCGGCATGCGGGGGGGAGTCCGCGTGCGGGACGTCCGCGCAGGCGGCGGCGCAGAGGACGGACAGGGCGAGGGCTGGGGAATGACGGGTCATGACGGTACTGAATATGGCTGAAATCCCGGTCCGCCGCCCGGGTTCGTGATGTGGTCCGGGGTCAGTGGACGAACCAGCGCGAGAGGCAAGAGCGGCGAGGCGCCGGGCAGGCAGGTGCGTCAGGATTCGCTCACCAGTCCGCGGAATCCTCGTCGTAGAGGGAGGTGGGGAGCTTGTAGGAGTGCTCCAGCTTGTCGAAGCTCGCGAAGTCCAGCAGGTACCTGAAGCGGGCCAGGTCGTGCTTGCCCGCCCACCCGGGCAGGGTCTTCCGCGCGATCCGCCGGCTGCGGTTCTTGAACCGCATCCACGGAATCACCTTCCGGCGGCGCGTGGGAAACCGGAAAGTGTCCGCCATTTCGTCGCCGATCAACTCCCTGGATGTCTGGGTCACGACGCGGGCCATCCTTCTGCGCTCGGCGGGGTCGCTGACGCCGACGATGACGGGGGCGCTGTTCACGATGCTGTTCGCCATGATGATCGCGTCGTCGTCCGCAGGGGGCTCGCACATCGTGCCGACTCGAAAGACGCGCAGCGCCGAGGCTTCGTCATGGAAGAGAATCGCCTCGGGAATGCCCATGAGCAGGCCGGTGTATCGCCAGACGTGCACATAGGCGTCACGCTCCTTCTGCGTGAAGTCGCCGCCGAGCGAGGCGACATGCCGCATGAGGCGGCCGGAAAAGGCGGCACCGGCGAGAAGCACGTGGGCGGCGCTGATCGGCATGCCGTACCTGTCCTGGTCCCACTCGTCGGACCGGAGCAGTAAGCGTCTGGACTGAGCATGCACCAGCCGAACCCGAAGCGTCAGCCTCCATCCGTCGCCCCCGGGATCCATTCCGCCGGGCAGGTACTGCTCGACGAGCTGCATTCCGTTCGCCTTGAGGCGGCGCACACCCATGTTCATGATCCGCCCGCGAATCCGGAAGGACTTGCTGATCAGCGTCCCAAACCCCTCGACGATGCTGCCGCCGACGAGGGCCGAAAGGACGATGTCCGAATTGCGCAGAAAGGCCCGCGAGGCGACCCTGGCGCGTCCCCTGTCGTACCAGTCCGGAACGTTGTCGGCCTCGGCGAGGAACTCGCGAAGCGATTCGGGAACGCCGGAAGGCGGCGCACCGGGACGGTCGAACGCCCCGGCGAGCATCGCGTGGACTTCGTTCGGCGCCAGCCCCGACAGATCCTCGGCCACCGCGTCCGCCAACGGATCGGCCTCGGTCGTATGGCGGACGTAGGCATGCGCGAGTTCGGGACACTCTTCCCGCGCCGCCAGGTATCCGGGCAGGTAGGCCTCCGGGATTCGGAGGGTCACGACCCGCCCCTCACACGGGGTGGAGGCCGGCAACCCTCAGGCTCGCCACCATCGACGCGAAGCCCGCGCCGACTCTGTGGTGGTCGTCACCGATTGCCTGCGGGCCATCCCGACACTCTTCTCCGAGCGGTTCGCCGCCCATGGTTGCCTGCCCGAGTCTTCAGCATCGCCAGCCTGCCCCTGTTACGACGGTCGCATCGATCATGCGGAGTTCGGTCTCCCTGCGGACCCGGTCATTGTATCAATAACGTGTCCACCCTGCAACGCCAGATTGCGAATCGTGAGGGATGGGATGGCTGAGAAGGCTGCCGCGCATCACATACATGACCGTTACATGGCCAGATATGTGCGTTAGTATGTTCTTGCGGTGAGCCGCGCAGCCGCTCGATGCGCTCGCCGGGGCGAGCAGGTGGCCGGCGCTCAAGTGGCCGCGCCTCAGAAGCGGCCTGCCCGCAGTCGGCTTGACGGTCGCCGACGCCGGCCGCACGCCCTTGAAATCCGTGCCGCGGATCAGCAGACTGCCGGCCCTTGATCTCCTGGCCAATGTTGGCCGGGAGGCCGCAGCCTTTCAGTTCAACGACTCCAGCATCCCCGGGCACGGCTCGCCGCTGATCCGGCGTAGCGGGTGGAGGGACATCCGGTCGGCGGCGGTGGAAATGGAGACCGCCGTGGCTGTCGCCCCGGCCGGCATCTCAAAGCCGGGAGGCAACTCGGCTTCGTAGACGGAGTAGCGAAACACCAGGACGCTGTCCCGGTAGACGTGGTGGGCGTCGTAAGTCCGGGATGGCGCCGGCTTGCGCACCACCGCATAGCACCCGGTATCGGGGTCGATGATGGCGCCGGGCACCTCCTGGTCGCGGCCGAGCAGCACGAGGTTGCCCTGGGCGTCCAGGGTCGGCTCCAGTTCCCGGGCCCAGTTTGAGCAGGACATCTCCAAGAGTTCCGTGTGTCCCATGTCAACCTTCACCTTGCAACCGTCTCCCCGGTCGGTGAACTCGGTCGGAACCGGCAGCCTCGTCGTTTCACCGCTGCGGTGGTACACGAACACCGAATCGGAGGTCTCCGCATTGGTCGTCACGACGTAGGCCGCGTCGTCCGTGCAGGCGATTCGAGGACGGGAGCCACTGATGACCCGGCCACGGCCCACTGGTGTGTCCCGGATGGATGCCGCACGGCGGTCCACGATGTCACGGCCGAGGGCCTCATCCGTGCCCTCGGGCCCACGCCGGATCACACCGCCGCCGCGGGCTACGATCGCCGGTTGGCCGTCGAACTCGCACACGTCCCATACCACGTCTGCACCCGGACGCCAATTCCTGACGTACTGGCCGAGCGGGTCGAACTCAAGGACCCGAACGTAGCCGGAAACGTAGAGCCTCCCATCACGACCGAGTGTCATGCCGGACATGCCGCGTTCGAGTTCTCGCGGGCCGCCTCCCGTCAGAGTCGGGATCGTCCGGATCCACTCCCCCGTTTCGAGGGAAAAGACCATCACGCCCTCGGGCTCCTCGTCGTCGTTGGCGTAGAGGAGGGCCCGGGTCCGGTCCAGAGGCATGTCTTCGATCGTGCGTATGGCGCGCCATTCGTCGTCGAGGATGACGCGCCCGGCGGCGGTGTCGATCTCAAGCACCTGCTGGGCACGCGCGGCGGGAGCCGCGACGACGCCGGCGATCACGAGCACGATCAGTGCGCGCATGGCTCGCTCCTGGGTTCCGGTGGAATCGTCCAACGCGGACGTACTGAGCCGCGCAGGGCGGAAGGCTTGGGTCGATTAGACTCATCATCCCCTGCGGAGGTTGCAGGCGGCTACAATGAAGAGCGAACTTGGCTTCCCCGATGCCGCCGTCTTCATCTACCCCGAGTCCGATGATTGGAGCAAACGGTACACGGTCATTATTGGCGTGGAGGACAGTACTCGGGTCCGGTACCGTGAGGCCGGAAACCGGACGATCGACCTGCCGGAGCCGTGGCAAGAGCTGAAATCCGTTGCCGAAGAGGATTTCGGCACTCTGGTCCTGGCCGCGGAGATATCGGATGTGCGACACGATGCCGAGAAGGCGCGCGAAAGCGCCGATATCAGGGGCCTCGATCCGACGGCCCTGGATGGTATCTGGGGACTGATCGACGCCCTGGATCACGAACAGGATCGTCTCCTGGCCCATGAAGTTCTCGCCCACGACTCGTCCTGGTCCTCGCGCGCCGCCGCAGCGAGCGTCCTCGGCAACTTCAGCGCTCAGGATGCCGCCTGGCACGATCTCGTGTCCACTCTGATCCCGATGGGCGAGTTCAGACGCTTGCCGGGGCCATCCTGCGGGGGTTGATTGAGGTAGAGAGGGGCAGAAGCCGCCCTGTCCGGTGGGAGTCGGTCCAAGAGCCTTTGGCGGCGCTGCTCGATGGTACGAATCTGTTCGCCTTTCCGACTGTTCTGGAGCTCTTGGCCGCCACCGAGGTCAGATCCGCGTTGGCGAGGCAACTGATCCGCAGGGCGCCGGACCTCCTGCTTGCCTACGTCGGCGCCGAGCATGAGGGCACGCGGGAGACCGCGATTGAGTTTCTGAGGTTCGTGAGCGGTGAGGACTTCGGAGCGAATCCGGAAGCCTGGTCGGAGTGGTTGAACCGGGGCGCGACACTTGAGCCCGTGGGCGAACGCCCGCACCACCTCCGACAGCGTGCGGCCGCTAGCGCTAGCCCGGAAGGCCACATCGGTCGCCAGCTTGGCGCTGGCCTCGGCGGCTAGCAACCCGGCGACGGGCTCCATGCTGGGCATGAAACGCCGTCAAACCCTGGCGGCGCATCGGCTGGGTGATCCCGCCGCAGCGCAACGCCGACTTCGCGGCGGGGATGGAGCGGGTGCTCTTGCAGTCAGTTCACCCTCTCCTCCTGCCACCGCCTCACCACCTCCCAGCCCTGCAGCCACAGGTTCTCGACCGCGTAGTCCACCGGGGTCCTGCCCTCGCGGTCAACGGCCTCGGCATCCGCTCCCAGTTGCAGCAATGTCGGAAACGCCACCGGGTTGCGCAGCGCCGCGATATGTAGCGGCGTCCGGCCGGATCCGGCCGGCGCATTCACGTCCGCTCCGGCTCGCACCAACAGCTCCAGCACTCTCGGGTCAGGGTTGGCCGACGCGGCCCAGTAGAGGGGAGTGGCTTCGGGCTCGTATTCGCGGTCCAGCGCGGCGCGGGCGTGGACATCGGCCCCGGCTGCAATCAGGGTCGCGACGATCGCGGGATTGCCGTTCGATACCGCGGCCTCGTGGAGGGGTGTCCGGCTTCCCGCGAACTCGGAGATGCCGTCGGTTCCGCCCCAGGGGGTCAGGGAGATTGAGTGGTGGGTATAGTGAATCCCAGGGTCCATTTCGAACTCGTTGCCCCCACGGGCACTCACCTCCGCGCCGGCTTCCAGCAGAGCCTTCAGGACCGCAGGGTTCGGGTTGCCCTGCGCCGCTTCGTGGACCACGGTCCTGCCACCCGCGAGCCGGGCGGTGACGTCGGCCCCGCGTCTCAGCAACTCGCCCACAACCTCGGGATTCGCGTTTTCGGAGGCCGCCTGGTGAAGGGGCATCCGGCCCTGGGCCCCCACCGCGTGCACCTTGGCACCCGCATCCAGAAGCGCGGCGATCACGGCGGGGTTGCCGTTGTCGAGAGCGGCGTAGTGCAACGGCGTGTGGCCGTCGCGGTCCCTTGCTCCGACATCGCCGCCCGCTCCGATCAGCATCGTGACCGCGGCCGGGTCACGGGCCCATGCAGCTGCCACGTGAAGAGGTGTGTGATCGCCCGGATAGTACTTGGAGCGTCCGGAATCGGTGTCCCACCCCCAATATCCAGAAGGGGACTTCGCGGTCACCTCCGCCCCGTTCTCGATGCAGCCGGCCACCACATCGACCTTCGCGTGGCGGAAGAACCCGGGCCATGGCCAACTCTCGCAAACTGCCGCCCACGCGATCCTGCTCGAATCTTCCGCCAGCGTCGAATCGGCCCCCAATTCCAGAAGGCGGGCGATCACGGCGGAGTTCTCCTCCCTGACGGCCATCTGGAGCGGCGTTCTCCCGTTCTCGTCGCGTGCGTGGACATCGGCTCCGCCGTCCACCAGGAGCTCGACAATGGCGGGACGGCCCCAGCGCCCCGAAGCCACATGAAGGGGCGTAGCGCCGGCGCCGTTCCTCGCGTCGGGATCCGCGCCGGCCGCCAGAAGGGTGGCCATCGCGGCCGGGACAAAGGAGTGGTTCCACTGCAACCCCTGCATCAGCGTGTGAAGGGGCGTGTTGCCGTCCCCGTCGCGCGCGGCTGCCTCCGCGCCCAGGCCCAGACAGCCCTCGAGCGTGGCGACCGGAGCAATGCCGAACAGGCCGGCGTTCGCCCAGTCACACACGAGGGGAAGGACTCCCCCTCGCCCTCCTTCACGAGTTGGCCGCCGTGCCCCCAGCTCGCGCAGCTTGGCGGCAAGGCGCGGCCGCCCGTTCCTCATGGCCAGTTCCAGCGGGGTCAGGTCCAGGGCGCCCCGCGCCTCGATGTCCGCGCCGGCGCGAACCAGGGCGGCGATCATGGCCGTATCGCGGCGGGACGTTTCCTCGTCCGGCACATGGACGTTTTTCCGCCGCGAACGTTCACTGACCCACCGACTCATCCCGTCACCGATGTCTTCCGGGTGGGGCGGCATCTCCCGTGGAATCACCAGGTGCAGGGGCGTGTCACCCTCCGGGGTGCGCAGTTTGGCATCGGCGCCACCCCGCAGCAGGGCATCCACCTGGACAGGGCTCTTTCCCGCGACGGCCCTGTGGAGGGGTGTTTCGCCTTTGCCGTTGCGGGCGTCGACGTCGGCTCCCGCCTCTAGCAACGCGGTTGTTTCGCTGTCGTCGCTCCTGCCGTGCCAGGCCGCAGTGTGAAGGGGGGTGTCACCGTTTCGGTTCGTTGCGTTCACATCAGCTCCGGCCCCGGCAAGCGCCAGGACAAGGTCCGGGGTCATCGGGTAACCCCTTACGACCAGGTGAAGTGGACGCCCCAGCGAGCCCTCGACGTTCGGATCCGCGCCCAGTTCCAGCAGCCTGCCGACAACCGCGGCGTCCTGCCACATCGCTGCCTCGTGGATGGGAACCCGGCCGTCCTCGTCGCCTGCATTGACATCGGCGCCGGCATCCAGTAACGCGGCGATCGCGAGTTCGTTCCCGAAGGTCACACGCAGCGCCTCAAGCAGGGGGGTTCCGCCCCGGTTGTCGCGCGCGTCCACTTCCGCCCCGGCTTCAAGCAGGAGGGACACCACGCGCGGCTTTCCCGCAGACGCCGCCAGGTGAAGCGGAGTCTCGCCGTCGTCATTCCGTGCGTCGATCCCCGCGCCGGCTTCCAGGCACGCGGCAACGGCCTCCGCAGTGGTTTCCCGCATGAAGTCGTAGTTGTTCCACCCTGCGCACCTGGTTGGGAACAAGCCCACGCCCGCATAGACCAGCCAAGTTCCAAGGGCCGCCGCCACGGCAACGGCAACCGAACAGGTCCGGGCGCTTACCACGATGCACCCTGCCCGCAGTACCGCTCCCGATGGCGCTCAAGAACGTCCAAGGCGCTACCCCGCGCCAGTGCGTCTTCCCACCAGGCATACTGCTCCGCATACCATCCGTCTTCCCTCACCTCGGCGATCCGGGAGCCATCCCCGTTTACGGCATTCACATCCTCGCCGGCTTCGAGACAGACCGTGAGTTGCTCGACGGTGGGCGGGTCGTAAGAGTCCCAGGCGCCCCACCGCTCGCAGTTCGCCTGGGCAGACGCGGGAAGGGCGTGGAGGAGGATCAGCGTGGTGACCGGGGCAAGCTGTCGCATCTCTTGGCCTTCGCAGGGTCCGCTTCCGACCCGGCGGGCGGGTGGTGGGCGCTCCCAAGGTATCGCGGGACGATGGTCGACGACAATTCCGCCGGGGCGGGTGGACTCACCTTGTCATGTAACGCCCGGTTTACAGAATGTCTACCGGAGTTTACACTCCGGCCTGTCCGCCGCGGTGGCCGCGATGCGGGCTCCCGACCGGCGCTTCGAGGCAGCGACAAGGCCTCCGATGCCCCGGTGGTGCAGGGCTTCCGTTTCCGGCAGAAACCTTCCTTGCAGCCCGCCGCCGGCCCGAGTAGTATTCGCCCCGACAGCAACACCGCGGTTGCCGGAGCACTCTCGCGCGAGGAGAACCTAATGCTCAACAGGACGTGGACCGCCGCCCGCCGTGATCTCCTTTCCGCTGCCGTCGTCGCATCCCTCTTCGGGTGCGGAAACGGTGTCGATCCCGATCCGAACCGCGCACCGTCGGTCACGAGCGCGATCCCCGATCAGCAGATGACCGAAGGCGACACCGTCACGATCAATCTGGCGTCGCACTTCTCCGACCCGGATGGCGACACCCTCAAGTACACGGCGGTCACTTCCAACGCGGGCGTGCTCTCCGCGTCGGTCTCAGGGAGCCGGCTTACCCTGGTGGCGGTGGGGCCTGGCGAAGCGACGGTCACCGTTACGGCCACGGACTCGGGGGGCCTCGAGGCAACCCAGGACTTCGACGCGACGGTGCAGCACAGAAACCGCGCGCCCTCGCTCACGGATTCGATTCCCGGGCAGTTGGTCAACAAGGGCGACACGGCCACGGTCGACCTGGGGTCGCACTTCGAGGACCCGGACGGTGATTCCATCGCCTACGAGGCGGTCACAGCAAATGAGTACCTGGTTACGGTGTCGGTATCGGGAGACGAACTCACCCTGGCGGGGGTGCGGCCGGGCACGGCGACGATCACCGTCACCGCAACAGACCCCGACGGCCTGGCGGCAACCCAGGACTTCAACACCGTGGTCGAGGGGGTTAACCATGCTCCGGAGGTCGAGGAGGAATTCGGCGACGTGACCCTGGAGCAGGACGAATACGTGATCTTCGACCTGCTGTCCCACTTCAGCGATCCCGACGACGACCCGTTGACCTACGCCGTGATGCCGTCTGATACGTCGGCAGTGTCCGACACCGTCTACGGCGACACGCTCGAGCTGACTTCAGGCGTCCCGGGCGGTACGATGGTAGACGTGACGGCCACCGATCCGAGCGGGCTTTCCGTCACCCAATCCTTGAGCGTAGAGGTTGATGAGGGTTTCTCCGTGGACTTCACCGACCTGGACACGCTGCTCCACTGGCGTCTCGATTCGGGAATCGACGCCACGCTGTCCGATGATGGCGTGCAGTTGACCGTGCACGACATCTTCTGCGGCGGAACATACAAGGAGATCGAGTCGAGCCTTTCCGAGTGGTGGACCTTCAATGCCGTGATCGGCCGCCAGGACAGCCTCGTGGCAACCTACATCAACGTGGGAATCGATCATTCGCGATACGACGGCTACCGATTGCTGGTCGGCAGCGGGATGCTCGCGGGCGGGGAGTCCGTAAACTACCGGTTCGATGCCGACGACGGTGGTGTGTGGAGCTGGCTCGAAGCGGGTTTCTCCGATGGGCTCGACGATAGCGGCTATGACCTCAACGAGGTCACTCTCGAATACTCGGAGAGCACTGACACGCTTCGGGCCACCGTCGACACCACGGAACTCTTCGCGCTGGACATGGAAGATGAGGGGTTGCCGACCACCGTGATCGACAAGGCAGGGTTCGGCCTTTGCTCCCTGTCCCAGCAGGGCGGAGACGGTGAGACGGCCATCGTCGAGTCCGGCCAACTCGAGGGCGGTCACGCCTATCCCATGTTTGAACACGCGGGGCCGCATCTTGGCCCGGGAACACCCGGGGAGGTGGTTCGAGTGAGGGTCTTCCCTTCGACCGGGTGGGACCGGGGGGTGGAATGGCCGGGGGCGGCCGCCGTGATTCCGGCCCAGGGGCGGCGGGGGGGCGGCGGTAAGTACACGGCTGCAACTACCCCGGCGGATTCCCGCTGGCGTTAGCCTCCCTCGACCGCCGCACCACCTCCCAACCCTGCAGCCACAGGTTCTCGACCGCGTGGTCCATCGGGGTCTTTCCGTACCGGTCAGGCGCTTCGGGATCGGCACCCAGGTCCAGCAGGGCCGGGAACAGGACCGGGTTGCGGAGCGCGGCCAGATGAAGCGGGGTCCACCCTGACCCACCGCGCGCGTTGATATCCGCTCCGGCCCGCACGAGCATCTCCGGCACGGCCGGGTGGGGGTTGGCGGACACGGCCCAGTAGAGTGGGGTCGCGGCGGGATCGGACATGCGGTTCAGGTCGCCGCGGGCGTTCACTTCGGCCCCGGCTGCGATCAGCGTCGCGACCACTGCGGAGTCGCCGTGCCCCATGACGGCTTCGTGCAGGGGGGTTCGGATTCCCGCGTAGTCCGCAAACTCAACGCGTCCGCCCCATGGAGTGAAGCCGGAAATCGTCTCCATAGCCTCCATGCTCTCCCGATCGGACCACACCTCGTCACTGGCGCCAAGCGCGTTCACCTCGGCGCCGGCGTCCAGGAGTGCGGTCAGAATCTCCGGATTGCGGTTCCCGGCCGCCGCTTCATGAAGCGGTGTCCTGCCCCCCGGGAGCCTCGCGTTCACATCGGCTCCCCGGCTCACCAGTTCGGCGATCACCGCCGGATTCGCGTTTTCGGCGGCCGCACGGTGGAGCGGCGTCCTTCCACCGGCCGCCACCGCATTCGCGTCGGCCCCCGCATCGAGCAACGCGGCGGCGATGGCGGCGCTCCCGTTCCGCGCGGCCTCGTGCAGCGGGGTGACGTCCCACTCGGTATGCGGCAGCGATCCGGTAGCCCAGGCGTTCACCTCGGCTCCGGCCGCGGCCAAGGCGGCGATCACGCCCGGTTCGCTGTTGTCGCGGGCTGCGTAGTGCAGGGGCGTGTAGTGGTGCCGGTTGCGTGCGTTCACGTCCGCTCCGGCCTCCAGCAGCACCGTGATCACGGCGGGGTCGCCGGTCCACCCGGCCGCCAGGTGCAGCGGTGTGGAGCCGGGTCCGTACGGTTCCAGCCGGCCCGAGTGGTTTCTCACCTGATCGTACTGCGCCTCGGCAGCGGATCTCCGGTGGTCAGAATCACGGCAGGGAATCTTCTAACTACTTACAGGGCTGCACGATCTGCGCTTCCTGCCGTTGGGCTGGACCCTGCTGGACCGTACCGCGAAAGCGGGGAAAGCGGGCCTGAATGGCGGGACTCCCGCCTGCGCTTTCCTCGCCGCCAGACGTCCGGGAGAGGCGCGAGCCTCGGCCCACGCCCCGACGCCTCAAAGAACCCAGCTGCATTGGGGCGGCGTGAGTTGCAACGACCGGAGGGCGACTACACCTTACAGACTACCCCAAAGGTGGCTGTGGTGGATCACACCTCAAGGGTTCGCCGCCAGCCCCCACCGACCATCCCTCACTAACGAGTCGCAAAAACCCGGTATGAAGGCAAAGGAAACCCCCTTTTTCGCGCTCTTCAACCAGAACGTCCAGTATCTCGTGCCGCGGTGGCAGCGCCGGTATGTGTGGGGCGAGACGCAGATTGATCGCCTCATCGAGGACATGCTGGCGATCGCGGAAGCCGAGAACCAGGCGCGACCTCACTACGGCGGGACCTTGATCACGGTGCAGGAGTCGATTTCGCCCGTGATGATGGTCTATCGCGTCGTGGACGGGCAGCAGCGTCTTACCACCGTGAGCATCCTGCTGGCTTGCATCGCCGATACGCTGGCCGCCAACGGGGCGGACGGAGACCTGAATCCCGAGGAAATCCGGGATGACCTGCTCACGAATCCGGAGGAGCCGGAGGACAGACGGCGCAAGCTCCGCCTGCAGGACGGCGACGAGGACGAATTCCGCCGGATCATCGAGGGTGACTCGCCCGAATCCAGTGACGGGCATGTGGCCGACGCTTGGCGGATCGTGAGGAAGCGTGTGAACTCCGACAACGTCCAGTCCCTGATCAAGGGGCTCCATCGTCTTCGCGTGATCACCATCGTGCTGGACGACCGCGATGATGCGCAGCAGATCTTCCAAAGCCTGAACGCCACCGGCAAGCCGCTGACGGAGGGCGAGAAGGTCAAGAACTGGCTCTTGATGGGGCTGTCAGAGGACGTCCAGACCGACTTGCACCGCGAACACTGGCTGGCCACGGAAAGCGTGCTGGGGGCGCGTCACGACGCCGAGCGGATCGACGTTTTTCTTCGGGACGTGATGCGGTGGCGGACCGGCAGGTTGGTTGCCGGGAGCGGGACTTACGACGAATTCCGCAGGTGGGCAATTCGCAGAGAGCACGACAACCCGGAACGCCGTCCTGAACTGTGTGCCGAGGTCGCGAGCCTGGCCTGTCTCTACGGACAGCTCACCGGCACCGCTGCCCCTCCGCCGTCAAAAGGAGTCAAGCGTGAGCTCGACCATCTGCGGGCGATGGGGATTGATGCGCACCGCCCCTTCACCCTGCGCCTTCTATCGGACGCACAGCGAGCGGGAGAATCGGGTCGTGACCCGAAGTGGCTTGTCCATACCCTCGGTTCGGTGAGCAGCTGGATCACCCGCCTGTGGCTTGCGGGCCACTCCTTCACTGGTCTGGGGAAGGCGTTCGTGGAACTGGCTGCCGCCACCGTCCCGGCCGACGAGGTCGATCCCGCGCAATTCTGGAAGCGGCGGATCGCGGAAGTCCCCGATCGCATCGCAGTTCCGACCGACTCCGCCGTGACCGACGGAATCCGCCTGACGTCCAAATACGGGGGCAAGGACACCAGGGCCACGCGGGCTGTGCTGTGCGCGATCAACGACCCGCGGGGATGGTCGAAGGTGTCATGCGACGAGCTCACGGTGGAGCACATCATGCCGCAGAAGCTGACCGACGAGTGGCGCGCGGACCTAGGAGGCGACCGGGCGGAGGAGATTCACGGGCGACATCTCCACCGGCTCGGGAATCTGACTCTCTGTGGCCTCGAAATCGGTGCTGCACTGGGCGCTCATAGCTTTGAGAAGAAGAAGGAATTGTACAAGAAGACCGAGGTGCTGATGACCGAGCGGGTCGCCGACTTCCCCCGATGGGACGAGGACGCGATCAGGCGGCGTGCCGAGCAGTTGGCACGCGAGGCACTGAAGCTGTGGCCTTGGACCGGAGGCCAGTAGGTGCAAGCCGACGAGGTGGGATTCCTGCAGCTGCTGAGCCCAAAAGTTCAGTACCATGTACCCAAGTGGCAGCGTCGCTACTGCTGGGACGCGACGGACGTGACGCGGCTCGCCGAGGACTTGGTGTCGATCGCGGCCGCCGCCAAGTCGGGGAGGGCGCACTACGGTGGCTCCCTGATCACATTCACCCCGCCCGGACAGCCCCCCGGGGTCCTCACCACCCACCGAGTCGTGGACGGCCAGCAGCGGTTGACCACGGTGAGCCTCATGCTCGCCTGCATCGCCGACCGGATGGCCGATGACGACCAGTACGGCCTGTGGACGCGGGAGAAGATCCGCGACCGGCTGCGGAACCGGAAGGAGAAGGCGTCGGAGAAGCGACGGAAGCTCCGGCTTCAGGACGGCGACGAGGAGGAGTACGTCCGCATCCTTCGGGGCAAGCCGAAAGGCAAAGGAGCGGTCACGAAAGCTTGGCGAGTGGTTCGCGAACTGGTCGACCACCACGGTGGCGCCACCCTGATGGCCGGACTAGAGCGCTTCCGGGTAGTCAGCCTCGGCGTGGGCGAGAACGACGATCCCCAGCAGATATTCGAGAGCCTGAACGCAACCGGAAAGGCACTGAAGGAGAGCGAGAAGGTCAAGAACTGGCTTCTCATGGGCTTTCCTGACGCCAGGCAGCAGGAGCTGTATGAGGAGTACTGGCTGAAGATCGAGGACGCCCTCCATGCCCAGCATGACTCGAAGCCGGTCGATCTCTTCCTACGCGACGTGATGCGCTGGCGCACCGGCTCGATCACTGCGATCCACCAGACCTACGAGGTCTTCCGCCGCTGGGCGCGTGAAGAAGATTGGGAAGCTCAAGAGCGACGACCTGTCCTGTTCCGCAAACTCGCCCACCTCGCCCATCTATACGGCATCCTCACCGGCACCGCGGGACCACATCCTGACGATGAGATCGAATCCTCACTCCGGCACCTGCGCGCGATGGGACTTCACACTCACCGGCCTTTTACCCTGCGCTTGCTGAATGAACTGAGCCCTGCGGATGGCGACGCAATCTGCACCGTGGAACAGACCGGACGGATGTTCGAAGTGGTTGGCACGTGGATCACCCGCCTCTGGCTCACCGACCGGACGGCTGGCCTGAACACGGCCTTCGCCCGACTGGCCGCCCAAGATCCCGTCAATCGAGAGACCTACTTGGACGACTGGATGAAACGCATCCGCAAGCTCCGCCGACAGGATGTAGGGGTGCCGAGCGACGAGGATCTCGTCCGCGGAATCCGTACCAAGCACATGTATTTCGGCAAGAAAGCTCGTCTGGCAGTGCTATGCGCACTGATGGAGGATGAGGACGGGGACGACGCGCCGAGCCGCGCAGCCCTCTGGACCGAGCGGGTGATGCCGTATTGGCTGACTGACGCTTGGCGCGAGACGATTGGTCCCGATGCCGAGGAAGTGCACATGGCATGGCGCTACCGGCTCGCCAACTTGGCCCTCGTCGGCGGTGCCAACGATGCGCCGGGAGAGCACCGGTCGTTCGACGCGAAGAAGGAATGGTACCGGAGGAGCCCGGTCAGCCTGACCAGACGAGTGGCAGAGCACCCCGCATGGGACGAAGCCACTCTGCTCCGCAGGTCCCAAGAGTTGGCCGAACGGGCCGTCCGTGTCTGGCCGTGGGAACAAGGATCAAGGGAGTCTGGATAGTAGTAGTCCCTGACGAGTAGCGTGACCTCAATCCTTGGAGGACTGTTCAGTCGTCCCGACCATCCTCCCCGTGGCCTAGTAGGACGGCCAAGTTTCGGGCGGTGCCTGGAGGGGTGTTTCGGCGGCTCCGCCGGGCTGGCTAAGCCACTGTTAGGTGGCTAAGCCAGCCTACCCATTGTGGGTACAAAGGGGCTGGCGAGGGTGGCTGCCGCCCCCCTTCGATCCCCCGGAAACGCACGCGCCGATGCGCGCCGGGATCGCCGGCGACGAGTGCGCCGCTATAGCTCATGGCCCTACCTCCGGGAACCGTTCCGACTGCTCGCCCGCCGGAATCTGGCGGAGCTTCCGCACCGCGCGCGACACGTCGCGGGCGTCGGAGCGAATCAGGAGCCATTCGTGGCCGAACCGGGTCAGCCGGACCCAACACAGCCCGTCCCCGGCTTCGTCGATAGCGACCACCTCGCGGGCGTGGATCTTCCGCCCGTACGCTTGCCCGATAACTCCGCTGTAGCTCACGGTATGGACCGGCCCCCAGTTTCATCCGTGGTGCACGGCGCGTTGCTGTCACGGGACCCCCCGCGACTCCCGAGCAATCTAGTCTTCCACCATCCAACCCGAAATACGAACTGGTCCCCCGCCACGGCGCGACGTCAGGAACCGGGCTCGAACCGCACTCGCGCGACGCGCCGTACGTCAAGCGAGTCCCTTGTGGTGCCGTACAGCACCGATTCAGTGACCCAGGGAACATCTCCCACGCTGACGCGGCGCGGCCAGCGATACCGTGCCACCAGAGCGGACCCGGCGTATACATCGGCTTCGCGCATCTCCTCCCCGTCGGTACCCGTCTTCTCGACCCACAAGCGACCGGATCGATCAAAGAAGATGTCGGCAAGCGGCGGCTTGCGGTCGGGAATCTCAAAGGGATGGTTCCGGAGATCGAACCGCTGGAGGTCGCGGTCAATGGAAGCCTGCGCCCATTCAAGGTCCGACGGGCTGAGCGGAGGACCAAGCGCCTGTGGTCCCTCGACACGCGAAACAGTCCCATCCGGGTGGTGGAGCGTGACCGAGTACTCGGAGGTGACCGCTTCGGCCCACGCGCCGCTGGGGCTGTGAGCGTGAAGCCACAGCGGGCCGAACGGTTGGTAGACGAAGAAGCCTACCGGAGTGTCGCCGATCATACGCTCGACCGTGGTCGAGCCCATCCCGTACTTCTCCGGACCCGCCATCAGTACCGTGTCCACAGCCCCGTCGAAACCGTGATGAAAGCGCGCAGTGCCACCCCCGTCCTCGGTCATCAGTGATCCGATATCGACAAGCCGACCCTCGGCATCGAAGGTGATCGGGGCAACCATGCCGATGCCCACGTGAGCGATCCTCGCTCCACCATCGTATTCCGCATTCCCCCCGTCCAGCCGGAACACGCTGTATCGGGTACTCTCGCGCACCCAGAGCTTGCCGTCCGGCCCGAACGCGAGGCAACAGGGTTGCGTCAGTTCACCCGGTCCCTCGCCCGGACCACCGAAGTGGAACAGGAAGTCGCCCTCGGAACCGAAGACCCGCACCTCGTGCGACTGGAGGTCTGCGACGATCAGCCTCCCGCCCGTGTCCTCGACGATCGACTCGATCCGGGTGAAGAGATAGGGATCTTCACCTTCGATCTCCCCGAACTCCAGATCTACCGTGCCGCGGAAGGTCGGGACACCATCCGGTGAGCGTTCGATGCCTCCCTCCGAACAGCCTACACCGAAGCAGAGTGCCAGCAGCAGGGGCACGGACATCGAAGCGGCAGCGCGGGAATGTTCGTTCATCAGTCGGGACTCCAAGAGCTTGGGGACACCAGCACACTTGTTTAGACGGCCTGAGCGGGCGTCACGTTGCACACGGGAGTCGATATGGCGTTGGTTGGAACTGCTGGTACTGGCCTCGCCCGGCCACGAAGCACTGCGGTCGCGGCCTCAACCGCTGAACCCCAGCCTCCCGCAACCTCCGCCCGACCGATTTGCGTCCGCCAGCGTCCCCCCACGGGCGCTACCTGGGCACCTTCTCGGCGGACGAGGTGTCGATGCCGGGTGCCTTCGGTCCCGACGGGCTGGCCGCGTTCGTGGAAGTGGACGAGCTCGGCGTAGCAGACGGTCGTGGTGAAGCGTCTGCCGGAAGGGATCCGCTGATCCGGCGACGCCCCCCGAGCAGAGCATGGGCAGCAGCCCCCGTTTTGTTCAGCACGGCGTAGGCTAGAGTCACCGCCATCAGGTGTCGGGAGCCAGCCCCGGACGAACCGGCTTCTTGAAAGCGGACGCGGGGGTCCGGGGGAGACCCCCGGCCAGAGTAAACGTGAAGCGTTTACACATCTGGCTCCTCCGCAAACCGCAGAAATCAGCGCCCCCGTGGCGCGCCCGTCCGAAAGCCGGCCGGAGCGCCCAACTCTGGACGACGCGCCCCGTCGTCGCGAGGTTTCATTCGCGCAGATCGTGCAGTCCATCGAACGAGAGGAATCGAACGATGGCACGCACGAGAAGAAGCCGCCGGAGCTACGGCGCCGGCGAGTGGGGCCGGAACAGGGTCCGGGTGTTTCCAGACCCGAAAACCGGCCTGTTCCAGGTGGAGTGGCGCGAGAACGGACGAAGGCTCACCCGGTCGCTCGGACACCGCGACTGGGCAAGGGCGAAACGGCAGGCGGACGAGTTCGCTGCCGGGTTCGCCGGCCCGGACCTGAACGGCAAGGCGGAAGCCGAGCCCGAGCCGCTCACGCTGGAGAAGCTGTTTGACAGCTACGGTGAGGAGGTGACGCCGACCAAGGGCGAACGGTCTCGGCGACACGACAGGTCTTCAACGGAGATGTTCCTCCTGTTCTTCGGACGGGACC